>JANYDG010000094.1 GCA_025359885.1 Acidobacteriota bacterium
ACCAGCACGCAGTCGGTCGCCATCAGCGACAGCACAGCCGGCGCGACCATCTACTACACAACGAACGGCAGCACGCCGACCACCGCCTCTACGGTCTACGCTGGCCCGATCAGCGTCGGCACGACCGAGACCCTCAGCGCCATCGCCGTCGCCACCGGATTCTCGGCCAGTGCGATCTCATCAGCCTCGTACACAATCAATCTGACGAGTCAGGCGGCAGCGCCCGCCTTCTTCCTGCCCAGCGGCGTTTACAATTCAGCTCAAACTTTGACAATCACCGACGCCACCCCCGGTGCCACCGTCTACTACACCCTGAACGGATCAACTCCGACGACTTCGTCTTATGTTTATAAGGGCACGCTTTCGATTGGAAACTCCTACACCGTTCAGGCGATTGCAGTTGCAGCAGGATTGACAAACAGTAACATCACCTCTGCAACCTATACGCTGATCGATGCCAACCCCGTCCTGAGCCTTCCCGGTGGAACCTATGCAGGCGCTCAGACAGTCACCATCACCTGCGCTTCTCCAACCGCAGGCCTCTGGTACACCACCAACGGCATCACTCCAATTGCAAATTCGGCAATCGCAACGAAATATACGGGGCCGATTACCGTCAGTGCTACTGAAACGCTCAAAGTGGCGGCAATCCAAACTGGATTTACCCCCAGTCAAGTGGTTTCAGCCAGCTATACAATTCAGCCGGTCACAGCCTCACCTACCTTCTTCCCGGCGGCAGGTAGCTACGGCGCAGCTCAGTCAGTGACGATCAGCGATGCTACATCCGGTGCGGTGATCTATTACACGACGGATGGTTCCACTCCCACGACTGCCTCTGCCGTCTACGCGGGGCCAATCAGCGTTACAGCGTCCGAGACTCTTCAGGCCATCGCAGGTTCGTCTACCCTGCCCAGCAGTACGGTCGCAACTGCGACCTACACCATCAATGGGCCTGCGGGAACACCCAGCTTTTCGTTGCTGCCAGGAACCTACTCCGGCGCACAGTCGTTATCCCTCGGCGACAGTACTCCTGGCGCGACCATTTACTACACCACCAACGGCAGCATCCCGACGACTTCTTCAGCAATCTATGCAGGCCCAATCAACGTGGGTGCCACCGAAACCATCAACGTCATCGCAACTGCTCCAGGCTACGCAAACAGCGCGGTCGCTTCAGCCGCCTATACGATTAATCTGCAGGCGGCAGCGCCCATCATGTCGCCAGCGGGCGGCACCTTCAGCGGAACCCAGGCCGTTACGCTGAGCGATAGTACGCCAGGCGCGACAATCTACTTCACCGTAGACGGAACTACGCCAACCAATGCGTCGTTCTTCTACACCGCGCCCATCAACATCAGCGCCAGCGGTACTCTGAAGGCAATCGCCGAGGCCTCAGGCTACGCCACCAGCCCGATGACCACCGCTGTGTTTACGATCTCACAGGCAACCGCTGCGCCGACTTTCTCCGTGGCTCCCGGGGTGTACAGCAGCACCCAGACGGTTTCGCTCAGCGATAGCGTGGCGGGTGCGACCATCTACTACACCACCAACGGCAGCACTCCGACTACGGCATCGACAGTCTACTCCACACCCATCAACGTGAACACGTCCGTAACCATTAACGCAATCGCGGTCGCAACGGGGTTCTCCGCGAGTTCGGTCGCCTCAGCCGCCTACACCATCGCGCCTCCTGCTGCAATGCCTACCTTCTCGGTGCCTGCAGGAACCTACAGCAGCGCACAGTCGGTTACCCTCAGCGACGCCACGGCGGGTGCAATTATTTACTTCACGACAAACGGCAGCACCCCGACATCCTCCTCGACGGTGTACTCCGGCCCGATCAGCGTCACAACTACTGAGACCATCAACGCAATTGCGATTGCAGCAGGCTTCTCGACCAGCCCCCTCGCAACCGCCTCGTATACGATTGGCACAGCCACGCCCACCATCGACTACGCCACAGGATTCATCAACACAGGTCTCAGCACAAACAACGGTGCATCCCTCGTCGGCGGGGCCCTGCAGTTGACGGATGGTGGTACCGGTGAAGCTCGCTCAGGCTGGTACTCTACCCCAGTCAATGTGCAAAAATTCACGACCGACTTCAACTTCCAGGCCACTTCTGCCGTTGCAGATGGATTCACTTTTGCAATCCAAAATGCATCGAAGGGTCCGTACGCCGTGGGAGGCAATGCGAGCTACCTCGGATATGGTCTGATCGCAACAAGTGTGGCTGTGAAGTTTGACCTGTACAGCAGCAGCGGCTCCACCGTCGGATCGACGGGCTTCTATACAAATGGTGCCGCTCCCTCTGCGCCTGAAATTGACTTGACCGGTTCCGGCATCGACCTCCACAGCGGCAATATCATGCACGCCCACCTGGTGTATGACGGCACCACGCTTGCACTCACCATCACAGACAAGGTCACCAACGCCACATTCATGACATCTCAGGCCATCAACATTCCTGCGATTGTGGGTAAGAACACGGCGTATGTCGGATTCACGGGCAGCACAGGCGGTTTGACCGCCATCCAAAACGTCCTCAACTGGACTTATGTGATCAATTAAGCCCTTTGGGCCGGGCATGCTTCAGGAATGGTGGTTTCCCTTTTCACCATTCCTGTTCGGGCTACCTGATCACGCTTTAAAGCATTTTCAGGAATGGTATACAGGGAGGCCGCACCGCTGACTGGATTTTTCATCAAGAAAAATCCATCCTCGCGAAAGCTGGACGCTTCACAGTATTCCCGAAAATGCTCTAGACTTGGCGGGGGCTGGCTGCGTCATCCATTGCCGGCAATCTCAATTCCACAATCAACCCGCAATCAGCAGCGTTTCTCGCGGTCACCGAGCCACCGTGCAGCCGAACCGCCCTGTCTGTAATAGCCAGGCCAACGCCGTAGCCCCCGGTCGATCTCTGCCGGGAAAGGTCGAGTCGATAAAAGGGCCTGAAAATCGACTTCAACGCAGCATCCGGAACCCCTTGACCGTGGTCTGTGACTGCCAGCACCATCCAATGATTCCCGGCGCGAGTCTCTTCCGAAATATGAATCGCAACCTCAGTGCCCTCGGCCGTATAGGCGATCGCGTTCCTGATTACATTCTCGATCGCACGGCTGAGCAGCTCAGGATTCCCAAGCACTGCATCGTGGCGGAGGATTCTTTCATCGCCGTTGAATCGAACGCTGCAGTTGCGCTGCTTTGCCTCATAGTCCATATCGGGCAGCAGGTTACTCACCACACTGCTCAGTGATATCTGCTGGCTATCCGGCAGCCGCGTTGTCGATTCAAGATGCGAAAGGCTCAGCAACTGGCCGATCAACGAGTTCAGGCGTCCGGTTTCGCGCTCAATGCGGTCTAATTGCACTTCCATGCCGGGCTGCGCCTCCTCCCGAGCCAACTCCAGAGCCACACTCAGGCGGGCCAGCGGAGAACGCAGTTCATGCGATACATCGCGCAGCAGCAGTATCTGCGCATCGACCAGTGACTCCAGGCGCTCCGCCATATTGTTGAAGTCAAAAACCAAACCCCAGAGTTCGTCACCGCTGTTGGAAGGCTTTCGGCCCCTCGGCCACTGCACACGCGCCCGCAGATTTCCAGCAGCCAACTGCCGCGCCGCATTACGAAGCGATCCAATCGGCCGCGTTATCAGCATGGTGATCCCAAATGTCACTAAAAATGAAACGATCACTCCAATCAGGAGCCGGGGTAACATCTCTCGATAGGGAATGTAGACTTTCGTTGGATAGGTTCCCCGAATGATATAGCCGAACTTCTGCCCTTGCGGGTCCTTGATCTCCAGCCCTTCAATGTATCCGGGGCCACGCTTCTCTCCAAGGAAGTACCCTTCCTTTTGAATCTTTCCGATCGCAATTTCATACGGGGCCAGGTCAACCTGCTGGCAGAGCGGCTTGCCCGCCGGATCAAAAAGAATTGCCGGCTGATCACTTGCGGTCTGCTTATCGATATAAAACGTCGAAGGAACGCTGTTCAGCGCCGCGCAGCCACCTTTCTCGTAAGCCTCAAGCGAAAGCCGCGCGTTCGATTGAAGCATGGCGAACAAGGAGTTATAGACCACCGCATTCGCCTCAAACTGTCGAGACAGGATGAATATCGTGCAAACGATGATCAGGAATTCCGTAAGCCAGAAGGAAAGAAAAATCTTGGTAAATGTGCTCCGCATATCCTTCAGCTTTCTCGACTATAGGATGTCGACAAGTTTTGCGCGTTGCCAGATGCGCCTGCGACGGGCAGCGCCAACTGGTAGCCGACAGAGCGAATCGTCTTGATCTGGTCACCCAGCTGGGCGGCGTCATCCAGTTTGCGGCGCAAGCGGCTGATGTGCATGTCCAGGCTGCGGTCAAAGGGGTTAAATCGGCGATCCAGCACCACCTCGGTCAGGTGCTCCCGGGTGAGAATCTGTCCCGGTGCCTCCATCAGCGCGCCCAGCAATTCAAACTCGACGTTGGTCAGGTCCAGCTCCACCCCAAGCGAAATGGCCGTCCGGGCACCGCTATCCAGCTCGATGCCCGCGACCGAAAGATGCTTGATGCCGGCCCGCGCAGGCCTTGAAGCCGAGGTGCGCCGTAAAATCGCCCGGATGCGGGCCAGAAGTTCGCGCGGATTGAAGGGCTTGGGAAGATAGTCATCGGCACCAATTTCGAGGCCCACAATGCGGTCAATGTCTTCCCCACGCGCCGTCAGCAGCAGCACGCTTACCTGCGAACTGGTGCGCAGCCTTCGCAGCACTTCAAATCCATCGATCCTGGGCAGCATCACGTCCAGCAGAACGATGGAATACTCCCCTGCAAGTGCGCGATGCAGGCCCAGTTCGCCGTGATGCTCCGTGGTGACGACAAAACCGTGACGCCCAAGGTAGTCCTTGAGCATCAAACACAACTCGGTATCGTCGTCGATGAGTAAAACTGGCTCCACAATTGCCCTCACGGCACTGCTTCTCCAGCCCGGACTTTATCCAAACTAGACTACAACTCTGGTTTTACTCCAACCGCAGCCGCCGCGCGGTAATGATTTGTAACACTTGCGAATCAAACCGTTGACACTTCTTTACGATTCGTGACGTTTTATGACTGCACTCCAACTTCATGGATGGTGTCATACATATAGACCACTGCTGCTCTACCGAAATTCCAAATACAGGGTGTGCAGTTTACCCAGAGTTTCCAGGGAACGAGCGGCCAAATTCAGACAGGGAGATCTGCGATGACTACAGAACGTGCCCACATGGTGCAGCTCTGTTTAAACGGAGACAACGGTGCCTGGACCAACCTCGTCGAGGAGTATCGCGGACTCGTCTACAGCATCTGCTATCTCTTTTGCGGCTCCTCGCAGGATGCCGAAGACCTGATGCAGGATACGTTCCTCAAAATCTGGATGAATCTAGGCAGCTACGACCCGGCGCGCGGTGAGCTCAAGGGCTGGATCGCCACCGTGACCCGCAATCAGCGCGTCGATCGCTATCGCCGCGATGGTCAGTTGCGCCGCACTGATTCAATGGACGAGGGCTGGGACCGCTCGGAATCCATGGCAACCACCATCGCCCAGCGCATCCCTGACCAGCGCCCCACTCCTCATGAAGCAGCCGTCACAAAAGAAGTAACAACCATCGTTTCAGAGGCCGTCAAAAAGATCGCCCCCGAAATGCGGGATGTCGTGACCATGCGCTTCCTTTACGAAATGGACAATCAGGAAATCGCGCATCGCCTTCGCATTCCAGAGGGTACCGTCAAATCTCGCACCAACCGCGGCCGGGCACAGCTCTCATCCCTTCTAAGCCCGATGCGTACCGCCCTCGGCGCAGCCTGAAACGAGCCAGCGCGCGTCCTTTGTAAAAGCTTGTGTAGGATGGGATGGTCGCTTCCCGTTGGTGATCAACCTTCCCCATGCCCTTCGAATCAGAAAATAGAATCCCTCGCCGACGATGGCGTATCGCCTGCCTTCTTGGCCTTGGCGTACTGGTCAACTACTTTGACCGGGTAAACCTCTCCGTCTCGCAGGCCGCGCTGTACACCACCTTTGGCATCTCAAGCATCACTTTCGGCTATCTTTCCAGCGCCTACAACTGGACGTACGCCCTCTGCCAGTTGCCCATCGGGGTAGTCCTCGACAAGTTCGGAATCCGGCGCGTGGGCCGCATCAGCACTTTTCTTTGGAGCGTCGCCTCCTTCGCCGCCGCCATCGCCACCAGCGTCAATGGCCTGTTTGGTGCTCGCCTGCTGCTGGGCATTGGCGAAGCGCCTATCTTCCCTTCGAGTGCAAAGGCCGTCGGGCTCTGGTTTCCACCGCAGGAACGCAGCTTCGCCACCGCCCTGTTCGACTCCGCCGCCAAATTTGCACCGGCCGTCGGCGTTCCGCTGATTGGAATGCTGCTGCTCAGGATCGGCTGGCGATGGAGCTTTGCAGCGACGGGGGTGATCAGCGTCCTCTACTTCCTGCTCTTCAGCCGCGTCTACCGCGACCCCAAAGAGGATGGCCTGCTCACCCCGGCGGAACGCAATCACATCGAGCAGGGCCGTCCGGCTGCAATGATTCCCGAGCCAGAAGAGCCGCCCCTTTCTATCTGGACCCTGCTGCGCCAGCGCAAAGTGCTGGGGATGGTGCTCGGCTTTGGCGGCTATAACTACGTCTTCTATATGCTGCTCTACTGGCTGCCGGGCTATCTCTCCATGGCGCTCCACCTCGATCTCACACATTCATTCCTCTACACCAGCTTTCCCTGGTTGATAGCCACGGTTGCCGATCTCGCTATCGGAGGCCTGCTGGCAGATGCGCTCATCCAGCGCGGATGGAATGCAAGCCGTGTTCGCAAGACGATTCTCGTGGGAGGCACGACCTGCGGCCTGGGTATCCTCGGTGCGGCAAGCGTCCACAGTGCTCTGCCTGCGCTGCTCTGGATTAGCCTGTCGATCGGCGGCCTGTCAGCGGCATCCGCAGTCGGCTGGTCGATGCCGTCGCTCATCGCCCCGCGCAGCTCGGTAGGAAGCGTTGGCGGTATCATCAACTTCTCCAACCAGGTCTCCGGCATCGCTGCCTCCATCATCACCGGCTACGTCGTGCAGTCGCTGCACTCCTTCGCCTGGGCCTTTGGCATTTCAGCTGCTTACCTCGCCGTCGGTATCCTCAGTTACATTTTCCTGCTGGGCAAAATCGAGCCGATGTTTCCAGAAGCGGCCTGAGCTACTATTGAGCTGCGTAATGGCGGACGAGTCCAGTCCGCTCATTCGTCACGTCAAAGCTGCCATCCTTCGCCGCCACCAGTTCCAAACGGTGCCCGGCGTCGGTGCCCTGAGGATTCGCAATCAGCTCTTCGCTGGTGTTGTTGCCCGGCCCGCCCTCGTCAGAGAAGTGAACCTGCCAGAGCGCTTCGAGCCCCGGCGCAGCCTTGATCGTCTTTAGAATCGGCGTTGATCCGCCCTTTTTCGCGCCATTATCCATGATGGCTACCCGCGCGTGAATCGCATCGACCAGTGCAGGGCTCGAGCTCTGCTCCCAGCCATGATGCGAAACGATGTAGACATCCATCTTCCCCAGCTTGTTTGCCGGGCACATCAGGTCGCGCTCCTTGTCCCACGTCAGGTCGCCCAGGTCGAGCAGCCGCAGCTTCCCAAAATTGATTTCAATGCCCAGTGAGCGCGCATTTTCGGTCTGGTCCGCCGGCCTCACTTCAGATGCTTTGCAAAACGAATTTGCCTCGCCACCACCCGCGAGCGGCTTGTCAATCACCTTGCCATCAGCGCTGATCACCGTCGCCGCCATGCCTTTGATGGGCAGTGTATCGCCTGGCTTCATTGTCAGATGCTTGTATTTTCCGCTCGCCAGCAGCTGTTGATAGGCTTCGTAACCCTTCACGGTATAGGTGTCATCAGGTTCGCGATTTGTCCCGTGGTCGATGAAGGTGCCGATGGGAAATCGCGCGGCAAGCTGCGGTACTCCGCCGACGTGATCCATGTGAAAGTGCGTAATCAGCACATAATCAATCCGCTTCAGGCCCGCTGCTTTGGCCGCCGCAACAATCCGGTCTGCATCGCGAAACTCGTTCCCCGGCCAGCCCGTATCAATCAGCAGCGACTCGCCCGCCGGCGTAACAAACAGCGTCGATTGACCGCCCTCAACGTCAACGAAGTAAATGCGCAGCTTGTCGTTTGCCACTTTGCTTTCTGCGCCCGCCGAAAACAGCAGCAAAGCTGCTATCGCGGTAAATCCAAAGAAACCCTTCTTCATCTCTGCTCTCCAGCCTTGAATTCTCTAGATCAAGCCTTCGCTCGTGTCGTAGCCCGCGTGGCCCCTGTTGAAACGCCCCCATCCACCAGCAGCGTCTGCCCCGTAACGTAGCGGCTGCTCTCCGAGGCGAGAAAGACCACCGCGCCATCCAGGTCATGCGGCTCGCCGTGGCGCTTCAGCGGGATGCGATCCATCAGGTACTCCACCCACTCCTTGTCCTCGTACAGCACCTTGTTCTGCTCGGTTTTGAACCAGCCCGGCGCCAGGCAATTGACCGTAATGCCAAATTTGCCCCAGTCGTCCGCCAGGCTCATCGTAAGCTGCTTGATGCCTCCGCGACTGGCGCAATACGGTCCCAATCCCGCAAAACCAGCCACGCTGGTCACAGAGCCGATATTGATGATGCGGCCATACTGGTGGCGCACCATGCCGCGCGCAATCTGCTGGGCAACAAAGAACGCGCCGCGCAGGTTGGTGTCAAGCACCAGGTTCCAATCATCCCAGCTCACGTCGAGCGCAGGCTTGCGCACGTTGCATCCCGCGTTGTTCACGAGAATATGCACCTGCTCGCACTGCGCCTCGACCGCCTCGCCAAATCGCACAATGCTCGCCTGGTCGCGCACGTCCAGCTCCAGCGGCAGCGCTTTGCGACCCAACGCCTCAATCTCCGCGACAAATCCAGTCAGATCCGAGATCCTGCGGCTGGTCACAATCAAGTCCGCGCCCGCATTTGCCAGCGCCCGGCCAAAATATTGCCCCAGGCCCCGGCTCGCCCCGGTCACCAGCGCCGTCTGCCCGGTCAAATCAAAAAGTGGATTGATCACTGGCTCAGGCCTCCAACTCCAAGGCGAGGATCGATCACAATCTTCATCAGATTCGGCTCCCGGGCATGGAGCCGGGCAAACCAGCTTGCCCCGTCGCTCAGCGGCGCAATCGCCGTAATCAGCGGCGAAACCCGAATCTTGCCCGCAGCCACAAGTTCAATTGCCTCAGGATATTCACCACTCGAAGCGCACGAACCCTGCAACCGAATCTGCCGTGAAACCACCTTTTGCAGCGGCAGCGTCACCTGCGGCGTGATGTTGCCAATCAGCGTCACCGTGCCGCCCTTGCGCACCGCGTCTACAGCAGCAGAAACCGTCTCATCGCGACCCACTGCCTCAAGCACCAGGTCTACGCCGCGCCCCCCCGTCAACCGCAGCACCTCCGCCACCATCGCCGCGCCCGACGCCAGTATCGTCGTGTCCGCACCCGCCTCCGTTGCGAGGTTCAGCCGAGTCGCGTCGACATCAGCCACCAGCACCAGCGAACATCCCGCCGCCCGCGCCGCCTGCAAAGCCAGCAGCCCGATCATGCCTGCGCCAATCACCAGCGCCGTTTCGCCGCCCTTCAGGTCAGAGACGGCCACGCCATGCATCGCCACAGCGACCGCCTCAAGCATCGCTGCTTCGGCAAACGAAAAGTCAGCAGGCAGCTTGTAGACAATCCGCTCCGGCACGGTGACGTACTCGGCAAACGCCCCCGCCCTGCGAAATTCAGTACACGAAACGCCCACCACCTGGCGGTTGTCGCATAGATTGATCTGCCCGCTCACGCAATACGAACAGGCCCCGCAGTAGACCGTCGAATCAAACGTGACCCGGTCGCCCACGGCAAAGCGCGTCACACCCTCACCCACCGCAGCAATGACGCCCGCTGCCTCGTGGCCCATCACCAGCGGCGGAATCCGCCTGCCCGACGACCCGTCGTAGCCATGCACATCGCTGCCGCAGATGCCGCACGCCGCCACCTGCACCAGCACTTCGCCCGCGCCTGCAACCGGCTGCGGCAGCTCCGCGACTTCAAGATGGCTGTATTCAGATAAAAGCAAAGCCTTCATTATGTGCTCAAAACCTCGCCAGTCCAATGTACAACGTCCGCAGGAAACGTTGTCCAGAACTAGCCCAGCGCCGGGCTGCTCCCCTCCTGTTCCCCCTTGCATTTGCGGCGCAAAAGCGGCAAGCTTCTTTCCATGCCCGAGTTGCCCGACATCACCGCCTATATCTCCGCACTGCAACCGCGCATCATTGGCCAGACTCTTCAGGGAATTCGCATCGTCAGCCCGTTGCTCCTGCGCACCGCGCAACCGCCCGTCTCCGCGGCAGAGGGCAAGCAGGTACTCGCTATCGAGCGCCTGGGCAAGCGCATCGCCCTCGGCATAGAAGGGGATTTATGGCTGGTAGTTCACCTGATGATCGCCGGCCGCTTGCACTGGCGGCCGCCCTCAGCCAAACTCGGTGGCCGCAACAACCTGGCTGCCTTTGATTTTCACAGCGGATCGCTGTTGCTGACCGAGGCGGGCTCCAAGCGGCGCGCTTCGCTGCATGTCGTCGCGGGCACCGAAGCGCTGCACCTCATGAATCCGGGCGGTATCGAAGTGTTTGATACGGACATCTCAGGATTTCGCGCTGCGCTATCGGCTGAAAATCGCACCCTCAAACGAGCCCTGACTGACCCGCGCATTGTCAGCGGTATCGGCAACGCCTACTCCGACGAAATCCTGCATGCCGCGCAGCTCTCGCCGATCACCCTGACCCACAAGCTGTCAGAGACGGAGTGGGAGCGCCTCTTTGCCGCAACCCGCGCCACCCTGCAGCTCTGGATAGATCGGCTGGGAGCCGAGGCGAATAAGGCTTTCCCCGAGAAAGTCACCGCATTTCGGCCAGAAATGGCCGCGCACGGCCGCTTTGGCCAGCCCTGCCCGCGCTGCGGCACTCCGATTCAGCGCATTCGCTACGCAGATAATGAAACCGACTACTGCCCGCGCTGCCAGACAGGCGGCAAGCTGCTCGCCGACCGCAGCCTCTCGCGCCTGCTCAAATCCGACTGGCCCCGTACGTTGGACGAACTCGAAGCCCTCAAGCGCCGTTGACGCTACTGCTGTGCCGGGGCGGCCTCAATGTGAATGCCACACTCCACCTTGCGCCCTGCCCAACGGCCCGATCGTGGATCATTCGGGTCAGTCGGAATCGAAGTGCAAGGCTCGCAGCCAATCGATGCATAGCCCTGGTCGTACAACGGCAACCGCTCAATCCCCAACTGCTCGCAGGCATACCACACATCGCGCGTCGTCCACTCCGTCAGCGGAGCCAGCTTGAGCACCTGCTGGCCCCCCGGCAGCGTAAACATCGCCGACTCTTCCAGTGCCGCGCGGCTCTTGGCCTGTTCCCGGCGCAGCCCCGTCAGCCACACTTCGTAGCCGGCGACAGCCTTGAAAAGCGGCTCCACTTTGCGCATCTTGCAGCACTGGTCGGGGGCCGATTGATAGAGCAAGCCAAACTGTGCCTCCTGCTCGGCGACGGTCTTCTCCGGCAGCAGGTTGGTCAGGTTCATCTTCCACGCCGCCGCCATCTTGTCGCGATAGGCGTATGTCTCGGCAAAGTGATAGCCAGTATCCAGAAAAAGAATTGGAATATTTGGATCAAGCTCCTGCGCCAGCCGGGTCAGCAGCATGTCTTCGGCCTGAAAGCTGTTGGTCAGGCAGGCTCGGTGCTGTCCTTGCAGTGCCTGCGCCAGCGTCGCCCGCACCGCATCCAGCTTGGCTGTTACCTCTTCTGTGATCGTCGCAGTCGTCATATGGAGTACTCGCTTCCTTCTTCCTTGTGGGATGCCAGCACGCCGTTCTCTTCCAGAAGTTCGAGCACCGCGGTGACCGCCGTGGCATCTTCTGCCTCAACGACAATCTCGGCATCACCCACACGCGCTTTCAGAAATCCTTCGTTGCTGGGTGCGACCACCAGCGCAAGCAGACCCGCCGCGGCCAACTGCGAAATCCTCACAGCGTCTGCCAATGCAGGCACCCGCACCGTGACCGCGCCCATCGCAAACAGTGCCCGCTCCACCATGTCAATCAACTCCACGGAACCGGCAAGTTGCAACTCCCCGCCCTGATGTCCCCAACGGCGCAGGCGTTCCTCACCCGTGACCGGACCCGACGCGGCAGCCGAGGATGTCCCAACCAGCGAATCGCGTCCTGCCACCTCACGCACCATGCCGGCTGCGACCGTGCTGTTGGTCGCCGGGTCAATCAGGATAAATGCGCCGGTTGCCCGATTCTCGCTGTATTTGTCCAGAACAATCGGGCGTGGCAGTTGAATCGACACCACGCCAATGCCGTTGATTTCAAGCGTATGCGCGCGCTTGTGCTCCAGCGTGCCAATCTCGGTGCGATAGTCCACCGCCGTCACGTAGGCGGGAACCGTCTGGCTGGTGTGCTTCAGCAGGTAGCGGCGATGCAACTGCAGCGGCTGCTGGTCCATCCAGACCAGGTGCGCCTTGCAGCCCCCGGCTATCGTCCCGGCATTCTCGGCAGAGGCGATCAGGTCGCCCCGGCTGATGTCCACCTCGGTCTTCAACACCAGCGTCACCGAAAGGGGTGCCTGCGCCTCCGCCAGGTCGCCGTCATAGGTGACTATGCGATCCACCTGGGCGCTGCGGCCAGAGGGCAGCGCGACAATCGTGTCTCCAGGGCGAACCGTCCCCGAAGCGATCTGCCCTGCAAATCCGCGAAACGTACTATCTGGCCGCAACACGCGCTGCACCGGAAAGCGGAACGGCTCTTTTTCTGAATTCACAGCCGCTGGCACGGATTCAAGCAACTCCAGCAGCGAAGGCCCGCTGTACCAGCTCATCGCGCTCGAGCGATGCACAATGTTGTCGCCCAGCAACGCGCTGACAGGGATAAAGTGGGGAGTGACCGGGCTGCCGGTGTCGGCGGCAATCTGGCTCAACAGCGCGCGAAAGTCGCTCTCGATCGCGCGGAACTTCGCCTCGTCGTAGCCGATCAGGTCCATCTTGTTCACCGCGACCAGCACATGGCGCACCCGCAGCAGCGAAGCGATGAAGGCATGGCGGCGAGACTGAATCAGCACGCCCTTGCTCGCGTCAATCAGCACCACCGTCGCGTCCGCCGTGGAGGCGCCGGTCGCCATGTTGCGCGTGTACTGCTCATGGCCCGGCGTATCCGCAATGATGAACTTCCGCTTATCCGTCGCAAAGTAGCGATAGGCCACGTCAATGGTGATGCCCTGCTCCCGCTCGGCGCGCAGGCCGTCCGTCAGCAGTGCAAAATCAATCTGCCCCGGCAGCGTGGTCCCCTTGCCTTCAATCGACTTGACCTGGTCTTCATAAACGCTCTGCGTGTCGTACAGCAGGCGGCCAATCAGCGTGGATTTCCCATCGTCTACGCTGCCGGCTGTTGAAAAGCGCAGCAGGTCCTTCCGGCCCTCTTCGGCGAGAAACCCTTGTATCGAAAATGTTGTTTCCTGCACTGCCGCAATCTCGCTCATCTAGAAGTAACCCTCCCGCTTCTTCAGCTCCATCGACCCTTCCTGATCGTGATCGATGACGCGGTTGGCACGCTCCGAGGAACGGAACGACAACATCTCCGCAATGATTCCCGGAATGGAATCGGCATCGGAGCGAATCGCTCCCGTGCAGGGGCTGCATCCGAGCGATCGCAGCCGCGACTTGACCATCTGCGGCTTTTCGCCCGGCCACGCCACAAAGGCCTGCTCCACCGGCAGCAGCGTCTCCCCACGGACGTACATCGGGCGCTCCTTGGCAAAATACAGATCAACCACCGGGATATTCTCCTGGTGGATGTACTGCCACACGTCCATCTCTGTCCAGTTCGACAGCGGGAAGACCCGAATGCTTTCGCCCGGATGGACCCGCGCGTTGTAGAGATTCCAAAGCTCAGGTCGCTGATTCTTGGGGTCCCACTGCCCTGCGCCGTCGCGGAAGGAATAAATCCGCTCCTTGGCGCGTGACTTTTCTTCATCGCGCCGCGCCCCGCCAAAGGCCGCATCAAAACCGTAGTGCTTGAGGCCATCGAGCAGTGCCTGGGTCTTCAGCAATCCGCAGCACCGCTTCGTATCGAGCGCAATCGGATTGGTGCCCGCAGCAATCGCCGGTTCATTGCGCCATACCAGCAGCTCTGCCCCCACTTCCTTTGCCATCCAGTCGCGAAACGCAATCATCTCGGCAAACTTGAAACCGGTATCGATATGCATCAGAGGGAAGGGAATCGGCGCAGGAAAGAATGCCTTCTGCGCCAACCGCAACATCACAGAAGAATCCTTGCCAACCGAATACAGCATCACCGGGCGCTCAAACTCCGACGCCACTTCCCGCAAAATGTGAATGCTCTCGGCCTCCAGCAGCCGTAGATGGTTGGTGCGGAGAGTCCGCGTCACGCCCGCAGACACTTCCCCGGAATGAACCTCAACAGGAGTTCCCGACATCAATGACCTCGTTTCGTGGTTTGAACCGCACGGATCGCCGGTTCAAGCGCACACCCCGCCGTCCTGCCAGGGCACGTTTGAAGCTGAATTGCGGCTGAGTTGCAAACGGCAAATCAGAGACTAATCTATCTCCGTACTCAGATGTTTGGCGGACCACCGCAGATGCTGAAAAGGGAAGACCTCTGCATCAACTCCCCCGAGTCTATCAATTCCGCCGTTGCCGTCGCAACGAAGAGCCGAAGACCTGCGCCAGCCTTGACAGGGAAACTTCGCCGCCTGGGATGCTCCAATGACAGCCCGCACGTTCGCAAAAACAACATCAATTTCACAAACTTTGGTCATGTTAACCAGGCATTCAACCGCGGTCCGTAATCTGGTTAGAGTCTCTTAATACAAAGAATAGTGAGCGTGAACGATTGCGAAGTTCCCAGCACGCGTGGTCAGGATTTGTGTGCCTGCTCTTTCTGGCCGCTTTTTTACCGCATTCCTCTTCCGCTCAAGCCTCTTGCACGAGCATCACTAACCTGAGCCTGCCACACTCCCATGTATTGTCAGCACAGGTCATCCCGGCCGGTACGTTCTCCACTACCCAGGTCTCCAGTCCCATCTTCAAGCAATTGCCCGCGTTTTGCCGCGTGATCGTACAGGCGCAGCCATCCGCAGATTCTCAAATCATGATTGAAGTCTGGCTCCCCGTCACCGGATGGACTGGCAGATTCCTCGGTCGTGGCAACGGCGGCTTTGCTGGCTGGATTGATTACACAGGAATGGCAAATGCCGTGCTCTACGGATATGCCACAGCTGCGACCGATACCGGGCACACCGGAACGGTCTCCGATGCCTCCTGGGCTTTGGGGCACCCGCAAAAGATCATAGACTTTGGCTACCGGGCCGTGCATGAGATGTCGATTTCCAGCAAGGCTGTTGTCCTTGATTTCTACGGCCTCGCGCCGCACTATTCCTACTTTGCAGCCTGCTCTGACGGTGGCCGCGAGGCTCTCATGGAGGCTCAACGCTACCCACTCGACTACGACGGCATCCTCGCCGGTGACCCGGCAAATAACTGGACACATCTGATGAGCAAGGGCGCCATCGATGCTCAGGCCTTGCTCATCAATCCCTCCAGTTACATCTCGGCGAGCAAGATTCCCGCCATCACTTCGGCCGTTTTGGCGGCATGCAATCAGGGTGTCACGACCGGGTATCTTAACGATCCCAGCCAGTGCAAATTCAACCCGGCCGTCATGCTCTGTCACGGAGCCGAGACTGACCAATGCCTCACCCAGGCAGAAGTGGCAACCATGTCCCGGCTCTACGCCAGCGCATTCGATGCCAACAATCTGCTTGTCTTTCCTGGACTGCCTCCCGGCGGCGAAGATGGAATCAATGGATGGTCCAGTTGGATAACCGGCTCCGCGCCCGGCAAGAGCGGCATGTTTTCCTATATTCAGGGCTTCTTCAAAGACATGGTCTATCAAAATCCAAATTGGGATTTCAAGACCTTCACCCTCGATCAAGGCCTGAAAGACGCAATCGCCCAGACAGGAGCCGTTCTCGATGCCAATACGCCTAACCTTTCAGTCTTCGCGTCCAAAGGCCACAGGCTGATCCTGTACCAGGGTTGGGACGACCCAGCAATCTCTGCGCAAAGCACCATCAATTACTACAACAGCGTCGTGACCACCCTCGGTGCTTCATCAACCAACAGCACCGTCCGCCTCTACATGGTTCCCGGCATGCAGCATTGCTGGGGCGGACCTGGACCGACCAACTTCGGCGCAGGCGGACCCGCTGCCAATGTTGTCGGAAATGACGCCCAGCACAGCATCTACAAGGCTCTGGAGACCTGGGTCGAAAAACGCATCCCGCCACAGGCAATCATCACATCCGGAACGGTGAACGATACAGTGCTTGGGACAGTTCAAATCACCCGCCCACTCTGCGCCTACCCACTCATCGCAAAGTACAAGGGAACTGGCGACTCCACCACTGCCACCAACTGGGCATGCGCCGCTAAATAGTGCAGCTCACCAGGTAGAGGGGGCGCGATCACCGCTTGGACGCTTTGTCCTCTCTCAGGCACCGGTGTCTTGCCTTCCAACCACACGCTCTAAACATCAAAAGCGGCGTCGAGCATATTCTGCCCAGACGCCGCTTTCCATTCTGTACTTCAGATGCACGAACAACTCACTTCAGTGGCCTACTGCCCGTAAAGATAGATGCCCAGCGGCGTTGCATTGGTCGTGTCCCAGCTAATCAGAAAGACCGAGAACCGTCCATTCGCATGACCCACCACCGCACTCGCCTTGAGGATGCACCCCACATCTCCAGACGGTGTCGTCGTCACCGCTGCACCCAGGCACACACCGTTCGGATCGGGCACAACCACCGTCGCGTTCCGATAAAGGCCGTTCGTCGAGCCATCCTCAGTCCCTAAATCGATCAAGGTATCAGCATTGGGCGTTGTACTCGGATCATCGGTCGCAAATACCCCACCCACGATGCTCGTCGCCGTATGCGCACCCTGGCCAAACGCAACCGGCTGGGTCACGGGAAGCCCCAGGTTCCCGGCCAGCGGCTCATAGTAGAACCCCAGGAACTTTGAGCCGGTTAGTTCGGCCGTAGCAACCGGAGCGCTTGGCTCGATCACCCCCACCAGCCCCGATGGTCCAGGCGCGCTCGGGTTGCCGCTGCCAAGGTCGCCCACAAAGTAGCCCGACGGTCCGATGCCAAAAGTCCAGGTGGCCCCGCCGGTCGCGCCCGTAGGAGGAACCGAAATCACATAGCCCTCCTGCGCCTGCTGGCAGGTTCCCTGCGGAATATTCAACGTGGCAGCACCGGCACCGCTAAGCAGGTACTGTTGCGCTCCGCCAAACGTCCACGAAGACCCCGCAGAAAGCGCCTTCACCGTGCCATAAGCGGGATTGTAAGGGGCCAGCCAATTCACATTCGGCAGGCTCACAAAAAGAAACTGGGTTGCCGGTTTCACCCCCAGGCAGCTGGTCTGCCCCGCCAACACCACGGGAGCTTCCCCGTTATAGCCGGGTCGGATCATCGCCGCCTCGCCAGCAACGCTGAGCGCCAGTCCATTGGTCAGCGCGCCGCCCGCATTCCCCGGCACCACCGTCACAAAGGCTCCTGCCGCCTGCGTCGTACCGGTGATCGGGGTGCCAAAATTCAAGCTGGGAATGTTCGAGTAGTCTTCGGCTGAAAACTCATGTAACGCGTCATTCAACGTCAGTCCCCACACGCCACCCAGGCTTGTGGCTCCCACATTGCTCACGTTTTGTGTGCCAACATAGCTGTTCACTACGCTTGGCTTGGGGGTCACGGGAATCACGGGAGTGGTCGCGACTTTAGAGGAACTGCAACCGGCCACCAGAAGCGCCATTGTGAGCGCCGCCGGGGCCAGTGCCAGTGCAGAATGTTTCAACATGCGTATGTGCTCCATGATTGCGAGATGCTTAGAATGCATATTTCAAGCCAAATTGGATGGTGCGCGGACGGTGCGCATCCACGGGGTGCAGCAGGCCGCTCCCCGAAAGGCAGCTTGCGGCGCCAGCCGAGTAGCTTTCTGACTCACTGCCGTAGCAGCTCACCGTGTTCTGCGCCTGGTTGCCAAGCACCGGATCGTAAATGCGGAACTGCGTGTGGTTGAACACATTAAACGCCTCCGCCCGGAACTCGATCTCGGTTCCTTCCTTCGGCACCCAGTGCTTCAGCATCGTGAAGTCAAAATTGGTCCGGTGAGGGTTGTTCAGTGAATTGCGGCCCGCCGATCCAAACGTCAGGCCGCGCGGTGCAGCAAATGCCCCAGGATTCAGAAGAATCGGACCAAAGCTGTTCCCGTTGTCCGATCCCGCCGGCGGCGCATGGTGAATGTTGCCAATCAGATCCGGAAACGAGCCCGAGCCCGCCCCGTTAGCCACGCCCGCATTGTCTGGCGAAGAAACACCCGTCGGGCTGCCGTTATTCACCAGGCTGAAGGGCGTTCCGCTTTGGAAGACCGTGATCCCTGAAAGCTCCCAGTGATCCAGCAGAACGTGCCCCAGGTCGCCCAACTGCAGGCCCGGCTTGGCCGCCTCCCAGCCCTTCGTCGGGTCCTTGGGCAACCAGTCGAAAATCTGCTGAATCGGCTGCAGAAATGAAATCGGATACAGATAGCTCACATTGAGCAGGTGCCGCTGATCAAAGTTAGAGCTGGCCTTGTTTGAGTGAAGATCGAACGAGTTCACAAACGTTGTGTCCGAGCGATCGGACGCATCGTCAATCGAGTGGCTCCACGTATACGTCAAGCCCAGCGTCAGATTGGCAGAGGTCCGCCGCAGTGCCGTCTGAAAGGCGTGATACGAAGAGTCGCCGACGTTTTCAAGCGAGATGATTTTTCCGAATCCGGGTGCGAACTGGCGCAGTGTATTCGGGTCTGGGAAGGACCCTTGCGATGTGCCTGGCTGACCGTAGCAGGCAGCTTTCATATTCACAGCAGCTGGCTGTTCCACCGTAATCGGCGTCGTCCTGCCAAAGCCCGTCGCGATGCCAATGGGGAAGGCATAACCGGAAAAACTCGCGCAATCACCCTGGAAATTTCCCCCCGCCACCGAGATGCCCGGGATCAGCGGCTGATGCTTCCCATAGGGGTTCAACCCATCTGGAACCGGCTTCAACTGGTTGATTTGCCGCTGCAGGCTCAGGTGTGTCCCCTTGCTGCCCACATAAGCAAACGTGCCAACGACGTTATGAGTCAGATCCTGCTGCCAGCTAAAGCTCCACTGCTGCGCATTCGACCACACGGCCTTGGTCGGAATCGAGGTGATATTGATCGGATATGCGCCCGTCTGGCAGCCCGGAACAGCCAAACCATCCGGTGCCCCAAAGCCGCCGATGCAGTTGTAGTTGTAAGGGTTATTCTCAATCATGTTCAGCACCATCGGCGCGCCGCCCTCCAGCGAACCAGAGTTCGCCTCCTGCGCCGTCCCGTGCTCAAAGAAAATGCCGTATCCACCCCGGATGCTCGTCTTGCCATTGCCAAACGTATCCCATGCAAAACCAACACGCGGCGCTGGATTTACAAAGTTGTCATTGGTCATGCAGCCGTCGGGCACGCCGTTGACACCGCACCGTACCAGCCCGTTCGTGATCCGTGCATCCGGATTCGCCAGGTTAATCGCGACCGGCGTACCCGTGGGCGTATCCGTCAGTTGGCCGGTGTACGAATTTACCGTCGCCGACGAGGCCAGAGAGCGGTTAAAAGCCGAAGCCACCCAGTTGTACGACTGCTTGCCAGCCTCATGGAAGACGCTGAACAGGCTCAGCCGAACCCCGGCGTTGATCGTCAGGTGCGGCGTAACCGCCCAATCGTCCTGCAGGTAGGGTTCAATCGTGTAGAACCGCTGCCGATAGCGACCCTGTGCCGAATCCTGCTCAAAGCTGGCAACGGCATTGTTGTAGTCGATATTGGTCTTGCCCCCACCGGAGTAATAGAGCATGTCAGCAAACGAGTTACCCGTCGTGTGAAAGGATCGCTGGCTGTTGAACGTCAGAATCCCCTGCGTCTCCCCCGAAGCCGCGCCAATTGCGCCATTGGTCTGGTTGCGCTGCGAGAGCACCGCCTGCACACCGGCCTGGACATTATGCGTCTTGATGACCTTGGTCACGTTGTCCCCGATCATGTAGACCGGGTTCGAATGCTCCCATGGCATGTACCCCTCATCAGCCGCAAATCCCGCCCCGCCATAGGCCTTGTTGCTCCCCCCGATCACCACGCCCGGCGTCTTGCCCGCAAAGCCATTCTGGAAGATCGCTCCAATCGGGCATTGGAGATAGCGGTTGTTGTTCTTGTCGTTGTAGCTGCAAGGCGCATCGATGCCAGCCGGCCGACTCAACTTCGCTCCCGGTCCCGCAAAGTTCGTCAGGTTGATCGTCGAATTTGTGTAGCTGACCACAATCTCGTTCAGCAGCGTCGGTGTGATCGCCGCCGTCGAGCGCAGAATCACATTGGTGCCGGGGCCGGTGAACTTGTTCTCCACCGTCGGGAAGCTGTTGATGATTTTGCCCCACTGCGGCGTCTGCACCTGCGTATCCCACGCATCGTGAATAAAACGGAAGTTCACCTGAACTTTGTCATTGAGCTGGCGATCAATCCGCACCAGCTCCTCGCGCCAGTTGGTTGGCGGCGAAAGCGTGTAGTTGAAGCACGGCCACGTGCTCTTGTCTGAGGCCATGCCGATCACCGAGTTATTGCAGCCGGTCAGCGCATTGGCATGGGGAAACTGGTTGGTCGAGAGCAGAGCCAGCCCGGTGCTGTCCAGGTTGTTGCTGGCAGCCAGCGAATACGTGCCATCCGTCGGCGTATAAACGCCAATTGGGGTGTAGTTGCCGCCGTTCAGACGACCAGGGCAGTCAGGATAGGGGCCCAGGCCATTCTTCGCTTTATTGCGGGAGAAGTTCAATCCATTCAATGCGACATACGCCGCATCAGGGCAAACATCCGCAAAATTCCCCATCCGTTCCTGGTCCGAAGGCACCGGGCGACGGTAGGAGGAGGAAGGCGTCGGCGACTTTTCAATGCGTACCTCTTCAGAAAAGAAGAAATGCGTCTTGCTGCCGGCCTTCGGATGCACCAGGTTGCTGAAATCAAGCGCTCCGCCAAACGTCAGGCCAAAGTCCTGGCGGCGATAGAGAGGAGTCCGTCCCGGCTGATCAAAATAGTTCCGCGCGTTGAAAAATTCGTTGCGAATGAATTCGTATGCATTGCCGTGAAAAGCATCCGTACCAGACTTCGTCGTCACCACCGTAATCCCTGAAGCGGTGCCACCGTACTGCGCCCCATAGTTCGAGGTCAGCACCTTGATTTCTTGAATCGCGTCAATCGACGGGAAGACCACCAGCGTGCTCGCATCAGAATTGATACCAGTATTCAGCACGTCCGACCCATCCACCAGGTAGCTGTTGTACTCCGTTCGGCCACCGTTAACGCTGTACTTCACGCTGCCACTCACACCAACCTTCGCCTCATCCTGCTGGCTCTGGTTGCTCACCCCCGGCACCAATGCGATCAGTTGCGTAAAGTTGCGCCCATTCAACTGAAGACTGGTCACTTCCTTGCCGGTAATCGTCCCGGTCAATTCTGACGAAGTCGTCTCGACCTCCGCCGCTCCCCCGCCGGCAGTCACCTCAACGTTGGTAGCTGCCGACTCCACCTGCAGCGTGACATTAAAGGTGGCCCCCTGTCCCACATCCACCTTCAATTCAGGGCTGGTAAAGGTGGCAAATCCCGGTGCCTCGACATGCAATACGTACCTGCCGGCAGGCAGAAAGGCCACAGTGAAAACACCCGCAGCATCCGTCGTGACCGTCACCGCTGCCTGGGATTCGGCATTGACCGCCTTCACATCGGTGCCGGGCAGCGCACCGCCCGATGGATCTGTAACCGTCCCGGTAATGCGGGCATTCTGCGCCTGCAATGAAATGGCAGCCGTAAGCAGGAGGAGGGCAACCAACACCCTCAAGCGAAATCGAAACATGTTTTGGAGTCCTGACGTCGTTTTCGTGGCAGCGGGCGGGTCCAGATTCCTCTGGGAGCGCTCTCAAATTCCGCCAAGGTTATTGGGGGGAACGGCAGTCCAGATGTGAACCGTCCTGACGAGATGCGTCAGCGTCTGCACCCAAACCAATCCGTTCAAGAAAGGGGGGAGCGACCCTTAGATTAGCTCAGACTTACACTTGCAGAACCTATTCCCATGCGATGATTCATCAAATATTTAACTAGTTTCCTGCTTTGTTACAACCATGAAACATTCAATAAAAACGCCCTCAATTGCCTTGAATTTATTCATGAATCTGTAATCCCCTATTCAAATTCTTCAGCGATGATCCAAGTCGGGAACCATGAATCAACTCCGATAACGAGGTCTTGAATTCGGGAAAAGGCAACTGAAAAGAGTTTATCGACAGTGTCAGCCCCGATCTAAAGACATCGGCGGCCTACTTACCCCCGAGAGGCTGTACGCCCTAACTTTGCCTACGCGGTCACGCCCGGTCGATGTTACTCAGTTCGCCCCGGACTCAAACGGAATCACAAGGCTATCGGCAACACTTTTATCAGGTTTCAGGCGCGGCCCTCTTGAGTGCCGATGCCCACAGATTTAGACCGACGGCGGGTACCCAGGCAACATCGGGGTGCCTGCACAACACAAGTTTGTGCGGAAGCGTACGACTCACCAATTTTTCGATTCAGGAGCAACACTCATGATGCGTTTCAAGACTCTCATCGCCGCAGCGGCTCTCGTCCTTCTGCCGGCGTTCGCGTGTGCGACCACCCCGGTCGTGCAGTGGGTAGGTGCCGGTTCTTCGGCTCAGTGGCAATCCTTTGGCATCGGCGCATACAATCTCGCCGTCAGCCTCGACACCAGCGCCACCCCGGGTGCATCGCACTTCACCGTCAAGGGCACCTGCCTCGCCGATTGCGCCGATGGCAACGATTCCCGCTCCAGCAGCATCTCCCTCCAGTCCGGCAGCCTCTGGGTCATTTGGACCAACGACCACTCCAAGGTCTGGGCTGGTCTCTCGGTTGACTCCATCGTCGGCGATCGCTTGTTCTACGCCGTCCCCCGCGCCACCCTGCTGCTCGACAGCTGCTACAACACCACCCCCTACCTGACCAGCTGCGGCGTCAAGGCCAGCGCCGGCAGCACCAACCTGATCAGCTCCGGTATCCTCGGATCCGCCGATCAGACCTCCCTGCCCAGCGACATCTTCGCCGCTCTCCAGGGCTCCAGCTTCACCGCTGCCATGACCGACATCCGTCCTGAAGACGCAGAGTTTGAACAGCAGCGCGTCGTCAGCACCCAGGGCGCGGCTCTGGTCGGCACCACCAAGGCTTTCGGCCTCGGTTACGGCACCGGACCAAACACCCTCGTCGGCACCAACATCGTCAGCTCTGTCAGCGGTTCGGCACAGCCTGTTGCCTTCGCCCTCTCTGGCGGCAAAGATCCCTTCACCGCGCAGTCCGTCCCGGCTTCCATCACCATCCCGGTAGGCGCTGCTCCCATCGTCTTCTTCATCAACCGTCAGAACCCAGCCGGTGCGGGTACCTCCGCCACCGTCGGCAAGACCCTCGCTCAGGGTGGTCTGCCCAAGTACAAAGATCTCCCTGGCCAGGTTGAACAGCAGATCTTCAGCGGCGTCAACTGCGCCATCCCCGGCACCACCATTCCCCTCCACGTGATGTTGCGTGAGCCCCTCTCCGGCACCATGACCACCGCAGAGTTCACCACCAACCTCAACAAGGGCTACGTCAACGCAGCTTCGCAGGAAACCGGCATCACCGCCGCTACCGAATTCAAGCTCGGCGCGTGGTCCAACACCGGCGCAAAGCTCTCGCCCTACACCCCCTATACCCCGCTCGCCAACAGCTCGGGCGGCACCGGCGGCAAAACCTGCGCCAACGGCATCGGCGACCGCTCACGCGCTGTCGGCACCGGCGACGAAACCAAGCTCGTTGAATTCGTGACCGACGCTGTCGGCTACAACTTCTTCGGCTACGGCAACTTCTCCGCCATCGCCAACAACCCCCTCTACGGCTACCTCACCTGGCACAGCACTGACCCGATCAATGCTACCTACACCAACGGTCAGTTCCCCCTCTGCTCCGCTGCCGGTTGCCCCAAGGCTGCTGGAACTTCCTTCCCGAACCTCCGCAACGGCAAGTATCAGGCGTGGGGCATCCTCCGCGTCGTAACCGATGCCAAGGGAACCGCGAACTACACCAACACCGCTGCCCTGGTGACCGCAACTCAGAATCACGTCAACTCCTCGATTCCTGACTACGTCCCGATGGCACCCACCGCCGACGGCGATCCAGGCCTCCTCTACTACCGCTCGCACTACACCCGCGTTGGTGTTGTGCCCAACAACGGTCTGCTCGCTGGCTCCACTGAAGCTGGCGGCGATGTAGGTGGCAACATCTACCTCAAGCCCAACCCGGCAACCGCTGGCACCCTCAACAGCAAGGATTACCAGTAAAACCTTCGGGGACGATTCCTGGCCCCGGAACCCATACCCTACGCTGAGCGGGTCAGGACTTCGGTCCTGGCCCACTCCCGTCTAACACTCCTGATTTGTCCAGCTAAGGCACTCATCCATGCTCATGTTCCATCACCTCAGCGCAAACCGCTTCCGGATTCCAGCAGCCCTGAGGAAAGCAGCGACCTTCGCAGTTCTCGTAGTCACCGCCCTTGCCTCTCACGCCGCACCCCAGAGCCCAGCGCCGCAGCCAATCCCGAGCGCTCTGGCCTCCTCGCAACTCCCGGTATCTCCCGCCTCAGACGAAGATCTGTCCGCGCTGAGCCTCATTGCCAGGCCCCTCACCGCTATCGAACCCTTCCTCGTCCAGCGCGACGACAATCCCAGTTTCATCCGTGAATTCTTCCGCATGGATTGGCGTTCCGGCGACCCCATTGACGTCTACGTCATTCGCCCGGCACATGCCAGCAGGCCGCCAGTGACCATCTTCCTCTACGGCTTCCCCTCAGATACTGACCGCTTTCGCAATGATGATTTCTGCAAACTCGTCACCAGCCGCGGCTATGCTGCCGTAGGCTTTGTCTCCGCACTCACCGGGCCACGCTTCCACGGCCGCGGTCTCGATGAATGGTTCGTGAGCGATCTTCCCGAGGCGCTCGTCACCTCGGTCCACGACGTCCAGATGCTCCTCAACTACGTCGACTCCCGTAAAGACCTCGACGCTACCCGCGTCGGCATGCTCGGCCAGGGATCAGGCGGCACCATCGCCGTTCTCGCCGCCAGCGTAGACCCCCGCCTCAAACGCATCGACCTCATGGACCCCTGGGGCGACTGGCCCCATTGGCTCGCCGATTCCAGGCTCATTCTCGATGAAGAACGCCCCCGCCTCACCAGCAATCCCTTTGTTCAAAGCGTGGCCCTTCTCGATCCTGTTAATTACCTGCCAAAACTTGATCCAGCCGCCGTCCATCTGCAAGACGTACTGTACGATCAAGACACTCCCGTTGCCGCAAAGAAAAAAATTGAAGCCGCCATGCCCCACGGGGCGACGGTCGTAACCTACGCTACCCCCGAAGAGTTTCAAGCCGTGGCCTCGAACGGAAACCGGCTGCTCGAATGGCTTCAACCCGGTACAGACTTGATGACTCCAAAGAGTGCGCTTGAAAATCTCCCCGGAACCAACAATGCCGCAACCTCACCGATCAACTGAATCAAATCCTCAGCAGACCTCTACCGAATTCATTGCTTTCAATTCTTGTGAAACGGAGAAATACGATGGCGACTGACCAGGCAGCATTTGCCCCAACCCGCAATCGCATCCAGCAGCCAGCATCCCTGCCGCTCGCTGCCGATGTCTCCGCCAAAAAGCCGCGCCCTGCGCAAAAGGCTCTCCCTGCCACCATCAAAAACCTGCGCAATCACATGGGCGCAAGCTTGAATCGTCTCGGTTTGGAGTCCGCCGATTTCACCGTCATCTCCAATGACTGCTGGGGACAGGCCCTCTATGAAGAGTGGGGCTTACCCGTCAAAACTCCTCTCGCCGGTTCCGGCATGCATGCGGAGTGCTTCCTGCGCTTCCTCGGTGATCTCCCCGGCTATCTCAGCGCCCCACTGCACTTCATCCAATCCTCAAGACATCCGAGCGTTAATCGCCTCAGAAACCGCCGCCAGAAGTGGCCCATGGCCGTCCTCCGCGATGATGTTGAAGTCCATTTCCTCCACTACGACAACGAAGAAGACTCCCGCGCCTCCTGGGAACGTGGCTGCCTCAACATGAACCTCGACCGCCTCGTCGTCAAGTTCACCATCGACAAAGATGGCGCTTTACCCGAACACATCGCGCAATTCGCGCGGCTTCCCTTCGCCCGCAAACTCCTCATCAGCGAGCGCGCCCACCCCGGCATTGATTGCGCCATCCAGGTGCCCAACTACGTCATCAACGGAGCCATGATGTTCCGCCGCTCACTCCGCCACTTTGACTGCGCCCATTGGCTCAATACCGGCGAGATCCGCCAGAACACCGCCCGCGTCTACGCCAATAAATTTCTCTACGCTCGCGGAGTCTAATGCATTTTCAGGAATGGTATAAAGTGGGGCCGCACCGCTGACTGGATCTTTCATCAGGAAAAATCCATCCTCGCGAAAGCTGGACACTCCACAGTATTCCTGAAAACGCTCTAGTGCCGCGCCTCGCCAATCAAGGCGCGGGAAATGCCTTTCCATCTCCCCCGCAAAATCCACAATCACCGCACCTGCTAGACTATAGAAAGCCGCATTGTGCGGCTGCTCTCCGCTCCCCCGTTATGAACGCGCCGTGAATGCGCATCGCGACGATTGTGCTGAGAGCGACCGCCCTGGGCGACGTACCAGCATCGGCCGTGCCTGCTCTTCCGGCCGCGATCAGGCTCTTCCGCCAGCCCAGCTGCAACGCCTGCCAAATCGGTCAGAGCAGCAAACCTAAGTGTGAAACGAGACGCGTAAAAGCAGTTCAATCTGCCTACCGCCTCCTCAGAAAAGAAGCAAAGGAACTGTTACCCCTGTGAGCCAGACCATCCGCAACATCGCCATCATCGCCCACGTAGATCACGGCAAGACCACCCTCGTTGACGCCATGCTCCGTCAGTCCGGCACCTTCCGCGCCAATGAAGCCGTCGCCGAGCGCGTCATGGATTCCAACGACCTCGAACGCGAGCGCGGCATCACCATTCTTGCCAAAAACACCGCGATCTTCTTCGAGGGCGGCAAGATCAACATCATTGACACCCCTGGCCACGCCGATTTTGGCGGTGAAGTCGAGCGCGGGCTCAAAATGGTTGATGGTGTCATGCTCCTCGTCGATGCAGCGGAAGGTCCTCTGCCCCAGACCCGATACGTGCTTGCCAAGGCCCTCGCCGCCGGACTCAAGCCCATGGTCGTCATCAACAAGATTGATCGCCCCGACGCCCGCGTCCAGGAAGTGCTGAACGAGATCTACGACCTCTTCATCGATCTCGACGCCGAAGAAGACCAACTCGATTTCCCCGTCCTCTACTGCGTTGCCAAAAATGGTACCGCCACCACAGATATGGCCGTTGTCGGCACCGATCTCCAGCCCCTCTTCAAGGCCATCGTTGACACCATTCCTGCCGCCGTCGGCGATCCTGAAGCCTCGCTGCAGATCCTCGTCACCAACCTCGACTATTCTGAATACTTCGGACGCATCGCCATCGCCCGTGTCTTCCAGGGCACCCTGCATGTCGGCGATGAAGTCATGCTCTCTCGCCGCGATCTCTCGCTGCAAAAGGTAAAAATCACCAAGCTCTTCACCTTTGCCGGCCTCAAACGCACCGAGACCACCGAAACCGAGATCGGCGATATCGTCGCCATCGCCGGCGTTGAGGGCATCACCATCGGCGAGACCCTCACCAGCGTCGAAAACCCCATGCCGCTCCCCCTCATCGTCATCGACGAGCCCACCATCGCCATCCAGTTCTCGGTCAACAACTCGCCCTTCTGCGGCAAGGAAGGCAAATTCGTCACCAGCCGCAACCTCCGCGAACGCCTCGACCGCGAACTGCTCACCAACGTCTCCATCCGCGTTGAAGAAACCGGCAGCCCAGACAGCTTCAAGGTCCTCGGCCGCGGCGAAATGCAGCTCGGTGTACTCATCGAAATGATGCGCCGCGAAGGCTTCGAAGTCATGGTCGGCCGCCCCGAAATCGTCGTCAAAACCGTCGACGGCGTCAAGATGGAGCCCGTCGAGCACCTCACCATCGACGTTCCTGAAGAGTTCACCGGCGTCGTCATCGAAAAGCTCGGGCCCCGCAAGGGCGAAATGACCAAGATGCACAACCACGGCTCCGGCCGCGTCCGCATGGAGTTCCGCGTCCCCTCCCGCGGCATCATCGGCCTGCGCAGCGAAATGCTCACCGAAACCCGCGGCACCATCGTCATGAACACCCTCTTCGACGGCTACATGCCCTACCAGGGCGAAATCCCCCAGCGGCTCTCCGGCGCCCTCATCAGCGACCGTACCGGAACCACCACCACCTACGCGCTCTTTGGCATGCAGGATCGCGGTGTCCTCCTCGTCAGCAGCGGCGTCGAAGTGTACGAAGGCATGATCATTGGGGAGCACTCGCGCGACAACGACCTCGACGTCAATGCCGTCCGCGAAAAGAAGCTCACCAATATGCGCGCTTCGTCCTCTGACGAAGCCCTCCGCCTTGCCCCCGCCCGCCTCATGAACCTGGAGCAAGCCATCGAGTTCATCGCCGAAGATGAACTCGTCGAGGTCACCCCCAAGTCCCTCCGCCTCCGGAAGAAGATCCTCCAGGCCAATCAGCGTCCCAAAACCCGCAAGAGCAGCAACGAGTAGTCTCAGCAGGCTGGCAGTCAACAACAAAACAAAAATCCGGCAGGGCGCTCAACAAGCCACCCTGCCGGATTTTTTCAATGGCAATCCCAATCTGACCGCTATGGTACCGTTCCAATAGGATGCCCGGTTTTCGGTGCCAGGTCTTTCAATCATCTTCCTCATGTCTCAAACCAGCCAACCCGACACCTCCGCGCCCTCCACCCCAACCTCTGCCAGTCAGGGAAATCTCGTCGCGCCCTCGCCTTATCCTCCCCAGCGCATCCCCTACTGGCTCCAGCAGGCTGAGCGCTTCCTCCGTGTCATCGTCCGCATGTACCTGGGACTCCTGGTCTGCTTCGCCCCCTGGTATCCGCCCGCCTGGGATAACAACCCACTCTTTTCACAATCCCCAACCCTCATGGCCCTGGTCGCCAACGGTGCCGTCCGCGGCATCATCAGCGGCCTCGGCCTGCTCAATCTCTGGATTGCGCTGTATGACGTTCTGCGCCCATCCAGAGATTCAAGCCAGCCCTAGCAGCCCGTGGCAAAACTCTGGTTTTCAAAAGGGCACGGCTTGGCCGAGCCGTAAGTACCGCGTGATCAACGCGGCTTTAGCCGCTGAGGGATGGCTTTCCTCCGATTTCAACGTTCACCCAAGGCAGCGAGGGTGCGCTTCACACTCTTTTTTCATCAATCCACCCGGGCACACCATCGCCAGCCTATACACTCAGGGCTCAGGCGTTCGACGAGCTGACCTGCCTTCCGTCCGCAATTCAAGCCAATCATGCGAGAGACCCCATGAGCCTTCCCGATCGTCCTCACTCCCACCCGCAAGACCAGCCGCTCCCTCTCCACGCGGAGGAGAAACCCTCACTCCAGGCTCCAGCCGATCTGCCCCTGCTCGACCGCGCCCCCCTCGCCTACGAGAACCCCGCCTTCCTCAACAGCCCTGACGGCCGCCTCATTCGCATCCTCGCCGAATACACCGAACCCCTCGCTCGCTTTCGCCGCGAACGCATCCAGGACACCGTCGTCTTCTTCGGCTCCGCCCGCTTCAACGGCAGGGAAGAAGCCGACCGCGCCCTGGAACTGCTCAACAACACCGGCTCCATGGCTCCCGCCCCAAAAAACGAACAACCCGCCAGCATCCCTGAAATCCTCGAAGGCACAGCCACTGAACTCAGCCGCCGCCGCGCCGTTGCCGCCGTTGAAATGGCCAGCTACTACGAAGATGCACGCCGACTCGCCTCCATGGTTACCTCCTGGGCCGCCACCCTCACACCCAACCTGACGCCCGACCCGACGCCCACCCCGACGCCCAACCCGTCCCCGCGCCACCGCTTCGTCGTCACCTCAGGCGGGGGCCCCGGCATCATGGAAGCAGCCAATCGAGGCGCCTACGAAGCCGGCGGCAAAACCATCGGCCTCAACATCCGCCTGCCCTTTGAGCAGCGCCCCAACCCCTACATCACACCCGCCCTCAACTTCGAATTCCACTACTTCTTCATGCGCAAGCTCTGGTTCGCCTACCTCGCCAAGGCCCTCGTGGTCTTCCCCGGAGGCTTCGGCACCATCGACGAAATGTTCGAAGTCCTCACCCTTGTCCAAACCCACAAGCTCGCCAAAAACATCACTGTCGTCGTCTACGGCAAAGAGTATTGGAACAAGGTCTTCAACTTCGAGTGGCTCGTCGATACCGGCGCGATCTCCCCCAATGACGTTGATTTGTTCCACTTTGCCGACACTCCCGAGGAAGCCTTTGCCCTCCTCAAAGATGGCCTCACCACCCACCACCTCAATCCAGAGGCGGCGCGAGACCATCATTGGTCCGCAACTCCCACCCACCCGCCAAGCCTCGATGACCTCCTCGGCCCCGAGTTCGCCCGAACTCGCTAGCAAACACGCATCATCGAACTATCCCCGGCACTCCCCTTACGTCTAAAACGTAAGAGAGCCTGCCCTTGCCTCGGATTCTGTCTCACAGAACGATACTTAATTGATTCCTTCACGTTCGAATCCTCGTTTTTGAACCCACTTTCTTGCCCTTTTCACTAGGTATTCACCATTTCCGAGGCATACTTGTCCCTAAGAGCACCCAGCAGCGACCGGACAGGAGCACAAATGCCCACTTCTACGATCTCGTACCTGTGGCGCGACCCAGCAGCGGCGCGCGGTTTTCAGAGCGGAGTCTCTCTCCACAGCCACACCAATCAGTCCCAGGAAACCCTGGACTTTGTGGCCAACTGGGGAGCGCAGTTCGCCATCGCTCGTCCCTTCATCCAGCGCCTTGAGCGCCGCTCCCAGGAAAAGCATGGCATCGCCATCAACTGGAACACCAGCTACTGGACCCCGCCCCTCACACCCAGGCTGGCCTACGACCTGGAGAGCAATCAAATCGAGAAGCTGGACCTCATCCCCTTCGTCTCCGTCTCCGATCACGACAACATTCAGGCGCCCCTCAAACTGCGCGCCATTCCCTCCGCCCGTCACACTCCCGTTTCAGTTGAATGGACCGCTCCCTACGCCGGCGAACATAACTCTCAGCAGTACTTTCACCTCGGCATCCACAACCTGCCCAGCGCCCGCGCCACCCAGTGGATGGCTGATCTCGCCGCCTTCACCGCAAATCCCTCCGACGCCCGCCTCACTGAAATCCTCGTCGCCCTCAACGCCGAGCCAAATGTACTCATCATCTTCAACCACCCTCTCTGGGACCTCTACATGATTGGCCAGGAAAAACACGAATTCCTCGTCAACGAGTTCCTCCAGAAAAACGGCGCCCACTTCCACGCTCTTGAGCTCAACGGCCTCCGCGACTGGGAAGAGAATCGCGCCGTCCGCCGCCTCGCCGAGCGCTGGAACATGCTCCTCATCTCCGGCGGCGACCGCCACGGCGTCGAACCCAACGCCAACATCAACCTCACCAACGCCACCAGCTTCAATGAATTCGTGCATGAGGTGCGCAAGGAACGCCGCAGCAACCTCCTCTTCATGCCCCAGTACGCTGAACCCTGGAAGCACCGCATCCTCCAGTCCACCATGGACGCCATCCGCGACTATCCCGACTTTCCCCAGGGTTCCCGCACCTGGGACGAGCGCGCTTACCATCAGGATGCCAACGGCATCATCCGCCCCTTGAGCGAAATCTGGCCCCACGGCCGTGCCCCAAAGGCCCTCCAGGCCGTCATTTCCTTGGCGCGACTTATGGGCTCTGGCCCGTTCTCCACCAGCCTCCGCTACGCCTGGAGCGATTCTCAGCAACTCCGCTTTGGCTTGGAAGACCAGGAAGCATACTAGGCGCGATCCGCGCTTCTTAATCCTTCATACACGTCGAGGCCTCACAATACTTGTATGCAGTCTGAACAACCTCGAGTAGCGTACTTCCCCGACTCCTTCCACGAGGTCAACGGGGTAGCGCATACCAGCAGGCACTTCGAATCCTACGCCCGGCGCAGCGGCCTCCCCTTCCTCTGCGTCCGCGCCGGTGACAGAACCGATTCAGGGGAACCCGCCTTCCGCAAAGAAGCAAGCGTCTGGACTCTCGAACTCCCCCGCAGTATCTTCTCCTTTGCCCTCGAAAAGGACCTCCGCTTCGACCCCGCCTTCCCTCGCCACATCCCCATCATCGGCGACGTTCTTGAGCAGTTCCAGCCTGACCTCATCCACATCACCGGCCCCAGCGAGGTAGGCATGGTCGGCGCAGGCCTCGCCCACCATCTCGGCCTGCCCCTCGCCGCCTCATGGCACACCAACGTCCATGAATACCTCGCACGCCGCTCCGACTGGCTCCTCAAGCTCCTTCCAGAACGCCACTCCCTCTCCACCGGCAAGGCCATCGAAGACCTCACCATGGCCGCCGCTGCCCGCTTCTACTCCATCGCCAAAGTCCTCTTTGCCCCCAACATCGAGCTGTGCCAGCTCCTCGAGGCCAGTACCGGCCGCCCCTGCTATCACATGCCGCGCGGCGTCGACACTGAACTCTTCCGGCCCAGCCGCCGCCAGCGTGCTCTCCCCGATTCCGATCACTCCACCTGTGTCCTCGGCTTCGTTGGCCGCCTCTCAGTCGAGAAAAACGTAACCCTCCTCGCCTCCATCCACGACCAGCTCATCGCCCTCGGCCACACCAAATTCCGCTTCCTCATCATCGGCCACGGCGCAGAAGAGGCATGGCTCCGCGAGCGCCTCCCCAACGCCGAGTTCCCCGGCGTCCTCCGCGGTGAGGCCCTCGCCCGCGCCTACGCATCCATGGACCTCTTCGTCTTCCCCTCCCACACCGACACCTTCGGCAACGTCGTCCTCGAGGCTCTCGCCAGCGGCGTTCCCGCCATCGTCACCCCCGACGGCGGCCCCCATTACATCGTGCGTGATACCAACGATGCTCATGCAACCGGCCGCATCGTCCCCGATGAAGACTTCGCCACCGCCATCGCCGGCCTCATCGCCAATCCCGCCCGCCTCGCTGCCATGCGAAAATCCGCCCGCACCTACGCCCTCACCGCCTCCTGGGATGCAGTCTTCGAAGACGTCTACCGCGGCTACCAGCAAATCCTCCCCGCTCCCATTCAGCTTGTGGCCGCATCCTAGTGGAACGCCGGGTGCCCCATGTCCCGCATTTGAGACATGGGATTCCCGGAATATCAGCTACTCAATCTCCCCAATAAACACCCCGAAAGCCGGAAGCTCAATCTTCCCGAGGCTCGCCGGATCAGCCGTTCCCGGGGACTTCAGCAGCGTCTCCAGCTTCCCTGAACCAGCTTCCTTCAGGTCCACAGTCTGCGCCTCGCCGGTAAAGTTGGCCGCAACCACCACCGCCGCCTTCCCCGGGCCCTTGCGCATCCAGCTCAGCACCTTGGTATTCTCCGTATCCAGCATCACGTTTTCACCGTCGCGCAGACTTGCGTCCGTCTTCTTCAGGTGAATGAGCGCTCTGTACCAGCTCAGCAGCGAATTCGGATCACTTTCCTCCGCCTTCACATTGATCGCCGACTTGTTCGCCGGAACCGGCAGCCATGGCGTCGCGCTCTGGGTAAATCCGGCCTGCGCCGTGTCATCCCACTGCATCGGAGTCCGCTCCCCATCGCGGCCCTTTTCCTTCGGCCACCCCGTCACGCCAATCGGGTCCTTCACGTCTTCCTTCCGCGCCGGCGGGGTCGTCTTCATGCCCAGCTCCGCGCCGTAGTAAAACAGCGAAGCGCCCCGGCTCGCGAACAGCACCGTTGAAATCACCCGCGTGATCTCCGTGTCATGCACGCCGTCGCCGTACCGCGCGTCCATGCGAGGATTGTCGTGGTTGTCAAAAACCAGCATCGGCACATTGCCTTCGATCTTCGACTGCACATCCACCAGCTTGCTGCGGAAGCTCGCCACATCCATCCTGTTGATGAATCCCAGCTGCATATCCATCGGCAGCTCAAATTCCGGCTTGTCCTTCGTCCCATAAAGCCGCAACAGGTCGTTGATCGTCGCCACGTATGTCTCGCCAATCAGCACCCGATGCCCGGGAAAGCTGTTCGCCTTGAATCCATCTTCCACCTGGCGAAAGTGGTTCATCACCGGATGCACGCCGGGCAGATTATCCGTCTTCGAGTTGTCCAGCGCCTGGTCGCCGAACGCGTTGATCTTCGGATTGCCGCTGGCATCCTTCACCACGCCTTCATCGGTCCAGTTCGGATCTTCAAACAGCGTCGTAATTGCGTCATAGCGGAAGCCGGCAACCCCCTTCTTCATCCAGAAGTTCAAAATGTCGTCAAACGCCTTGGTGATCTTGGGGTTGTTCCAGTTGAGGTCCGGCTGCTGTATATAAAACTTGTGGTAGTACCACTGCCTCGTCTTCTCGTCCCACTCCCACGCCGAGTGCCCAAAGACAGATTGCCAGTTCGTCGGCGGCTGCCCCTTGTCGGTCGCCGTCTCGCCCTTGCCATCCTTCCACACATACCAGTCGCGGTACGGGCTGCTCTTTGAACTTCGCGAGGCCTCAAACCACTTGTGCTTATCCGATGAATGGTTCATCACCATATCCATCACAATCCGGATATTGCGCTTTTTCGCCTCAGAAACCAGCCGATCAAAGTCGGCCATCGTTCCATACTGCGGATCGATCGCCTCATAGTCCGAAATGTCATAGCCAAAATCCGCCTGCGGTGAGGGGTAGCAGGGCGTAATCCAGATCGCGTCCACACCCAGCTTCTCAAGGTAATCCAGCCGCGAAGTGATCCCGTTCAAATCCCCAATCCCGTCGCCATTTGAATCCTGAAAACTGCGCGGATAAATCTCATAAATCACAGCCGACTTCCACCAGTCCGCAAGGCTGGAAGGGGTGTGATGCGTCATGGAAGGCTTGGAATCAGGCGCTTGGCCGATCCCCCGCGGTGCCGCAAAACCAAGCGCCAGGACTGAGGAGAGTCCCATCGCCAGGAGTGCGGTTCCTGTCAATTTCTTCATGCTGTCGTTCCTCCGAATGTCGCCCGCAACTCGAAAACTCGGTCGCAGTGTGACTTGGCAAAACTAAAGCATCGGCACCCCGCTTGTACACGCGATGATCAGGCAATCATCAGCGCATGCCAAAGCCCGCCCCAGGTCGGTTTGAACTAGGCCCTACTTCTGATTCTTCCCCAGCCGGTCAAAATCCACCCCAAACTTCGGCTCCCTGCGCGTTCCTTTCACATGAATCGGCACGTCGGTCGCGGCCCCGTTCTTGCGCAGAAACTGGTCGGCCGGCTTCAGCAGCAGGCCCTTCCATCCGCCCACGATCTTCGAAAGCGGAGCATCGAGCCTCGCATCCCCCTCAAAGTCAAGCGTCTCCGTCCGCAGCCCATAGACTCCCTGCGCGACAATCTCCGCGCCTGGCACCGTGTAGTCCAGGTCCGGCAGATGCAGGAAACCGCCAGCCAGCGAAAAGTGACCCTGCATCTCCGAGCGCACACTGGTCGGGTCCGTTGATCGAACCTCATCCGGCCGGCCCTGCCCGCGCAAACTTAGCTGCTCAATCCTCCCCTGCATCGCGGCATTGGCAAAACGCACCTGGCTCAGGTGAAATGTCCCATCCAGTTGCAGCCGGTCCCACACATTTTCCTCCCCCGGCGGCAAATGAAAATCGTTTTCGAGCGTCAGGTTGCCGGTCATGAAAGGCGCATTGCGATTCGTCGAAATATTGAGAATATCTTCAATGCGTCCCCGATCCATCGTCACCTTGAGCGTGATGTCGTGCCCATGCCCCGGCCCATTCACGCCCACCATGCCTGCCGCACCCGCAACCCGCACCACCTGCCCGCGCGCAATGAAGTGCGTCTCCCCGAGCGTTGCTTCCACCGGATCAAGCCACGTGTCGCCGTTGGTCCCGTCCACCTCGGCGTGAAAGCGCGTCGTCAGCGGTACGCCTGCGCCCAGGCTCACCCGCTCCAGGCGAAAGTCCGGCGTCTCGGTCTCCCCATTCGCCACAATCCGGCGCAGCGTGCCACTGTATTGGCCAGTAGAGGAGAGCTTCCCCGCGATGCCCTTGATCGTGCTCAGGTCCACATCATCGAAGTGATATTCGCCCTCCACCGGCAAGTCTGCCAGGGCACTCGGGTCACCGCTCAGCCACGGCCCAAAACTTCCCTTCGAACGAATCACTCCAACCGGCCGCGCATTCACCAGTTCCACGTCATAGCTGATCGGGCCGCCGTTGCGGTCGGGTGTCAGCGTTGCATGCTTCAGCTCAAAGATCAGAGGAGCTTTCACCGGTTTGTCCGGTACTCGCTGTCGTTCAACTACCAGTTCGGCGTTGGTACACGCGATCTGCCGTATTTCAACATGCGGCAGTTTCAGCATTCCGTAACGCAGCGCAGACGGCTCCTGCACACGTTTGCCAGAGCCCATCGACAGTTGCGGCCGATCTTCTTTTGGCGGCAGCAGCACCTGAACTCCCTCCAGGCGGAACACCTCCACCACAATCGGCTCACCCGGTCGCATCCGCCACGAAGCATGAAACCCCAGCCTGTTCACCCGAATCCACGGCGAACTGCGCCACGGATCGTCTCCCTCCAGCGCAGGGGAGTGTTGGGCGGGCAACCAGATACGCAAACCGCTGCCTTCCACCTCAAATCCATCCATCGCTGAAACATGCAGCTCATCCAGTTCCACCCGCGAATGGAACTTCTCCTCCAGCGTCGCAATCAGGCTCGTGCGCAGCATCGGCTCTGCGCGCCGCATCATCACGGCCACCACGCCCACCGCCACCGCTAACAGCAGCAAGAGCAAGCCGCCCGTCCACAGCAGCCAGCCCGGCAGGCGCCTTCTCCGCAGATTCACTGTCAAGCCCGCTTCACCCTCTGAACCAGGTTCCTCCAGCCCCATCGGTCCTCCCGCTCAATCGCCCGCCCCAGGCTCAGACCTGTACCAGCTTTGACGCCAAGTGGCTCAACAGCACTTCCTGAAACTTCGCCAGCCACGCCGGATGCGCCGGCCATGCCGGTGCCGTCACCAGCTTGCCATCGATAATCGCATCGGTAACAGCAATCTCCGCATACGTGCCACCCGCCAGCGTCACCTCCGGGGAACAAGCCGGATAGCAGCTCACCCGCTTGCCGCGAATCAAATCCGCCGCCGCCAGTATCTGCGCCCCGTGGCACACCGCCGCAATCGGCTTGTCTGCCTCGGCAAAGTGTTTCACCACCGCGATCACGTCCTGATTCAGCCGCAGATATTCAGGCGACCGCCCGCCGGGAATCACCAGCCCGTCGTAATCCTCCGCCTTGACGTCGGCAAAGGTCGCGTTCAGCGCAAAGTTGTGCCCCGGTTTTTCTGAATAAGTCTGGTCGCCCTCAAAATCATGAATCGCCGTCCGCACAGACTGGCCCTTCTTCTTGTTCGGGCAAACCGCGTCGACCGAGTGACCCACCATTTGCAGTGCCTGAAACGGCACCATCACTTCATAGTCCTCAACGAAGTCGCCCACAATCATCAAAAGTTTCGCAGTCGCCACGATCACACTCTCCTGCGAAGATCATAACCCCGCCCCAAAGCTCCCAACTATATCCGTTTCGACAGTCGCCAATGCCCAGAAACGTGGCCCCCGGTGTCTAATTCCGTATGGCCATCTGTATGACCGCATCAAACGCGCGTATCCAGCATCCCCCTGCGCCAGGGTATAGGCTAAAACGTAGAAGTATGCGCAAACACCTCACTCCCGCTCTGCTTGCAACGGCCCTCGCCGTAGCTCCCGTCTTTTCTGTTGCCGTCATCGCCCAGGCGCCCGGTCCGATTCCTGCCAATGCAAGGGTCACGCCTCTACAGATTGCAAAGCCGACGGCTACGCCATCGCCAAAAGCCGATCCAAAATCAGCGCCAAAGCTGGCGTCCAAGCCCTCCTCCAGGCCCCCCTCCAAGCCCGACGCACCACTCCTGCCACAGTCGTTTTCCGGCTGGGAGCAGGCCGCCGTCACCAGGCCCGTCACCAGGCCCGTCACCGACCCGGCGCAAGCCGATGCGGCCAACGTCGCCGCACTCAAAGAGTACGGCTTCACCGACGCCCTGCTCACCACCTTCACCCGCGACGGCGAAAGCCTCAAAATCAAGGCCATGCGCTTCTCTGATGCAAGCGGAGCCTACGGCGCATACTCCATGTATCGCCATTCAAGCTGGCCCAAAGAAGACATCGGCACCGGCGCAGCCTCAAACCAGAACCGCGTCCTCTTCTGGATCGGCAATGTCTTTGTCGACGCTGAATTCCCTCACATCTCGGCCATGTCCGGCTCAGAGCTGCGTGAACTCGCCGCCACCATCCCTGTCCCCGCCGGCAACAAAGCACTCGCCCCACCCATCCTCTACAACCTGCCTCAAACCGCGCTCGACGGCCAGACCACCCACTACGCCCTCGGCCCCGCAGGGTACGTTGCCTCAGGCGGCGTGCTGCCTCCAGAGCTGGTCGGCTTTGATCGCGGTGCCGAGACCGCTACCGCCACCTACAAGCTCCGCTCCGGCCCCGCCACCCTCACCGTCATCAACTACCCCACGCCGCAGTTGGCTGCCGCTCAGGAAACTGTGATTGCAGCCTATCTCAAGGCCGGCAATTCCCCACAGCATCCCTTCACCAAGCCCCTCCAGGATTCCAATCCCACCGCCATCGAAGCCCGGCGCAGCGGACCCCTCGTCGCCGTCGTCAGCGGCGACGCAATCACCGATGAGGCCCACAAACTCCTCGCCACCGTCCACTATGAGGCTGACCTCGCCGCGATTCCCCAGCCTGTCGATTCTGAGGTCAAAAAGACCGCCCAGCTCCTCCTCTCCATCGTCACCCTCGTCGTCGTCATGTTCATCGCCGCCGTCATGCTCGCGCTCTTCCTCGGCGGTGGCCGCGTTGTCTACCGCCTCATGCGCGGCAAACCCATTTCCTCTGTCTTCGATGAAGAGTTCACCAAACTCGACCTCCGCTAGACCTGCTTCGCCGATCCGCTCCGTCAAGGCATCGGCGCAGCTTTACCTATTTGCCCCCAGGCGGTAAAATCAACGCTGGAGTTCGCCGACGTAGCTCAGTTGGTAGAGCAACTGATTCGTAATCAGTAGGTCACCGGTTCAACTCCGGTCGTCGGCTCCAATCCCCCCCTTTGCGGCCCTTCTGCCGCTCCTTCCTCCTGAAACTCCCCCAAATCGATGAATTCTCGCGCCGAGAACCAGATTCGATACCACTTATCCACGATTTTCTTCATACAACGGTTGTTCACGCCCACTTATCCACGCATAATCGCGGCATAATCGCCTCAGTCCAACGGATCGGATTGGCTGCGATTCAATCCCGGTCGAAGGGTGGACACCAAATCGTGACCTGCTCCCTTACCAGATTGATGACCCGCTACAGCCGCCAGGATGTCCTCAGAATCCTCCACATCAGCCCCCGTCAGCTTCTCGGATGGGAGCGGGCAGGGTTGATTCCTCTCCAGGCAGAGTACGGCTTCCCGGAATTGGCTCAGTTGCGAACCCTCAGGGAGCTGCAAGGCTTGCGCATCAAGCCCAGCTCGATTCGAAATTCCGTCCAGGCCATGAGAGCCGTCTCCGGCATCTCCAATCCGCTGCTGGAGTCCGCAGTCGTACGCTCCGGTTCCCGCCTCGCTTTCCGCTATTCCGGCACCATGGTTGATCCCATCCGCCGTCAGTTTCTCTTCGATTTCGAGTCCGCTGGCGAACCCCACTCCGTCTCCCTTGCCATGCTGCACCCAGCTCGCAACGCAGGCCAGCGCGACCGTGAATTGCAAACCCTCTTCGCGCAGGCAGTCCAGGCCGAGGAGCAGGGTCGTAAACTTGCTGCCATCGATATCTACAACAGCATCCTCGCCCAGGACCCCGCCTACACAGCTGCACTCATCAACCTGGGCACCCTCTACTACCACCAGAAAAAATACAATCGCGCCGAAGAGCTCTATCGCCGCGCCACCCAGGCTGACCCCTCCTACGTCCTCGCCTTCTTTGACCTCGGCAACGTTCTCGACGAGCTGCAGCGTCCCGATGAATCGATCCAGGCCTACAGCCGCGCCCTGTCTCTGGCACCCGCCTATGCCGACGCCCATTACAACCTGGCACTCGCCTATGAGCGCAAGGCCGAACGCCGCCGCGCCCTCAGTCACTGGCAAATCTACGTCCGGCTCGACAAAAACGGTCCCTGGGCCGACCATGCAAGAGGCCAGATTCGCAAGCTCCTCAGCCGCGAAAAACTCTCCATCGCCCACCGCACTTCCAGCTATCAACCCCAGGGCCACCGGGTCGCCTCACAACTCGCCCTCGTGCCAACGCAATCCGCGTGACTCCCCCAATTCCGCTACTCTGGTACCTGCTCGCCCAGAGGAGTTCCCATGCCCCAATCCCCATCCCCGCTCAGCCACTTCGACTCAACCGGCCGCGCCCGCATGGTCGATGTAAGCGAAAAGGCGACCACCCGCCGTCAGGCCACAGCCAGTGCCTTCGTTGCACTCTCCCCGGCAGTCCTCGCCGCCCTCCCCGCCAACCCCAAAGGCAATCCTCTCGAAGTCGCCAGATTTGCAGGCATCCAGGCCGCCAAACAGACCTCCGCCCTTATCCCCATGTGCCACCCGCTCCCCCTCAGTTTCGTCGACGTTTCTGCTGAAATCACCCCCACTGGCGTGCAGATTCGCGCCACTGTAGCCACCACCGGCCCTACGGGTGTAGAAATGGAAGCGCTTACTGCAGCGTCCATCGCCGCGCTGACCATCTACGACATGACCAAGGCCCTCGATAAATCCATCACCATCCGCAACCTGCAACTGGAATCAAAATCCGGCGGCAAAAGCGGCGACTACCACCGAATCGAATCCTGAACTACCAGACCGCTGCCTCAAACCCAGCCAACCGCCCATTTGTAAACATTCTCATTTCCGAGGTAGAAAATGCGCTTCCGCTCCGCTCTGCTCACCCTGGCCCTGGCCGCAATCACCGCCGCCCCAGCCTTCTCCCAGGTCGCTCAAACCCCGCCCATGGGCTGGAACAGTTGGAACTTCTTCGCCGAACGCGTCACCGATAAAGACATTCGCGGCGCGGCTGACCAGATGATAGCCACCGGCATGAAAGACGCAGGCTACATCTACGTCAACATCGACGACACCTGGGAAGCGGAGCGCGACGCCAGCGGAGTTCTCCACACCAACTCCAAATTCCCTGACATGAAGGCACTCGCCGACTACGTCCACTCCAGGGGCCTCAAAATCGGCATCTACTCCGGCCCCGGCACCAAGACCTGCGGCGGCTACGCTGCCTCCCTCGGTCACGAAGAGCAGGACGCCCAGATGTACGCCGATTGGGGCTTCGACTACCTCAAGTACGATCTCTGCAGCTTCATCCCCGACGTCATGCAAAAGCAGGCCCCCAACGACAAGGCCGCGCAAATGAAGCTCATGATCGCCGCCTACGAAAAAATGGGCAAAGCCCTCAAGGCCGCTACCGCCAAAACCGGTCGCCCCATCGTCTTCTCTCTCTGCCAGTACGGCTGGGATTCTCCCTGGGAGTGGGCCCCCGCACTCGGCGGCAACCTCTGGCGCACCACCGGCGACGTAGAAGCTAAATGGCAGTCCATCTACGACATCGTCAGCCAGCAGTCCGGCCTCGAATCCTACGCCGGCCCCGGACACTGGAACGACCCCGACATGCTCGAAGTCGGAAACGGCAAGCTGTCACTCGCTGAAAATCGCAGCCACTTTACCTGGTGGGCCGTCCTCGCCGCCCCTCTGCTGGCCGGCAATGACCTGCCCAACATGAAGCCCGAAATCAAGGCCATCCTCACCAACAAAGATGCCATCGCCATCAACCAGGACTCCCTCGGAAAGCAAGGTAAAAAAGCCTACAGCGACGGCGAAGTTGAAGTCTGGACCCGCGATCTCAAAGGCGGTGCGCTCGCCATCGCCGTCGTCAACGTCGGCAGCGACCGCCAGGCCACCCATCCCTTCCACCTCAGCCTCACCCGCCTCGGCCTCCACGGCCCTCAGTCCGGCAAAGACATCTGGAACAACAAGCCCATCACCCTCACCGACAAAATGCCCCTCGAACTCGACAGCCACGACGTCCTGTTCGTCCGCGTCGACCACGCCAAAAAAACACTGTCAATCAAACCCAAAAAGCCTGCTCAGGAAGAAAAAACATACATTTCAGTGAGTGATTTGTAATGGCTCAGCCTCAAGCAAAAATCGTGTATTTGAAATTGCCCGATTAAGGAAAGAAACAATCTTGGTACGGGTGCCCCCGGTCTCGATTCTGAGACCGGGGCTTGATCCAACTACCATTGCGGGTGCCCTACCCTTGAATCATTCTTTGATTCAAGAGTGGGAGAGGCCACCAAACTCCCCCAGCGTGCTCCGCGCCCTCAACCCTTCCGCCCCAGCATCACCGCAAACCAACCCTCCGCATCCAGCCAGCGATTCACCACCGGAAATCCCGCCCGCGCCATCAGCTCCGCAGCCCCATCCAGCCCATATTTATAGCTATTCTCCGTATGCAGCCGCTCCCCCGCCGCGAACTCCACCTCCATCTCCAGCGCATCCATCCATACTCGCTGCGCCGCCCGGCTCTCCAGGTGCATCTCCATCCGCGATTCCACCGCGTTCCACTCCGCCCGATGCGCAAATCCCTCCGGCTCAAACTCCGCCCCCAGCTCCCGGTTCAGCCGCACCAGCACGTTGCGGTTAAACGCCGCCGTCACCCCCGCCGCGTCGTCATACGCCACCACCAGCTCCGCCTCGCTCTTGCCCCCGGCCGCCGGGGCAAGATCCACCCCCAGCAGCAGCCCATCCCCCGGCCGCATCGTCCCATTGATCCGTGCCAGCAGCTCCACCGCCCGCTCCGGCTCAAAATTCCCAACACTCGACCCAATCCAAAGCAGCAGCTGCCTTTCGCCAGCGTTCAGATCTTCAGCCAGTCCCCAGCCCGCCGTGTAGTCGGCCAAAATCGGCTCCGTCTCCACCCCCGGCAGCTCCGCCGCAATCCGCTCGCAAGCCGCCGTGAGAGCCGTCTCAGAAACATCCACCGGCTGGTACGCCACAGCCCCCTGGTGCGCCAGCGCTGCCGCCAGCAGCAGCCGTGTCTTGTCCGCCGAGCCCGCCCCCAGCTCCACCAGCCGAATCCGCATTCCACCCGCCGCCGCCCTGATCATCGCGCCAGCAGATGCCGTCAGAATCCCCCGCTCCATCCGCGTCAGGTAGTACTCCGGCAGCCGCGTTATCTCCTCAAACAGCAGCGACCCGGCCTCGTCATAAAACAGCCACGGCGGCAACTGCTTGGGAGTCAGCTGCAACCCCGCCCGCACCACATCCGCCAGCGTCTGTTCAGCCGATTCCTGTTCAGCGCAAGCCGCCGATGTCCCTGATTCTGAAAAAAAAGTCGCCATACAGTCCTTCAATGCCTCGCATCTGCCACCGGTTACGACCCAGCCAGCCGTATTCCAGAAAACTGCCACCGCGTCTCCGGAGGAAAGAAATTCCGGTAGCTCGCCCGAATATGCCCTGTCGGCGTCACACAACTTCCGCCACGCAGCACCATCTGCCCGCTCATGAATTTGCCGTTATACTCCCCCAGAGCCCCCGTCAACGGCGCAAACCCCGGATACCCCAGGTAAGCGCTTCCCGTCCACTCCCAGCAATCGCCAAACATTTGTGACGGAAGATCCTTCGCCGGCCCTGCAATCACCGGTTCCAGCCGCCCGCTCTCCAGCAGATTGCCCTCCACTGGCACCAGGGCCGCCACCGTCTCCCACTCCGCCTCAGTCGCCAGCCGCTTTCCCGCCCAGCGGGCGTAGGCCTCCGCCTCGAAATAGCTCACATGCGTCACAGCAGTTCCAGCCACTTCGCTCAGCCTGTGCTTACCCCGCAGACCGCCAATCCACCACTCCCCATCGATCTTTCGCCAGTAAAGGGGCGCTTCCCACCCTTGCGCCTTCACCGCATCCCAGCCTGCTGACAGCCAATGCTCCGGTCTGACATATCCGTCATCCTCAATGAACTCCGCATACTCCAGACAAGTAATCAGCCGCGTCGCCAGCTTGAATCGCTCCAGCCACACCCGATGCCGGGGCCGCTCATTGTCAAAGCTGAAACCCACCTCAGCATCCCGGCCAATCTCCAGCAGTCCGCCGTCAAATTCCAAAAAACGCAGCGGCTCCACCCCCGCCTCACTGCCAGCCTCCATCTCCCGATAGGCCGGCTGCAGAGGATTCGTATACAGCGCATGCTTGATGTCCGTCAGCAGCAATTCCTGGTGCTGCTCCTCATGGTTCAGCCCCAGCTCAATCCGACGCAGCGCCTCCGCCGGCGCTTCTCCCATCAGCAATTGGTCTACTGAATCATCCACATGCGTCCGGTAACGCAAGATCTCTCCCGCCGAGGGCCGCGAAAAGGAAGCCCGCAACCGCTTTTCAGGAAACTCCGCAAAGCTCTGGTAGTAGCTGTTGAAAAGCCAGGCAAACTCCGCATCAAATTCCTGGTAGCCTTCCAGAAACTCCCGCAACACAAACGACTCAAAAAACCAGGCCGTATGCGCCAGATGCCACTTCGCCGGCGAAGCCTCCGCACACGACTGCACCATCATGTCTTCTGCACTCAGCGGCTCACATATTTCCAGACTGCGCCGTCGCACCAGCCGGTACCGCGCGCGCACATCCGATGCCACACCCGTCGCTTCCGCGCTCCCCAGGCAATCCATCAAAAACCCCTCCGACGGCACTCTCCGCCCCAATCCCGGTCCCCAATCCGCAACCTGCCAAAAGTCTACTGCACCCGGAGCGCATCCTCTGTGGCTTTTCGCGCACTTCCTTCGTCTACTACCATAGAAGTCAAACGAGTCTCTTCGGATGCAAATCAGAGGTCAAATAATGCACAACACCATCCCTCAAATCCAAAGCATCCCCGGTTCTCGTCCAGTTCTGCTGCGGGCCCCGCTCAGGGCCCCGCTCCTGGCACTCCTGGCCACAGTCCTCATCCCGCTCATCGCCACCGCCCAGACGCCGCCACCCGTCGGCCAGTCAGAGGCCTGGGGAACCCGTGGCATGGCAGGCATGCCCTTCGGCACACGCGGTATCTTCGGCTCCGTCACTGAAGTCGCAGCCAGCCACTATTCCGTCCGCACCGAGGCCGGCGAAATCTACATTGTCCATTTCAGCGTGAACACCCGCATCATGAGGCAGCCACCAGGTGGTCGCGCCCCCGGCCAGGGTCTGCCGCGCAACGGCAGGGGAAGGGAAGACGTACCCCGCGATGACAGCTCCTTAGACATCGAACGCCAAATGCCTCAGACCCTCAAGCCCTCTGAAATCAAAGTGGGCGACTTCATTACCGCCGCTGGGGAAGTCGATTCCGCAGGCAAATCTCTCGGGGCCATTGTCATATTCCAGATCGACCCCGAACGGGCACGGCAACTGCGCGAGATGCAGGCCAACTACGGTAAGACCTGGCTGGCCGGACGCGTCACCGCCATCAATGGCACCCGCATCACCATTGAAGGCATGGTTGACCACGCGGCCCACGCCATTGAGGTTGACGAAAATACTTCCTTCCGCAAACGGCGTGATTCCATCACCCTCGCCGACCTTCAGCCAGGCGAGCAGTTGCGCGCCGAGGGGGCCATCCGCGACGGCATCTTCCTCGCCACCGTCGTTCACTCCATCGGTGAATTTGGCGCAGGGCAGCCTCCTGCCGGCTCACCCGCTTCACCAGCGCCCAGCCCCAGCCCCAGATAGCCCAGATAGCCCCGGCCTTTCCGGGTCAGGCCTTCCAGAGCCTCCTTCCAGCCCGTCTCTTCCAGGGCGAGTCTTTTAGGGCAAGTTTTTAGATCAACCGCATATTTTCCTCTGCCCACAGCAGCGCTGCGGTGTAAGTATCCGTCAGTTCACGGGGCTTGAGACCCGCTTCCTCGGCCAACTTGTCACAGGCATCCCATCGGGCACCTTCATAGCAGAGGATCCACTCCAGCGTCGTTCGCTCGGCGTTCGTCTCACCCAGCAGAGCGTCGCGCACGGCCCCGCGCAACGGCATCGACTTCGCTATCTGCTCCATCGGAACCCGCAACATCGCCGGCAGCAGGCTCAGAATCCCCAACAAATACTGTTCCGTCGGGTCTTGTCCCATCGCTGCCGCCGCCAGTTCGCAAAATCGGCCACGAAGATACGCCATCCGCAGCAACTCCGTCGGGCGCTCTCCAACAATCTCACTGGCAATGGTCAGGGTCGCCAACCGGCGAAACATTTCATCCCCAATCATCACCAGCGCCCCTTGGATCGAGGTGATCTCCTTGCGCGTGCCATAAAGTGGCGAGTTCACCACACGCAGCAGCCGGTAGGTCAACGATGCATCCCGTTTCACCAGTTTGCTGATGCGCCCTATATCGAGCGGGTCGTCATGCACCGCATGCAGCATCTCCAGATGAATCAAATGGTTCGCTGGAATCGCCCGGTTCTCGATCAAAACAGGGCGGCAAAAATAGTAGCCCTGAAAAAGCGTGAACCCCTCCGCCTTCGCCTCGGCCAGTTCCTGCTCGTTCTCCACACGCTCTGCCACAAGTCGCGCTTCAAAACCACGCAGGTTGCGCACCAGCCGCAGCCGCTCCTCCCGGCTCGTCGTCGACAGGTCCACCTTGACGTAGTCGGCCAATTCCACAAAAGGCAGCCACTCCGACTTCCACACAAAATCATCCAGGGCCAGTCGAAAGCCACGCGCTTTCAACTTCCGGCATGACGTCAGCAGTTCCACGGTAGGCGTCAGCGTCTCCAGCAGCTCCAGTACCGTCTGCTCGGGCTGCAACACCAGCACCAGGTCGTTCAGCAATGACTCCTGCGTGCAATTGACAAACATCGGCAACCCGCCCGTCAGGCGGTCGGCGCCAAAAATAACCAGGTTGTCCAGCATGGTCCGCGTCGCAGCAATACCATCCCCACTGAACCCCTCCGACGGACCAGCGCGAAACAGCAGTTCATACCCATGCACATGACCGTTTCGGTCCATGATCGGCTGCCGCGCGAGGTAGCGCAGACCCTCATTCCCCTGACTCTGACCCAGACTCTGACCCTTCAAGCCAGTGTCCGGGATGCCGCGCCTCTCTCGAGAATTTGTCGGGTCCATCGATGCAGTCGTAGCCACTCGCTTCGCTCCAAGTGAGACTATCGGCTGCAAATCAAAACTTCATCAGAAGATTTTCAACATCCCTGGGGGAATCTGCTTTTGCCGTTGCCCTTGCTTTGCTTTCTGTCATTCCCCAAGGGAACCTGCTTTTGCTCCCTCGCTCCACCGGCTGGTTTCTACCCACCCATGAACATCCCGCCGTTCACATCCAGCACATGTCCCGTCACGTAGCCTGCCCCCTCTGAAGCCAGGTACACGACTGCATGCGCAATGTCGGCATCCGTGCCTGCCCGGCCCAGCGGAATCGTCGTCATCATCGCTGCAGTCTGCGCCTCGTTCAACACCGCCGTCATCGGTGTCTCAATGTAGCCCGGAGCCACGGCATTCACCGTGATCCCCCGCGCCGCCACTTCCCGCGCCAGCGACCGCGTCACCCCGATCAGCCCCGCCTTGGTCGCAGCATAATTCACCTGACCCGCCTGCCCCGTCCGGCCCACCACGCTCGAGATATTGATGATCCGCCCCCACCGGTTCTTGAGCATCGGTCGCAGCAGAGCCTGCGTCAGCAGAAAAGCCCCCGTCAGGTTGGTCGCCAGCACAGCCTCCCAATCTTCCCGCTTCATCTGCATCACCAGCTTGTCTCGCGTAATCCCGGCATTGTTCACCAGGATTTCAACCGTCCCCAGCTGGTCCAGAATCGCCTTCGCCCCGGCCTTGATCGATGCCTCGTCGGCCACGTCCAGCGCAAACGCCGCCGCCTTGCCCCCGGCCGCTTCAATCTCCGCCTGCACCTCCGACAGCTTCGCCTCATTGCGCGCCGCCAGCGCCACCGTAGCACCCTCAGCAGCCAGCGCCAGGGCACATGCCCGCCCAATTCCCTGCGAAGCTCCCGTCACCAACGCGACTCGTCCCTGCAATCCGCTCATACTCCCGCTCTCTCTCCGCCGCACGGCCCACCAGCCAGAGGCTCTCAAAATTATAGAGGCTGCCCAAAAGTCATCGTTTTACAACCAGGCATCGCCCGCCACTCCCGTCCCTCAGTGGTCATCTGCGGTGGAACACAAACTGTGGAACATGAACTGTGGAACATAGCATTTTGGCTATATCCAAAACACACCCCTCCGCGAATGCACAAACGGGCTTCAAAATACGCAACCGTAAAGCCCTCAAGCCAAACCACTTCTGACAAATTCACTTGACAGATTTCCAGCCGGCACCCAAACCAGCAAATGTTACACGTGTAACATTCGCTGCCAGCCACCCGCAAAAGACGTGTCAGATCCCCAGG
>JANYDG010000105.1 GCA_025359885.1 Acidobacteriota bacterium
GCGTTCCTCCGCAAGTTCGGTATCTGCCGTCTGTGCTTCCGCGGCCTGGCCCACAGGGGCGAAATCCCCGGCGTCGTCAAGTCGAGCTGGTAGTAAAGCAGGGTACAGAGATCAGGGGTCAGGGTTCAAAGAACCCCGCAGTGAGCCCTGAGATCTGACCCCTGACAACTGTTTCAAGCATTCCCGCAGGTTCTCGGTCAGACAGACCGAGCGAACGGGGAATGAAGGAGAAGGAATGAGTCTGACTGACCCAGTAGCCGATTTTCTGGCGCGCATCCGGAATGCAATCCGTGCTCGCCACCAGAAGCTGGATGTCCCTGCTTCAAAATTGAAGGCTGAGATTGCCCGCATCCTCAAGGAAGAGGGCTATATCTCGAACTACAAGACCCAGGAAGAAGAGGGCAAGCAGGTTCTGCGCGTTTACTTGAAGTATGGCGCGGGCTCTGAAGCTGCCATCCGCGACCTGGCCCGCATCTCCCGTCCCGGCTGCCGCGTCTACATCGGTCGCGATGAGATCAAGCGCGTCCAGGGCGGTCTCGGCATCTCGATCATGACCACCCCCAAGGGTGTCATGACCGGCCGCCAGGCACGTCGCGAAGGTGTCGGCGGCGAGATTCTTTGCGAAGTCTGGTAGCACCCGCCGCGCGGGCCCAGGCCTTCGGCGGATTCAAAATGGGTTTTGAAGGAACGGCTGCAGTGGAACGACGGAGCAATCCGGCCCGGGACTCGCAAGCCATCGAAGGATCAAGAAATGTCACGTATTGGCAAGAAACCGATTGCATTGCCTGCCGGTGTGAAGTACACCGTCGAAGGCAACACCGTACTCGTCGAGGGACCCAAGGGCAAAGTATCTGCCCTGATCGCGCCCGGCATCACTCTCGTCAAAGACGGCAACGTCCTGACCATTGAACGCGAAAGCGACAAGGCTGCCCCCTTCCACGGCTTGACCCGCGCGCTGGTCTACAACGCGGTGCACGGCGTCACCCAGGGCTGGACCAGGGACCTCGACATCGTCGGCATCGGTTACCGCGCCGAGTTGAAGGGCAAGAGCATGGTTGTTTTCACGCTCGGCTACTCGCATCCAATCGAGTTCCCCCTGCCCACCGGCATTGAAGTCACGATCGATCCCAAACAAACCCATCTGATCATCTCTGGCATTGATCGTCAGAAGGTTGGCCAGGTTGCCGCTGACATGCGCTCGCTTCGCAAGCCTGATCCGTACAAGAACAAGGGCGTTCGCTACACCGGCGAGAAACTCAAGAAGAAGGCCGGCAAGTCGGGCTCGAAGTAATCCGAGTGTGAAGTGTGGACTGTGGAGTGTGCATCGCCTTTCACACTTTGCACTTCACACTCCACACTGGTTTTTAACCACCGAACGGGGCGGTAAGTCCGTTCCGCTGATAGGAAGAAACGAAATGATTGCAAAGACAGAACGAAACCAGATTCGTAACCGGGTACACTTCCGGATTCGCCAAAAGATTTCTGGGACGGCAGCTCGCCCCCGGCTCAACGTCTACCGGTCCCTCAACCACATCTACGCCCAGCTCATTGACGATTCCCAGGGTGTCACCATCGTCTCCGCTTCAACTCTGGCGGCGAAGATTACTGCTGGAGGCAACATCGCAGCAGCCAGGGAAGTGGGTAAGCTGGTGGCCGAATTAGGCTTGGAAAAGGGCGTAAAGAAGGTTGTGTTTGACCGGGGTGGCTATCTCTATCACGGGCGCATCAAGGCGCTGGCCGATGCAGCTCGCGAAGCTGGACTCGACTTCTAAGTAACCGGCTTGAACTTGTAAGCAAAGAAACAAAGAGATTCAAGGCCGAGGAGGCCCGCAAAGCAATGGCATTTACAAAGAAACTCGACGCCAACCACTTCAAGCTGACCGACCAGGTCGTGTCGATCAACCGCGTCACCAAAGTGGTCAAGGGCGGTAAGAACATGTCCTTTGCCGCTCTCGTGGTCGTGGGCGACGCCACTGCCGGAGTCGTCGGCCACGGTGCAGGTAAAGCCAAGGAAGTTCCCCAGGCCATCCGAAAAGCAATCGAAGCGGCCAAGAAGAACCTCGTCAAGGTCAATCTGACCGCCACCACTATCCCGCACCAGGTTCTGGGTCGTTACGGCTCGGGCCACGTGTTGCTCAAGCCCGCCCCGGAAGGCACCGGCGTCATCGCCGGCGGTGCCGTCCGCGCCGTCATGACTTCGGCTGGCGTGCAGAACGTGCTCACCAAGTCCCTTGGTACGGCCAACCCGCACAACGTCATCAAGGCTACCTTTGACGCGCTCACCCAGTTGCGCGACAAGGCAGAAGTTGCCCTGATGCGCGGCAAGACGGTAGAGGAGCTCTAGTCCAATGACCGAATCCAAGAAAATTCGCATCGAATACTACCGCTCGGCCATTTCGACCCCTTTCAAGCACAAGCGGGTCGTCACCGGTCTGGGCTTCACGCGGCTCAATCAGATCGTCGAGCGCGTTGACAACGAGTCAGTTCGTGGCATGGTGAAGACCATCCCGCATCTGGTCCGGATTATCGATTAAGTGTGAAAAGTGGAGTGTGAAGTGTGCAAAGCGCTTCTTACACTCCACACTTCGCACTTCACCCGAGTACCACAACGAACGCGAGTCGCTTGAGCCAAGGCTCATCCGGCGCATGAGCGAGGAAAATCATGGCAAAGAATCTATCCAATCTGCGCGCCCCCAAAAAGGCAAATATCGGGCGCAAGCGTGTGGGCCGCGGTATGGGCTCAGGCATGGGCAAAACTTCAACCCGTGGCCACAAAGGTCAGGGAGCGCGCACCGGCTCCAGCCTGATGCGAGGCTTTGAGGGCGGCCAGATGCCGCTGCATCGCCGTCTCCCCAAGCGCGGCTTCACGAACATCTTCCGCGTCGAATACACCGTGATCAATGTCGCCCGTATTGCCGAAGTTGCCGCCGCAAAGGGTGTCAGCGAAATCGGCATCGACGACTACAAGAAGCTTGGTCTCGCCGGCAACAAGAAAGCACTCATCAAGATCCTCGGCAATGGCGATCTGCATGCTGCCATCAACATCACTGCACACAAGTTCTCCAAGTCGGCGCAGGAAAAGATTGAAAAGGCCGGCGGCAAGGCTGTTGTCGCAGGCGGCGCACCTGAGACTTCCGCAGCAGCGTAGCGATCGCAACCTCCTGACCCTCGCAAAGAGACGTGCCGGGGTCGGGGGAGTTACGATGGTATAGGCACACAAGCCAAGCAGCAATCATGCGGAGCCAGGCGGTTACGCGGCCCGTGGAGTGGAATTCCCAGCTATGTTTGAAAAGTTCCTCAATATCTTCCGTGTTCCAGACCTGCGCAAGCGTATCTTCTTCACCGCCGCACTGCTGGCCGTCTATCGCCTGGGCGCGCAACTGCCGACCCCCGGCGTGAATTCCAAGCTCCTCGACCAGTTCTTTCATACCCAGGGCGGGTCCGCCCTCGGCCTGCTCGATATGTTCTCGGGCGGCAACCTGCGCCGCTTCACCATCTTCGCCCTCGGCATCATGCCGTACATCACGGCGTCCATCATCTTCCAGTTGCTCACCGTCGTTTATGAGCCGCTCGCCCGCCTGCAGAAGGAGGGGGAACTGGGCCGCCGCAAGATTACCCAATGGACGCGGTACCTTACCGTCATCCTCGCTGCTTTCCAGTCCATCGCCATCGCCTTCGGACTCAGCAGCCAGGGTATGACCATCATCTCCGGTCCCTCGTTCATCCTGTTGACCGTCTTGACGCTGACCACGGGAACCGCCTTCATCATGTGGCTCGGGGAACAAATCACCGACCGCGGCATCGGTAACGGCATGAGCCTGCTCATCTTTACGGGTATCGTCGTTGGCCTGCCCCGTGGTATCGCAGATCTGGCTGAAAAGGTTCGTACCAACGCCTGGGGTTCTTTTACAGCGATCGCCATCCTGCTTCTCCTCGCCGCCATGGTCGGGCTGGTCGCATTCATCGTTTTCGTTGAACGCTCCGAGCGCCGTATCCCGATCCAGCAAGCGAAGCGTGTTGTAGGCCGTCGTACCATGGGCGGACAAAGCTCCTACCTGCCCCTCAAGGTGAACTCAGGCGGCGTCATGCCGGTCATCTTCGCCAGCTCGATTCTGTCTGCCCCACTGCTCTTCAGCCAGATCAGCTTCGTGCAGTCCAACAAGCTACTCTCGAACGTGATCCAGAATCTGCAGCCTGGCGAGCCCTGGTATGAAGTCCTGTACATCGCGGCCATCATCTTCTTCGCCTACTTCTACATCTCCATCGTCTTCCGGCCCGATGACATTGCCGACAATATGCGCAAGAGCGGCAGCTTCATTCCCGGTATCCGCCCCGGTCGTCGCACGTCAGACTACATCAACGACATCCTCACCCGCATTACGCTGGTCGGTGCCATCTACCTGATCCTCATCTCGCTGGTGCCCACCTTCCTGCTCTCCGGTTTCCACTTGAATCACCTGTGGCTGGTCGGTAGCTTCTTTGAGCGGCTTCCCGCCTGGGTCACCAGTGGTCTCCACATGAGCTTCTACTTCGGTGGAACTTCGCTCCTGATCGTCGTTGGCGTAGCCATGGACACCGCGAACCAGATTGAGTCGCAGTTGATCATGCGCCACTATGACGGCTTTTCACCTCGCTCCGGACGCATTCGCGGAAGGAAGAGCTGGTAATGGGCAGCGCAGATTCAGCAGCGGTCGCGGGCGTTGCTCCATCCGCAATCGGCTTCAATCCCGGTCCCATTTTAGTTCTCGGTGCACCGGGAGTCGGCAAGGGCACCCAGGCTAAGGAATTGGTCAAGCTCTGGGGTATCCCGCAGATATCTACCGGCGACCTGCTCCGCGCCAACGTGCGCAACGACACAGATCTCGGAAAACTCGCCTATGAAATCATGCAGCGTGGCGAATTGGTTCCGGATTCCCTCGTCAACGAAATGGTCGCAATCCGCCTCGCCGAGCCCGACACCCTCGTTGGTTTCATTCTGGATGGCTTTCCCAGAACACTCCCGCAGGCAGCCTGGGTCGATAGCAGGCTCGCTTCTCAGCCCGGAGCGCTCCCGGTTGTTGCGGTTAGCATTAAAGTCGACTATACTCGGTTACTGCGCCGTATTACAGGACGCCGGAACTGTCCTGTCTGCCAGACGATCTATAACATCTATCTGCAACCCCCGAAAATTGAGGGAGTTTGCGATGTTGAGGGTGCAAGTCTGGTGCAACGGAGCGACGATACGGAACCCACATTTGTTGGCCGTATGCGCACCTATGAGAGCCTGACCGCACCGGTAGTCGAGCACTATCGCGCCCTGGGCAGGTTTGCTGAGGTCAATGGAGATCAGCCAGTCGCAAATGTGGCCGCTGGCATCGCGTCTTCTGTCGAACTGCTGCGCGCTCAAGGCTGATCGAGGCTGAGAGCCCTGAATCGGTTTGTTGAAAGTTTTTGTTCGTTCTCTGGGGTTGTAGTTCAAGTTTGGATGGGTTTTGTGGCAGTCATTCTAAAGACAGCACGGGAAATTGAGCACATGCGTCGCGCCGGCAAAGTTGTACGCCAGGTGCTCGATACGGTGCGCGATACCGTTCGTCCCGGTGCCACCACGCTCGACCTTGAAAATGCTGCCGAAGCGCGCCTCAAAGAGCTCGGTGCCAAGGCCGCTTTCAAGGGCTATCACGGCTTCCCCTGCGTTCTCTGCACTTCAATCAATCACGAGGTCGTTCACGGCATTCCCTCCAGGAATCGTGTACTCAAGGAAGGCGACATCGT
>JANYDG010000018.1 GCA_025359885.1 Acidobacteriota bacterium
AAACACAATTCCCCGCCGCCCATGCATTTGCTTTTTGGTTGTCATTCCCAACGGGAATCTGCTTCGAATGCCCTAGCTTTTGCCCTTCACACTCACACTTCACACTCACACTTCACACTCACACTTCACACTTCACACTCGCACTTACGCCAGCCGCCCCAGCAACGCCGCAAAAGCCCGCCCCCGGTGGCTAATCGCAAACTTTACCCCAACATCCAGGTCCGCCATCGTCTGGTCCAGCTCCGGCAAATAAAACAGCGGATCATACCCAAACCCGCCCGTCCCATGCGGAGCCTCCAATATCCGCCCCTCAATCGAACCCTCCGCCGTCAGCAGCACTTCCCCATCCCTGGCCGCCGCCAGCACACACCGATACCGCGCCGTCCGACGCACCGGAGCCACTCCTTCCAGCTTCTGCAACAGCACAATGTTGTTCCAGACGTCCGTATTATCGTTCGCGTCCGGCGAATCCACCAGCCCCGTATCCGCCGCAAACCGCGCCGATCTCACACCAGGAGCGCCCCCCAGCGCATCCACCTCAAGCCCCGAGTCATCCGCAATCACCACTTCACCCGGCGCAAACGTGCTGTAATAAAGCGCCTTCGTTATCGCATTCGCCTCAAAACTGTCGCCATCCTCATGCGGTGCAGGAATCGTCTTCAGCCCCGGCACAGGCTCAATCGCAACCTGATACTCCTCCGCAGCCTCGCCAAAGTCAGCAAGCTTTCCAGAACTGGTTGTAGCAATGAAGAGCCGTAGCGCCATGTTCGGAGTGTACCTGTAGTTCAATCAAAATAAGGAGAGAGTTTATACAAACCCCTGAAAGCAAATCTCTAACTCCAGTAATTCCAACCAACCCCCTGAAATCCTGACCCCACAGGGTCCCCACATTCAGGTCTTCAGCCGTGGAAGGTCGGAGCGAAAGACCTGTTTTTCACACTTCACACTCACACTTCACACCCACACTTCACACCCACACTCACACTTCACACTCACACTCACACTGCCTCTAATGCGCCAGCAGGTAAACCCCGACACACACCAGCACCGCCGCCGTCCACCGCCGCCGGTCAACATTTTCTTTAAGGAATAGCTTCGCCGCAATCGCATTTGTCACCAGCGTCAGCGAGGCCGAAGCCGGAGCCGCCAGGCTCAGATTCAGGTGATTCAACGCAAAAAGCAGCGCAAAAAACGCCAGCGCCAAAAAGCTCACTCCGCCAAAGAACAGGGGACAAGTCAGCACCGCCCTGATCGCGCCCCTCAGCCCCGAGTGCGCGCGAATCTCGTCCAGATCACCAATCGACTTCATCGCCGCCGCCGTCATTACCTCGCCAATCGTCGAGGTAATCGCCACCGTCCCAATCATTCCGGCAGCCACCCACGGGCTCATCCCCGGCGGCAATGCAGCAGGCACAATCATTGCTGCCCCTCCGCATCAGGCTTCTCAGTCAGCGAAGGCCCCTGCGCCACAAATCCCACCCCCAGCGTGATCAGCAGTATCCCCGCCCACCGGTAAAGCGAAATCTCCTCATGCAGCCAAAACCGCCCCAGCAGCGCAATCAGCACATACCCAAACGCCGTCGTCGGCAGCACATACGTCAAATCCGCCCACGAAAGCGCCGTCAAATAACATGCAAAAAACGCGATCAGCATCAGAATGCCAGCCGCAATCCACGGATGAAAGACCGCCCCAACCAGCAGCAGCGGATGCTCCAGTGAAATCGGCGGCAACTGGCTCATACCCCGCGCCAGGCAACTATCCCCCAGCGGCGCACAGATAGCCACCAGGGCCAATATCACATACTGGCCCAATTTCAATTTCGTGTGAGTTGGATTGGAAATATCGTCAAGCTCCTGCAATCAAGCTTCCAGCCACTAGCTCCTGGCTCTTCACTCAAAGCCCATCGGGTGCCCCAGGTCTCGTATCTGAGACCTGGGTTCTGAATCACACCCAGGTGCGCCAGTCCAAAGCCAGCTGCTGGCAGCTGCCCTTAAGCTTCCACCGCATTAGCGGCGTTCAGCTTCTTCGCATCCTTGACCATCTTGTTCCGCTCTCCTCGCAGCTTCAAAAAGGCCTTCGCCTCCACGTAAAGCCGGGGCAGATCGCGATTCACAAACGCCTTCCACACCACCCGGAAAGCCGCCTTCGGACGGAAGTAGTACTCGTCATAGAACCGATGCACCATCTCCAGCACGTATTCCTTCGGCAACCCCGGATACTCGATGTGCGCCATCTGGTGCCCACCCGCATCGCTCATCGCGCCTTCGTTGGTGATATACCCATTCTTCTCCGCGTAGTCAAAGAACTCCGTCCCCGGATAAGCATGCGCAATCGAGACTTGAATCGTCTCCACGTCCAGCGATTTGGCAAAATTGATCGTGTTCCGAATCGATTCCTTCGTCTCGCCCGGCAGCCCCAGGATAAAGTCACCATGAATCGTCAGACCCAGGTCGTTGCAGTCCTTCGCAAACTGGCGCGCCTTCTCAACCGTGGCACCCTTCTTGATGTTCTTCAAAATCTGCGGATCGCCCGATTCAAAACCCACAATCAGCAGCCTGCAGCCCGCTTCCTTCATCGCCTTCAGCGTGTCATACTCCGTCGTCACACGCGAAGTGCAGCTCCAGGTGATGTTCAGAGGCTTCAGCTTCTCGCAAAGCTCAATCGTGCGCGCCCGCTGAATGTTGAACGTATCGTCGTCAAAGAAGAATTCCTTTACGTCCGGGAAATTCTCCTTCGCCCACTTCAACTCCGCCGCCACGTCATCCGTTGAGCGCTTGCGCCACGCATGGCCGCTCAGCGTCTGCGGCCACAGGCAAAACGTGCACTGCGCCGGGCAGCCGCGCGTCGAGTAAAGCGCGATATACGGGTGCATCAGAAACGGCACGTTGTACCGCGTCACATCCATATCCCGCTTGTAGATCTTCGTCGCCCACGGCATCGCGTCCAGGTCTTCAATCTGAGGACGGTCAGGATTATGCAAAATCGTGTAACCGCCACCCGCCGTACGCGCCCGGTAGCTGATCCCCAGAATCTCGCTCAGCGGCTTGCCCTGCGCAAACTCCACCACCGAGTAGTCAAACTCGCGCCGGCAGATGAAGTCCAGCACCAGGCACTCATTCAGCGCCTTGTCCGGCGAAGTCGTTACCGGCGGCCCCACAAAGCAGATCTTGATCGCCGGATTCGCCGCCTTGATCGCTTCTGCCAGCCGCTGGTCGCCTTCCCAGCCCACCGTTGACGTAAACAGCACCAGAAATTCGTATTCCTTGCAGATTTCAATCGTCTCTGCCGCGCTCACATGGTGCGGAGGAGCGTCAAGCAGACGCGACCCCTCCAACAGTCCAGCCGGGTAGGCCAGCCACACCGGGTACCAATATGACTCGATTTCGCGCGTCGCAGGCCAGCGAGAACTGGCGCCCCCATCGAAATTCTCGAAGGAGGGAGGATTGAGGAGAAGAGTTTTCAATACTTGAGTTTTCAATGTCGCCTGAGTATTTGATGTCATAGACACTCCTGATTCTACCATTGGCTCGATTCTCAAGCCCGACAATGCGCCCGAAAATGGGGAATGAGCCCGCTGTTGCCCCTTCCGAGGCACTCCACTTCACTACTGAATCGGTTTGCTCCGGATCCAGTCTTCCATATGTCCCAAAGCCCGCAACAGGTTCAGCCGAGCCTTCGATAAATCCAGCGCCGTATCCAGTGCGTCCACAAATTTCTGCCGCTCATCAATCCGCGCCATCTGCTCTGCCTTCGGCGTTAGTTGCGACACCCCTGGGCTTCCATTACCCGATTCCAGTTGCGTCATCGTCGCTGTCAGTTGCTCCGCGGCAATCTGCTGCTTCAGGCTCGCCACTTCTGCCTGCCCGCTCAGCTCTCGCAGGCTGCTGTTGATCCGGTGCACCTGCTCATTGCTGTCATTCCGCGCCTGCTCTTCCTCCACCGTCGCCCGCAGAGCCTGCGCCGCAGACTCCCGCGCCTTCGCCCGCTTCGATGCATCAAACAGTGAAAACTGAATATCGATGCCCACGCTGAAGTTGTTCTGCTGAAAATGGTTGTAGTACTGCTCGTAGTTATTGAACTTCGCGTCGCGATTGTACTGCGCCGCATACGCTATCTGCGGAAACCAGTTGCCGATCTTGTCGCCCCGAGCCTGAAACCGCTGCGCCAGGCTCTGGAAACGCGCCGCCTCTATCCCCGGCGAACGCCCCCGCAACAGATCCCCCTGCACCTCGGGAATCGCCGGAATACTGCTCCCCACTGGCTGCATACCCTCTGCCGGCAACCCAGTCAGGCTCGCCAGTTGCTGCTTCAATCCATCCGCCCTGGCCGCCAGGTGCAGCCGCCGCAGTTTCAACTCCGCCGCGTTCAGTCGCGCCTGCAGCAGGTCTGAACGGGCATCCACTCCTGCATTCACTCGCTCCTGCTCAATCTCCTGCAACCGACCCACAAACTTCATCTGCTCGTCGCAACTGGCAAGCTCCTGGTTCACCGCATCCAGTTCCACATACGCCGACGCAGCATCCAGGATCACCTTCTCCCGCGTATCCTCAAGCGACTTCCGGCTCGCCTCCAGCGCCATCCTCGCCGCTCGCGTGTACTGCCGCAAAGGCAGGCTCACCAGCAACGATTGCGACGTCAGGCTGTAAATCGAGGGCTGCCCCACCGGAAACCCATACGAATATCCCACCGCAGATCCCAGCACCACCGTCGGCACATACGCATCCTTTACCTCGGTCAACTGCGCCGTCGCCTTCTGCAGCTCCGCGTCCGCAATCCGCACCGACGTGCTGTTCCGCAGCGCCTGGTCCACCACCGTCGTCAGCGAAACCTGCCCTGAAGCAGTCACCGCCGCCAGCGCCAGCACCAACGCACTCAACCCGCGCCCTGCAAAACTCGCCCTCACCGTCGTTTGCTTCGAATTCTTCAGAGTCTCGCCCTTCATCATCTCTTTGAAAAAAGTTGTCATCCCCTGCACAGCGAAGGGAATCTACTTCCGCCCCCGCAGTTGCACTTCACACTTCACACTTCACACTCGCACTCGCACTTCACACTTCACACTCACACTCGCACTTCACACTTCACACTTCACACTCACACTCACACTTCACACTTCACACTCGCACTTCACACTCGCACTTCAAACTTCAAACTCAAAACTTCAACTCCAGCGCCGGCTTATACTCACGCGCCAGCGCCAGCGCCGCCGCCCGATCCCGCTGCGCTCCCGGCCCATCACCCATCTGCTTCCGCAGGTTCGCCAGCCGGGTCAGTGCCTCAAACGCAGGCCCCTCTTCCGTCTTCTCCGGCGAAGCAACATACGTCTCCAGCAGCTTCACCGCCAGTTCCGGTTCCTGGTTCGCCCGCATCAGCACAGAAGCGCCGTTATACAGCGCCACCACCGAATGCTTGTCCTTCTCCGCCGCCGCCAGCCCGCTCTTAACCGCTTCCACCATCTCCGCAAGCCGCTCATGCCGCCCATAAAAACTCGCCAGCGTCATCCACTGGAACGCCGGACGCGGAGAAGCTTTCAACGCCACTTTGAACTCGCGCTCCGCCTCCACCGTATCTTTCTTCAAATTCGCCATCCGCGCCCGCATCTCATGCGCCCGCACCGGGTCCACCCCGTCCAGCTTTGAAACCACTCCCAGCGCCTTGTCCGTCCCACCACCCATCACCCCCGGCGCGGAATAGTAAAACTCCCCAAGATCAGCCAGAGCCTCAGCATCCCGCGGGTCTGCCGCTACCGCCCGTTCAAATTCCTCTCTCGTCCGCTTGCCCAGCGAAAATGCGCTCGTGAAAACAGCATGATCCGCCTTCTCCCCCAGAGCCCTGCCCAGCCAAAGGTGATACCGGCTACTCTGCGGATTCAGATTGACGGCCCGCTCACACGCCTCCACCGCCTGGTCAAAACGTTGCACCGTAAATTCCACCCGGCACCGCAGGTTTTCTGCTTCCGCGTCTTTCGGATCAGCCTTCAGTGCCGCCTGCAGCAGTCCCAGGGCCTCATCCGCCCTGCCCGCCTGCAACGCTGCCTGGGCCGTCGCCAGAGTCGTGCCCGCCATCGCGGCCCGTGCCCATGGCACCCATCCCAGCCCGGCAATCACCAGTGCCACAATCCATCGACCATTGGTCATGCCACTCACCGGATGACCTTCACCGCGACACCCTCTTCAAGCGCCATGCCGTTGGTACTGGCAGTCGCCACAACATCGCCGTCCGACAAGCCAGAGGCAATCGGTACCTGCGTCAGGTTTGGCGTACCAATTGTCACCGGAGTCCGCTCCAGGCTGCCCCCAACCACGCGGAATACATACGGCTTGCCATCTTCACTATGCAGCGCCTCACGCGGCACCGTCAGCGTATTCGGCGCGCTCGAGGTCGTCACCGTCACCGTCACATGCGTTTCCGGCAGCAGGCCATCCTTCGGGTCGCTCAAATCCCGGTCAATCGCCACCAGCACCTCGCCCACATTCCGCGTCCCGTAGGTCACAATCGTCGAGGGCACCTGCACAATATGTCCGTGCCACTCATGGCCCGGCCGCGCGTCCCACACAATCCGAATCTTCTGCCCAACCGCCAGCCGGCCAATCTCCGGCTCATCAAAATACGAGCGAACCCGCACTTCGTCCAGGTTGGCCATCTGCAACAACAGTTTGCCCTCTTCAACAAAATCGTTGGTGCTGACCACGATCGAATACACCGTGCCATCACCCGTCGCTCGAACGGTCGTCTTTTCCAGCACCACCCGTGCCGCCGCCAGGTTGGCCTCGGCATCCGCGACTGCCGCCATCGCCCGCTGCAGTTCAGACGGCGCATAGCGCGTTCGCTGCCGCGCTTCCAGCGTATGCAATCCGTCTTCTGCAAGCGAAACCCGCTGCCGGCTCGCATCCACCTCGCTCGTCGAAGCAGCTCCTGTCGCCTGCAGCTTTTCAAGCGACGCCAGTTCCCGCCTCGCCTGTGCCAGGTCCAGTTGCGCCCGCGTCACGTTCGATGTCAACGACTGGCGCTCTTCGAGCGTTCCACCCTGCCGGATCGCTTCCAGATTCACCTCGGCCCCACGCAAGCCGCTCTCAGCCGTCGCCACCCGCGCCCGCGCCGTCACATCGTCCAGTTGCATCAGCGTCTGGCCAGCCCGCACATGGTCGCCCTGCTGTACGGCAATGCTCCGCACAGTCGTCGCCAGGGGGCAGTAAAACGGAAAATTCCTCACCGGCTCTACCAACCCATTGGTGCTCACCGTGCTCACCAGCTCCGCCCGCACCGCCGAAGAGGCGTGCACCGGCATCCGGTCATGCGTCATGCTGCGCGCAACAAAAAAAACAGCCACCAGAACTACGGCCGCTCCCAGCCACAACCACACTCTGCTTATCTGCCGTCTAGCCTCTGCCATGAGTCCCAAAATCCCTGTCGAACCTGCTGAAAATACGGTGAATGCCAACTACGGATGGAAGGGTCAGTATATAAGACTCGCAACTCCGATTTTCGACTCACCAAAGCGCCACTTCCGTCCCATCTGCGGCAACCAGTCCGGGCGCCCCCTGCCTTTCCGGCCGTCAGTCCCAAAGTGAATCTGCTTTTCACACTCCACACTCACACTCGCCTTTTGGCTGACTTGTCCGCACGGCATCTGCTGTCCGACTCACCACTCCCTGCTCCCTGGCTTACCGCCGCGCCTCGTCTTCCAGCCCTCGCCACTCCCCGTCTACAATGTCCAAATGGCACTCGAACAGCGCTACACCGACGAACACGCAAAAGCCGGCCTCGACTTCAACTTCCCCGCGATCGAAACCTGGCCCAACCAGTTCCCCGGCTACGAAATCCTCATCGACGACCCGGAATTCACCTCCGTCTGCCCCAAGACCGGTCTCCCCGACTTCGGCATCCTCACCCTCCGCTACATGCCCCGCGAGCGTTGCGCTGAGCTCAAGTCACTCAAGGAGTACCTCTTCTGCTACCGAAACCTCGGCATCTTCCAGGAGAACGTCGTCAACCAGATCCTCGAAGATCTCGTCAAAGCATGCGACCCCGTCTGGGCCGTCATCAAGGGTGACTTCCGCCCCCGCGGCGGCATCTCCACCACCATCGAAGCCCGCTGGCCCCGCCCCCAGGCCTGACCCGGTTCCACGCAGGATTCCCCTCCCCCCGCCCGAATTGCATTGCATTTCGTTCCGCGCGGATTGCACTTTGTGCGCCGAGCATTGCATCCCGCGTTGCACCGATCGCACATCGTTTGACGGCTACTGCAAATTGTCAGACCATCTTCTTGAATCATCAAACCCAATTCACCGCGAGGCCACCCGTTGCCCATGCCCGGTAGCACCTCTAAAGCGGCCCGCCCAGCCCTCATCGCCCTCCTCCTGCTCACCGCACTCAACCTCCTCAACTACCTCGACCGCTACATCCTCCCCGGCACTCAACCCCTCATCCAGGCCGAATTTCACGTCTCAGACGAGAGCATGGGTGCGCTAACGACTGCATTATTCATCACATACATGCTCACCGCCCCCTGCACCGGCTGGCTCGGCGACCGCTTCCGCCGCAAGCCCCTCATCGTCGCCGGAGCCGTGCTCTGGAGCCTCGCCACTCTAGCCACCTTCTGGGTCCACGACTACTGGACCCTCTACTTCCGCCACGCCCTGGTCGGCGTCGGCGAGGCCACCTTCGGCATCTTCGCCCCCGCCGTGCTCTCAGATTTCTTCCCCGCCCGCGACCGAAACCGCATCCTCTCCTGGTTCTACCTCGCTATCCCCGTCGGCGCAGCCCTCGGATACCTGGTCGGCGGCCAGCTCGGCTCCCGCTACGGCTGGCGCACTCCCTTCTTCGTCGGAGCCATCCCCGGACTCCTCATCGCCCTCCTCTACGCCCTCTTCGCCTCGGAACCCACCCGCGGCGGCAGCGAATCCACCCCTGTCCCCCGACCCTCAACCCCGCAAATGTTCCGCAACTTCCTCCATCTATTCAAGAATCCCGCCTACCTCTGCGCCACCCTCGGCATGGCCATGATGGTTTTCACCCTGGGCGGCATCTCCGCCTGGATGCCCACCTTCCTCCACCGCTTCTCAGCCATGAGCGTCGGCCAGGCAGGCACCATCCTCGGCGCAATCACCGTCGTCGACGGCCTCGCCGGCACCGCCCTCGGCGGATGGCTCGCACAGCGCTGGCTCCGCTCAAACCACCGCGCCCTCTACCTGCTCTCTGCCTGGAGCATGATCGGTACCCTGCCCCTCGCCGCGCTCGTCTTCTTCGGCCCCCCGGCCTGGTCGATCCCCGCGCTTTTCGCCGCAGAGTTCTGCCTCTTCCTCAACACCGGCCCTCTCAACGCCGCCATCTGCAACTCCGTCACTTCCCAGGTCCGCTCCAGCGCCATCGCCCTCAATCTCTTCCTGATTCACTTCCTCGGCGACACCTTCTCCCCACAGATCATCGGCCACATCTCCGGCATGGCCAACTCCAGCCTGCGCCTCGGCCTCGGCGTCACCCTCGTCACACTCGTCCTCTCCGGCATCCTCCTCTTCGCCGGAGCAAGATTCGCCCCACCCATTGAAGCGGCCTCCATCCTCCTGCAACCCTGCATTGTCGAATAAGCCCAGCAGGACCATGCTGTCATCGCGAACATCTACGCCGGGTTCCAGTATGTCTCGATCTTCCGGCCTCGATAGTCGAAGGATTGACATCCGTTACGCAACACGTTACGGTCAGGAATGATTCGGTCATTCCGACACAAGGGTCTGAAACGTCTCTATGAAGACGATGACCCACGTGGCGTTCTTGCCGAACACGCAGACAAGCTCAGAAACATTCTCGCTCGACTCGACGCTTCAAAAGATGCGCAGGATATGGATATACCCGGGTTCCGACTGCACGCTCTCAAGGGCGAACTTTCAGGCTTTTGGGCCGTTACCGTTCGCGCCAACTGGCGGGTAGTGTTCCGCGTCATTGACCATCAAGCCTTTGACATCGATTATCTGGACTATCACTGAAAGGAATTTATGCCATGCCGATGAAAAACCCGCCCCACCCCGGCACTTTCGTCCTGCAGGAATGCATCGAACCGCTAGGCCTTAGCATCACCGCCGCTGCCGAAGCTCTGGGAGTAACACGTACCACATTGTCTGAGTTAGTCAACGGCAAGCGCGGTATCTCTGCTGAGATGGCCTTCCGTTTATCCAGAGTCTTCGGAGGCAGCGCCGAAAGCTGGCTCGTGCAGCAGGCGCAATACGAACTCGCCCATCTCCGAACAGATCATCTAAAACTCAAGCGTTTGCAACCGGCATGAGCCAGCCCTACGAAACTCGCGCGATCTGAGCCTGAGCCTTCACCGCAGGCTCCTGCTGCCGTGTATGCCACTGCATCAGCGTAAACCCGCCTTTGAACAGCCCATACGCCACCAGCACTCCGAGCCCCATCGAAGCGAGCGAAGCGCATACCAGCATCACCAGATTGAAAAAGTCCTGCATACGTCTCCGTGATTCTAACCGGCCACAATAAGCCAGATTGAGCGGCAATCCCACATCTCAAAATCTCGATGTGCAGTCTTCAGCCAGCGCCAAACACCGCTTTGCTGCTCTGAAGATGAATTCTCTCAAACAATCGCTCCGCGTTGACCCCCTTGTTGTTGGCAAATAGAATACCCCCAGAGGGTTCCGCCGATTGTGACAATCTGGTTGCTGTTGGGTGTCGAGCCTTGTTGCAAATTGCAGTGTCTCCCTGACCATTCAATTCCCCTGTTCAAACTATGACAATCACACACATTTCGGTCCGTGGCGCACGGCAGCACAACCTGCGCGACATCAACGTCCGCATCCCGCGCAACACCCTCACCGTCGTCACCGGCCTCTCGGGATCGGGCAAGAGCTCACTCGCCTTCGACACCATCTACGCCGAGGGCCAGCGCCGCTACGTTGAAACTCTCTCCGCCTACGCCCGCCAGTTTCTCGATCAGATTGAGCGCCCCGACGTCGACTCCATCGAGGGCCTCAGCCCTGCCATCTCCATCGAACAAAAAACCACCAGCCGCAGCCCCCGCTCCACCGTCGGCACCATCACTGAGATCTACGACTACCTGCGCCTGCTCTACGCCTCCGTAGGCACGCCCCACTGCCCCAACTGCGGCAAGCCCATCGCCCGCCAGACCGGCGAACAGATCGTCCAGCGTATCCTCGCCTATGGTGACGGGCAGCGCGTCGTCATCATGGCCCCCATCGTTCGCGGACGCAAGGGCGAGTTTCGCGAACTCCTCGACCAGCTCGAACAGCAGGGTTTCCGCGCCCGCATCGATGGCGAACTACGCGACCTCGCTGAAACCGTCGTCCTCGACCGCCGCAAAAATCACACCATTGAAGCCATCATCGACCGCATCGTCCTCAAGACCGGCCCGGAATCCAACTCGGCAAAGCGCCTTGAAGCCGCCGTCACCAAAGCACTCCAGATGGCCAACGGCCTGGTCATTGTCGCCGCCTCGACCAGCGCCAGCGCAGAAAAGGAAGAGCAGCTCTTTTCCTCCTCCATGGCCTGCCCCGATTGCGGCCTCGACGTGCCTAAGCTCGAACCCCGCAGCTTCAGCTTCAACTCCGCCTTTGGAGCCTGCCCGGAATGCCACGGCCTCGGCTCTCTCTACGACTTCGACCCCGCCAAGGTCATCACTGACTGGTCAAAGCCCCTGCTCGACGGCGGCCTCGGCCCCGGTTCCGCCTCCCAATACCTGCTCAAGCTCATCGGGGTCGCAGCCACCAGGTATGGCATCGATCTCAAGCTGCCCTTTGAACAACTGCCCAACAAGCACCAGCACCTGCTCGTTTACGGCCCCCCGCGAAACGAAGCCCCGAAAACCGGCTTCCACGGCATCCTCTCCTACCTGCGCGATGGCCTCGAAGATGCAAAAAGCGAGGGCTATCGCGAATACATGATGAATTTCATGTCAGCCTCGCAGTGCCCCACATGCCGCGGAAAGAGACTGCGCCCCGAGTCTCTGGCGGTCAAGGTCGGCGGCCTTTCCATCAGCGATTTCACCGGACTGTCGCTCAACCGCGCCCTCAACGTAGCCCGCGAGCTCACCTTCACCGCCCGCGAAGCGCTCGTCGCCGAGCGCATCCGTCGCGAAGTCGTCGAACGCCTCGAATTCCTCGCCGGAGTCGGCCTCAGCTATCTTTCTCTCGACCGCAACGCCGCCACCCTCTCCGGCGGCGAAGGCCAGCGTATCCGCCTCGCCACCCAGATCGGCTCCCGTCTTCGCGGCGTGCTGTACGTCCTCGACGAGCCCTCCATCGGCCTCCATCAGCGCGACAACATGCGCCTCATCCAGGCCCTCACCAGGCTCCGAGACCTAGGCAACACCGTCCTCGTCGTCGAGCATGACGAAGACACCATCCGCGCCGCTGACTACGTGCTCGACCTCGGCCCCGGTGCTGGCCGTCTCGGCGGATTCGTCGTCGCCGAGGGCACTCCAGCCCAGATCATGGCGGCAACCGATTCACTCACCGGGCGCTATCTCTCCGGCGAAACCAGCATCATGCACCGCGCTCGCCCCCGCGCACTCACCGGCAAATGGCTCGAAATCACCGGTGCCCGCGAACACAACCTGCAGGAGGTCACGGCGCGCCTTCCCCTCGGCGTCATGACCGTAGTGACCGGCGTCAGCGGCAGCGGCAAAAGCACGCTCATCAACGACATCCTCTACCGCTCGCTCGCCCAGACCCTCTACGGCTCCCGCGAAGAACCCGGCAACCACGACACCCTCACCGGTGCCGACCTCATCGACAAGGTCATCCGCATCGACCAGTCGCCCATCGGGCGCACGCCCCGGTCAAATCCCGCCACTTACACCCAGCTTTTCTCGCCCCTGCGCGACCTCTTCGCCATGCTCCCCGAGTCCCGCGAACGCGGCTACAAGCCCGGCCGCTTCAGCTTCAACGTCGCCGGCGGCCGCTGCGAAGCCTGCCAGGGCGACGGCCAGCGCCGCATCGAGATGAACTTCCTGCCCGATGTCTACGTCCAATGCGAGGTTTGCAACGGCAAGCGCTATAACCAGGAGACGCTCGCCGTCAAATTCAAGGGATATTCCATCGCTGGCATTCTCGACCTCACCATCGAAGATGCTCTTACCGTTTTCTCTGATGTGCCCCTGCTCCGCGTCAAGCTGCAGACGCTCGTCGATGTCGGCCTCGGCTACATCCACCTCGGCCAGTCGGCAACCACCCTCTCGGGCGGCGAAGCACAGCGCATGAAGCTCGCTCGCGAACTCTCCAAGCGCCAGACCGGCCGCACCCTCTACCTCCTCGATGAACCCACCACCGGCCTCCACTTCGACGACGTCCGCAAGCTCCTCGAAGTTCTCCATCGCCTCGCCGACCTCGGCAACTCCGTCGTCATCATCGAGCACAACCTCGACGTCATCCGCAACGCTGACTGGCTCATCGACATGGGCCCGGAGGGCGGAGAAGGCGGCGGCCGCATCATTGCCGAGGGGCGTCCGGGACAGGTCGCAGCAGTGCCCGGCTCCTTCACCGGTGAGTTCCTCGCGAAATACTACGCCGACCACGGCCTCCCCGCCGAGGGTCCCTTTGAAGAGGTCGCAGCCCCCGAACCGGTCTCCGCAAGACCTCCACGTGCCGTGAAAAAGGGCGCAGCAAAGAAAGCAGCAGAAAAAAAGGCCGCGGAAGCCGCCACTCAACCCAGGGGTCCACGCAAAAAGAAGACAGGCATCGCATGAGCGAAACGACACAGTTCGGGGCAGACGATGATAAAAGCTTTGATCGAGCCTTTGACGACATGGTTTTGCAGCCCATGCCTTCTCACGACATGCCTTCTCACGAATTGACCTCAGACTATGGCGAGCCAACCCTGGGCGATCAGGGATTCGCACCCCAGGAATCGGAACCAGTCCGCGTTTCCCTGTCCGAAGTGCAAAACGAAGGGATGCACGGCGTCCAGCCAGAAGTTGAAGCGAAGATCCTCTGGGAACCGCCCGTCCTTCGCATCCCCAATTTCGTCGATGCCCTGCTCTTCCTGGTCCTCATCATCATGGGCTTGCTCATAACCACTGGCGCGCTCGGCGTTGCCCTCGCTCTGCACTGGTTCGGTCTCAAGGATTTCCAGTCCGCAGCCACTGATACCCGCATCGCGCTCGGAACACAACTGCTCATCTACATCATCGCGCTCGCCGGGGCAGTCCCCTTGTTTCAAAAAGTCTGGAGCAAGCGCTACTTCGATGGTCTGCACTGGCAGGGCGCTACCGCCTGGCGGCTGCGCTGGCGTCTCGTCGTCACCGCCTTGGCCTGCAATCTCATTGCGTTTGCAGGCAACGCCGTGCTGCCCTTTCCAAAGCACGCACCCATTGATCAGATGTTCTCAAACGGCCGCGATGCCTGGCTCATGGCCTGCTTCGGCGTCCTCGTCGCTCCTCTCTTCGAAGAAATGATCTTTCGCGGCTTCTTCCTTCCCGCCACCGCCACCGCGTGGGATTGGTGCATCGAGCGAGCCACCGGCCTCGCCCCTCGCCCACTCGACGCCAACAACCACCCGCAGTGGAGCAAGTTTGCGATGGTCTTCGCCTCGCTCGCCGTCAGCCTGCCCTTTGCCCTCATGCACTCTGCGCAGGTAGGCTCAGCCTGGGGACCGGTTTCGCTGCTCTACGCCGTAAGCCTCATCCTCTGCGCCGTCCGCCTCGTCACCCGCTCCCTCGCCGCCAGCACCCTCGTGCACGCTACCTACAACTTCACCCTGTTTTTCGTCATGTTCGTTGAGTCCGACGGCTTCCGCCACTTCGACAAGCTGTGAACAGCCAATTTCTCACGGGCCCCTGTTCAAGGGCATGATTGGGAGCAGCAACTTAAGCGAGCCTTTCCCCTACCACCTGCGAAGCAGAGGCATAGCGGCCACTCTCGACTTCAACCTGCATGCGACGCTCGATTTCGGGATGAAGCAGCATCGACACTCGAACCCTCCAGGTCACCGGATCAGCTTCCAACAGCCCTCCAGATTCTGCCAAAGAGTTGAATCTGTCATGCTACCCTCGTTTCAACCATGACCCTGCCTCACCTTCCAGCGTCCCCAACCCATGACTCCCCCGCCGACCTGCCCCGCGTCCTCGGCGGCACCCATGCCATGGCCATCGTCGTCGGCACCATCATCGGCAGCGGCATCTTTCTCGTGCCCTCTGAAATGATGCGCGCCGTCGGCTCCTCCGGCCTCGTCTATCTCGCCTGGGTCATCGGCGGCCTGCTTTCGCTCTTTGGAGCCATGACCTACGCTGAGCTCGGCGCAATGATGCCCTTCGCCGGCGGCGAGTACGTCTACCTCCGCGGAGCCTACGGAGACCGCACCGGCTTCCTCTACATGTGGACGTGGTTCGCCGTCGCCAAGCCCGCCTCCATCGCCTCCGTCACCAGCGGCCTGGCGCGTACCCTCGGCATCTTCGCCGCCTTTCACTGGCTCGATACCCGGGCCGTCGGCGGTCCGCTGCCCATCCTGTGGTCCCAATTCTTTGCCATTGGCGTTACCTGGCTCATCACCGGCCTCAACTACCTCGGCATCAAAAAAGCGGGCGATTTCCAGGTCGTCTTCACCGTTCTCAAGGCAGTCCTCATCCTCGTCGTCGCCGGATTCTGCTTCTCGTCAGCGCTCGGAAACTGGGGCAACTTCGGCACTTCAGTTGGCCACGCTACGGGCGGATTAAGCGGATTCATGATCGCCCTCATCGCCACCCTCTGGGCCTACGACGGTTGGAACGACCTCACCATGGTCGCCGGAGAAGTAAAACAGCCCGGCCGCAACCTCCCCCTCGCCCTCATCGGCGGCCTCTTCGTCGTGGGCGTCCTCTTCATGGCCACCAACGCTGCCATTCAGTACATCCTGCCCGCCGCGCAGATCGCCGCCTCGCCCCGTCCCGCCGTCGAAGCCCTCCGCATCGTCGCCGGACCCGCCGGTGCCGCCCTCGTCGCCGCCGGAATGGCCCTCAGCATCTTCGTCACCCTCAACGGCACCATCATGTCTGGCGCGCGCATCCCCTTCGCCGCAGCCCGAGACCGCCTCTTCTTCCCCCGCTTTGGAGAAGTCCACCCCCGCTTCAAGAGTCCCGCCTACTCCCTCATCGTCCAGGCGCTGCTTTCCTCACTGCTCCTTCTCGTCCTGGGGCGCTTTCAGCAGCTCTTCGAGTTAGCCGTCTTCGCCGAATGGCTCTTCTACGCCCTCACCGCCACCACCGTCTTCGTCTTCCGCCGCCGCCATCCTGAGATGGCCCGCCCATACCGAGTCTGGGGATACCCCATCCTCCCCGCCGTCTTCGTCCTCTGCTCCATCGCCGTCCTTTACTCCAGCTTCGTCGGCAACCTGCAAGGCTCGCTCATCGGGTCAGCATTGATTTTGCTGGGACTCCCGCTCTATGAATGGGTCCGCCGCCGCTATTCCAGCCGCACCCTCACCAGCACCTAAGGCATTTTCAGGAATTCTGTGAAGTCTCTCGCTTGGGTGAGGTTGTATTTTTCTTGACGAAAAATCCAGTGAGCAAAGCTTCTTCGGTCAACACCATTCCTGAAAAATGCTCTGGGAACATCGAAAAATTCCGCGATTCGCCTCAATTTCCGCCCTTTGAAATCAACTCGCTGCCATAAACTGAGTCCTGATTTCAAACCCAAGGAGAACGAATGCCAAAGTTCCTCATCGAACGCAACATCCCCGGCGCAGGTGACCTCACTCCAGAGCAACTGCAAGGAATCTCACAGACCTCGTGCGGAGTTCTGCGCCAGCTCGGACCCGAGATCCAGTGGGTCCAGTCCTTCGTCACCGCCGACAAGATCACCTGCGTCTACATCGCGCCCAACGAGGCGCTGGTTCGGGAACATGCCAGCCTCGGTGGCTTTCCCGCCGACGCCGTTCTCCAGGTCAAAACCATCATCGACCCCACCACCAGCGAAGCCTGAGTCTTCCCCCGCTACTTGGCTCGGGGATGGGTACGGTCGTACACCAGCGTCAGTTGCGATGCCGTCAACTGCGTATATCGCTGCGTCGTCGACAGCCGCTCATGCCCGAGCAGCTCCTGAATAGCGCGCAGGTCCGCACCTTCTTCCAGCAAATGGGTCCCAAAGGCGTGTCGCAGCGTGTGCGGATGCACATCCGATGACAGCCCGCGCTGCACCGCGATGCGCTTCACGATCCGAGCCACGCTTCTCGTCGAGAGCCGCCCATCCCCCCGCAGATGCAGGTTCAACAGCAGCGCATCTGAATGTCGCTCAGCCGCGCCAAGCCGCGCCTCGCGCTCGCCCAGGTACCCGCGCAATGCCAATGCCGCAGCGTCCCCCAGCGGAACGTACCGCTGCTTCTGCCCCTTGCCCCGCACCAGAATCGCCTCATTGGCCCAGTGAATGTCCGCCAGATTCAGCCCCGTCAGCTCCGCATTGCGAATCCCGCAGCCGTACAGCAGCTCAAAAATCACCGTATCCCGCGCCGGCCAACTCGCCGCCGCGTCGTCGTTCTCTCCGATCGCATCCACCACCGAGTTCATCTGCTCAATGGACGGCACCCGCGGCAAATGCTTCGGTAGCTTCGGCGTCGCCACCAGTGCGGCCACATTCTGCTCAACGTAGTGAAACCGCGCCAGCCACCGGAACCAGCTGCGCACTGCCGCCAGCGCACGCGCGGCAGAGGCCTTTGAAAGCCCGCGTTCATACAACGATCCAAGCCATGCCCGTATCCGCGTATGCTCAATCGCGGCCGGCTGCGTATCCGGCCCTTCCGTCTTTGCAATGTAGGCGACAAAGTTCCGCAGTTCCCGCTCATACGCGCGCAGCGTATGCGGCGAACTCCCGCGCTCATTCGCCAGCATCGCCAGGTATTCCGTCACCAGCTTGTTCAGCGGCGAACCAAGCACCGATTCATGGCACGGATCTTCACCCTCCATCGTCGGCAAAAACGGTTGCTGAGGCGCGCTCATGACCCTTCCTCATCCGCCAGAAGCATCGTCTTTTCAACAACCTCGCGCCCGCTGCCCCTTGCCCCGCTGCCCCTTGCCCCGCTTCCCCGTGGATGATGCAGCCGGTGTACTGCCTTCAACCGCCCCAGCGCCAGATGCGTATACACCTGCGTCGTTGAAATATCAGCATGCCCCAGCAGCACCTGCACCGAGCGCAGGTCGGCTCCATGCTCCACCATATGCGTCGCGCAACTATGCCGCAGCGTATGCGGACTCGCTCCGCCGCTCGCGGATTTCACCATCTGCCAGATCGTCTGCCGGGTCAGCGGCATCCCCCGCAGTGACAAAAACAGCCGCGCCGCATCCGCACGATTCGCAAACGAACGCACCCGCGCCAGGTGTGGCCTACCCTCTCGCAAATAAAAAGTCAGCGCCGCCAGTGCCGTCACGCCCAGCGGAACGATGCGCTCCCTGTCTCCCTTACCCCGCACCATTACCCGACCCAGATCAAGCGTCAGGTCGCTCGTCGACAGGCTCGTCACCTCAGAAACACGCAATCCACCCGCATACAGCAGCTCCAGAATTGCCCGATCGCGCAAATGCGTCGCCCGCGCCTGGGGATGGTTTGCAGCCTGCTCGGCACCATCAAGCATTGCATTCACTTCAGACTCCGCCAGCGACTTGGGCAACACCTTCCAGGCCTTGGGCGACTCGATGTTCACCGTCGGGTCGTGGTGAATCCGCCGGTCGAGCAGGAGCCACTTGTAAAACCCCCGAATGCAACTCAGCTTGCGCGCCGCCGATCGAGAATCAATTCCATGCGTCCGCAAGTGTTCGAGAAAAGCGGCTACATCCTGCTGCGTGCTCGACAGCAGCACGCCGTGGCGCGATTCCAAAAACTCGGCAAAGGTCTTCAGGTCGCTGTCATACGCCTCGCAGGTCAGCGGGCGCAAACCCTTTTCGACGCGCAGGTAGGTCCGGTATTCCCAGATCAATTCGAGATTGCGCTGCGTGTCCATGCCTGGAGTCCAATCACTATCTGGTCCGATTATGGGCTTCTCGGCGACCCAGCGGGGGCACGATCACCCCTTCTCGAACCACGGTGAACACGGAATCAAACAGGTAACCAGAAAATAAATCCCGTCCCGGCAAAAGCCCGGGCCACAGGCCTCGAACCCCCAGTCAGGCTTCGCAAGCTGCAGAAAAACGGGGTTTTAAGGTATGTCGGGGATTCATCCCCGGCATAAAACAAATGCAATCGATGAGGGCTTCAGCCCCTGCCACCCTCGATTCACAACCATCGCTCACACCAACCCGCCTTTTCCGTAACCGGTTCCAGCCGCCCTCCGCCGCCACACACCCGCACCCTGCAGCGCCAGCGTCACCCCAATGCACGCCGTAACGGTCAACACAAACGGCAAATTCTGCTTCTCCGTCACCTGGTATCCAACCGCGTGCATAGCCGCCAGCGCAAACGCTCCGTAGTTCCACCGCTGCAGGCTCTTCCAGCCCGGCGTACCCAGCTTGCGCAGCGCGTAGTCATTTGAGGTAGCCAGCAGCGCCGCCACCACCAGAATCGAAAACGCCCCCGTATAGTTCGACATCCCAAACAAATCATGGCGAATCGGAAAGCTCTGATGCTCCTCCGCCGAGTAAACGTAGTAAAGCCACGGCCTGCCCCGCAAATGCACATTCTGCCCCACAGCCGTATGCACCACGCTCAGAATTCCCGCCCAGATCCCCACATCCCGCCGCAAGTCGCTCGATACCGGGTTCCGCCGCCTCCGCAACAGATTCCAGGGGCCCGTCAGCAACGTCGCCGAAAGCAACACCATCGCCGGATACGCCGTCGCAAAACTCGCCCGGCTCAGCACATCCGCGTAACTTCGCGTGAAGTACAGAGCAGCAACACTCACCGCCGACAGCACAAACAACGGCGCATGGTGCCGTAGCAGGCGGGTTTGCAGGCGAGTTCGTTGCGCAGGCATGAGGCGGTCAAGGGACTTCAACCACATTCTCGCACAGCACCAGCGAGCCCACCGGTCAAGCCCACTGCCCTCAATCAACCCACACCCCCACCGTTTTGCAGAACGTTCACGCACCCGCCATAGGCAAAACCAGCCAATTGAGGGAAAATGGGGAAACATGCATCGGTTCAAATAAACCCATGTGCAATTCGAAAAGAATTCAAGAAGCAAAGGTGACAGGGGCTTTCGCTCCTCAAAAGGTTGAACAAGAGTGGCAGTGACTGAAGTAGGTACCCAGATCAGGATTCCCCGCTGGACAGCTGTAGAACTCGAACAGCTGGTTTTGGAACTCAATCCCCAGGTAGCTGTGTTCGATTGTGACGGCACCATCTGGGGCGGCGACGCCGGTTATGGATTCATGGTCTGGTCGATCGAGCAAGGCCTCGTTTCCCGTTCCGCCAGCGACTGGATTGACACCCGCCATCGGGCATACATGGCTGGCAAAGTAAGCGAACTCGACATCTGCGGCGAAATGACCCAGCTCTACGCCGGCCTGCGCGAAGCAGAGTTACGCTCAGCCGCAGCCGAATTCGTCCGCAGCCACGTGCAAGGCAACATCTTCGCCGAGATCGCTCAGTTGCTTGAGACCCTGCGCGCAAAAGGCGTCATCCTCTGGGCCGTAAGCTCCACCAACAAGTGGGTCATCGCCGAGGGTGTCCGCCAATTCGGGATTCCAGAGCAGCGGGTGTTGGCTGCTGAGGTTCGTGTCGAGAGCGGCCTGGTCACCGCTGACCTGCTCGACGTTCCCACCGATGACGGCAAAGCGGCCTCGCTCCGTCGGGTTGGACTCCCCCATCCCGATGCAGTTTTCGGCAACTCAATCCACGACTTCGCCATGCTCGAAATCGCCCGTAAAGCCTTTCCCATCAATCCTTCACCAGCACTTCTCGCCGCAGCATCCGGGCGCGGCTGGGGATACTTCCGCCCCTCCGCAGCCGAGGGCACCCAGGCCGCAGTGGCCGGGGAGTGACCCTCCCCCGCTCTTGCGTAGCATAAAAGCCGCATCGCCTGGTACGTTTCCAGCTTCGCCGCCACAGCAGCTACACTGGTGCAATGACCGATGCGCAGCCAGATTCAGCATCCCAGGCGGGCAACGGAGTACGCACCGGCGGACTGCGACTTGTCGTGGCTGCCCTCATGCTCCGTGGGGATGAAGTCCTGATCTGCCAGCGCCGCCCCGATCAGCCAATGGCACTCCAATGGGAGTTCCCCGGAGGCAAAATTGAACCCGGCGAAGGCCCCGAAGAAGCCCTCGCCCGCGAACTCAACGAAGAACTCGGCATCAACGCCACCATCGGCCAAAAAGTTACCCACATCCGCCACAACTACCGACACGGCGGCGCCGTCGATCTGCAGTTCTTTGCCGTCTACGAGTTTCGCGATGAAATCGAAAACAAGATCTTCAAAGAAGTCCGCTGGGTCAAGCTCGAAGACCTGCCCACCTACGACTTCCTCGTCGCAGACCGCGGTCTCATCCGCGACCTCGCCCAGGGCAAGCTGCTGTAGCTCCTCAGCCTATTTTCCATGCGTGACTGACAGGATTCGGCCGTCCCGGCGCAAAAGCCTTACCTCTGCAACTCCCCCATCGTAGGCGGAAACAGCACTTTGAACAGGATGCATCGCCATAGGTTTCCATCCGTAGTCAGCCCACCTCAACAAGCCCTTAGTGATGCGCAAAAATCAGCGCCACATTCAGACCAATCACAATCAAACTCGTCGCCCACGCCAGCACATTAAACAGCCGCGAATTCACATACTCGCCCATCAGATCCTTCCGGTTGATCAGAATCAGCATCAGGATAATCACCACCGGCAGCAAAATTCCGTTCAGCACCTGCGACAAAATCGCCATCGAAACCAGTTGCGAATCCGGCAGCACCATCACCGCAATCGCTCCGCCCACAATCAGCACCGTGTAAAGCCAATAAAATACCGGCGCTTCCTTGAAGCTCTTATCCACGCCCGACTCCAGCCCCAGACCCTCGCAAACCGTATAAGCCGTCGAGAGCGGCAAAATCGATGCCGCAAACAGCGATGCATTGAAAAGCCCAAACGCAAACAGCACAAAAGCGTAGTTCCCCGCCAACGGCCGCATCGCGTCCGCCGCGTCCGCCGGCACCTGAATCGCTCCCATCCCGTGTACAAAAAGCGTCGCCGCGCACGCCACCACAATGAACCAAGCCACAATATCCGTGAAAAAACTCCCCACAATCACGTCAATCCGGCTCGCCGCGTAGTCCTTGACGCGCACCCCCTTCTCCACAATCGACGACTGCAGGTAAAACTGCATCCACGGCGCAATCGTCGTTCCCACCACCCCGATGGCCATGTAAATGTAGTCGCTCGTCCACGCCGTCTTCGGCGGCATCTGCACCGTCGCCAGCAGCGCGTCATGCCAGCTCGGCTGCGACAGCACCCCGGCAAAGATGTACGCAATGTACACCACCGACGCCACCAGAAAGACCTTCTCCACGCGCTTGTAATCACCCCGCACCGCGAGAAACCACACAATCGTCGCGCAGATTGGCACCGAAATAAATCGCGAAACGTGAAACAGCCTCAGACTGCCCGCAATGCCAATAAACTCGGTGATGACGTTGGTAAAATTCACCACCACCAACAGCACCATCATCACCACCGTCACCCGCAGGCCAAACTCCTCGCGGATTAGGTCGCTCAGGCCCTTGCCCGTCACCACGCCCATCCGCGCGCACATCTCCTGCACCACGATCAGCGCCAGCGTAATCGGGATCATCGTCCACAGCAGCGTGTACCCGTACTGCGCACCCGCCTGCGAATAGGTGAGGATTCCGCCCGAGTCGTTGTCCACATTGGCCGTGATGAATCCCGGACCGAGAACGGCCAGAAACAGCATGATCCGGATTCGCCAGCGCTTCCACATTTTCTTGATTCCCTGCCCCGGCCCGGCTCCCGGCCCCGCAGCTAACGTGATTGAACAAAATCAGAACGCCCGCACCCAGCCGGCAAACCGCGCAACATCATTCTTCCCCAGGGAAAAATGAACCTTCTTTTAATTTCCCCCAGGGTACGCAGATTCTGATTTTGCTCGAATCCCTCCTGAACATATCATCCGGCAGCAGGGGTCTGACACTCGCGATTGCTCCTCCGCCAACCCGCTCCAGTTTTGCGTGGCATCCCAGGCCAAACAGCGTTAGTATGGCGGGGCAACCCTGTTTACCGTTTCACCAGGACTCCCAACTCCGTCCCAGGAGATTCGAACCAATGCCCTCGCGTCTCACAGCGGCCCTGATCCGCCGCACTTTCCCCATCGTCGGCCCCGCTATCGTATTCGCCTTCTCCCTCGCCGCCCCTGCCCAGAGCCTGCCAAACTCTCAGCTCGTTCCAATTCCGCCGATGGATTCATCCAAACCCGCCGAATCCGCAAAAATCAAACCCCGGCCCAAAAAGACCTCCTCCGCACCTGCACCTCAGCCAGCGCCCCCCCAGGTCTCACCGCTCCCCGTCGGCCAATTGATGCCGGGGATACCCGTTCAGGCCAGTCCCTTGCCCAGCTACGAATCGGCAACCACCCCAGCCGCAGAGGCCACCACCTCCATGCCGCTCAAAATCACCCTCACTCCCTCAGAAACACCCCTCAAAATTGGCTCCACCTCAAACATCGCCGCCAATATCCAGAACATCTCCAGCAAGCCCGTCCTCGTCTTTCTCAACACCATGGAGCTGCGCACCCACTCCATCGTCGCCGCCAGCACCTCTCGATGCGTGCTCGCCATGACCCCCAACTACAACGGTTCCTACGGCAACGACATCGTCCTCCAGCCCCAGGATCAGGTCAGCGTTCTCTTCAACCTTTCGCAGGGCGCTGCCCCTGTCGAGGACTTCATTGACACGCCCCCGCTGAATGTTCAAGCCACCCCAGCCACCTCAGCCACCCCAGTGCCTCCCATGCCGACCAAAAAGCAACTGCAGGAAGCACGCGATGCCTGCGACGCCGGCGTCCTTGGCCCCATCAAGCGGGCACTCGATTTCTCACCCGGCAATTACGACTACTTCTTCTCTGGCTATTTCTCTCTTTGCATTCAACCGACTGACTCCGCCTGCCGCCTGCCCGTCCGCGCCCTCGCCCTCAGTGCCACCTTCCCCGTCGGCATTGACCAGACCTCCATCATCTTCTTTGCCATGATCGGCGGCTGGCTGGCCTTGCTCGTCGTCACGTTCAATGACTCAAACAAGACCGGGTCTTCTGACCACTACTCACCCGACAGGCCCACACGCAGCGGCTGGTACTGGCTCTGGGACCGCCTCACCCTCACCGACGGCGGTCGCGCCACTGGAAAATTCTTCATTCGCTTCATCGGCGTCGCCATCCTCAGCGCCGCCTTTACCATCGTTTCCTCTCGCCTCTCCGATACCCAGTTGCCCGTCAAAATCACCATCCTCGATGCCTGGGGAGCCATGACCGTCGGCTTTGTCTCCTACTTCATCGGGCAAAAATTCATCCTCACCCTCACCAACTGGGGCAGCACCGGCATCAAGCCCGCCGCAAATGACTAACGCCAAAAGGAACTTCACAATGACCGAGATAAACGACGAAAAGAAAGCAGCAATCGTACCGGAACGAATTTCAGTCACCGCCCCGGTCAGCGAGGCTGCTCTCGGTCGCCGCCGCATGCTCGGCATGCTTGCTTCTGGTGCAGCACTCGCAACTCTCTCTCCGTTGCCGGCAGATGCAGCCGCGCCCGACCCCGCCGCCGCCCACCCACTCGAAAACCTCTTCACCCAGGCCCGTCTGCGCTCCTACAAGGCTCGTCGCAGCTCAAGCTGGGATAAAACCGGCGGCAACGCAGACGCCGTCACCGTGGAGCCCGGAAAATCCGCCAACGTCCTCGATATCACCGGCGCTGGCGTCATCACCCACATCTGGTTCACCATCGCCACAGCTGACCAGCACCACCTCAAAAACCTCGTCCTCCGCGCCTGGTGGGACGGCGAATCTACCCCCTCCGTCGAAGC
>JANYDG010000089.1 GCA_025359885.1 Acidobacteriota bacterium
CGAGTGGGAGGCCGCCGGCCTCAAGCTCCGCCTGCACCAGGGCGCGGTGAAAATCCATCTCCTCCACCAACTCGCCCTGCATCTGATCCCGCTGCTTCCACATCACGATCCTGCGCCAAAGTCGATTCAACTCAAACCCCCTGCGGATCGGTTTGTGCATTCTGCAAGACCCGCCCGATTGCGGTGATCATCCGTTCAAACTCGGTCAGCTCCAGCCCCAACTGCCGGCGCCCATCTTCAGTCAACGTGTAGAAACGGGCCCTACGGTTGGTCTCGGTCATCTTCCACTCCGCACTGACCCAGCCCTGCACCAGTAGCCGCTGCAGCGCCGGGTAGAGTGAGCCTTCTTCGACCGTCAGCACATCGTCTGAAACCCGCTTGATTGCCGCGGCAATGCCATAACCGTGCTGCGGAGCACGGGCCAACGTCTGCAAAATCAGCATGTCCAGGGTGCCCGGCAGGAGTTCGCTTTTCTTCGTCATGGCCTACGTATAGTTTATCTATGGGTAGAAAATCAAGGGATATGTGTCTGCAACTCGGCTAGATTCTGTGAGCTCAAGTTTTTAAGAGTGAATTTTTATCGCAGCAAATCTTCAAGCGCCGTCGACAGGTCTGTCTTTTCGTCGCGATACTTCACAATGACGGGTGAATACACGCTCAAGCCCCACTCCGCACCCTTGCCACGCGTTACTGCCCGCGAACCCGGCACCACTACCGCTCCCGCAGGAATGATCAACGGCATCTCGGGGGTCGCCTTCAGCACCTCGCCGGTCACCAGGTCATACACCGGCGTTCCGCGGGTCAGAATAGTTCCCGCCGCCAACACCGCCCGCGAACGCACAATCGTGCCCTCATAGACCCCCGTATTGCCGCCCACCAGGACATCGTCTTCAATGATCACCGGGCTCGCGTTCACCGGCTCAAGCACGCCGCCAATCTGCGCCGCCGCGCTTAGGTGCACACGCTTGCCAATCTGCGCACAACTACCCACAAGCGCATGCGAATCCACCATCGTTCCCTCATCCACATACGCCCCGACATTCACATACATCGGCGGCATGCAGACCACAGACTTGGCTACATACGCCCCGGCCCGCACACTCGACCCGCCTGGCACAATGCGCACCCCGTCATCGACAGAAAAACTCCGCACCGGATATGTATGTTTGTCGACAAATGAGAGTCCGCCGCCCGGCAACTCCGCCAATATTCCCAACCGAAAGCCCAGCAGAATCCCCCGCTTCACCCACGCATTCACGCGCCAGCCAGTAGGGCTCGCTGCATCCGGCTCAGCCGCGCGCAGTTCACCCGTCTCGAGTGCCGTGCGCAGTTGCAAAAAAGCTGCCAGGGCCTCAGGCCTCAGCGTCGGGTCGTTCGCAGCTCCGGGGTTGGCAAAAAAGTCTTCAATGGATTGCTGCAGAATTGGCGCGGTCATAGCGGCTGTCATTGACCTTAAGTCTACCAACTCTGCGCGTCTTGGGCGTCGTCTGCACCTTGCGAAGCGCCAGACTTACTTCGCCGTCGCCGCTCTCCAGGCTCGCCCGCGGTGCCTTCGCCGTTTGCATCGGGGCAGCAAACGCAATCGGCGCAGACAAATCAGCCATAAAGCTCGCGGGTCGCGCAACTGCCGTCGAAGGCTCCGGCGCACTCAACTCAAGCCGGAAAGTCTGCTCCCCGCTCGGAATCATCATCAGGCTCGCTGCCTTGCCCGCAAACTTCCCGCTGCAACGCTTCGCATCCAGCCAAAGGCTCAATCGGCTGTCTGAAATCTCTGGCCGATCCTCCCAGAAAGATGGCTCAAGCGCGCACACAATCCGCAAATGGTCCAACTCCAGCTCAATCAAATCCCTCGTTTGGGAAAAATGTTCACGCACATTTACTGCACCGATGTGCAGTACCATGTGCCCGGAAATCTTACCCTTTGTGCGTACTACCATCGTCCACCTCTGGAAGCTCAGGTCTAGAGTCTAAAAAGGACAGAAGGGAAGTGAAGTCTGAGGGGAGCTAAAACTGAAACGTTAATTCCAGAAAGGGAATTTCACTGGGGTAATCCCAATCTGGACAGCTCAGAACGAAAGAGTAACACAAAAGTTCTAAAGTTCGCACTAAAGTTTGGTTACTTTTCGCTTCCCATCATTTTCTCGGACGATCTACATGCGTCTCCGCTTCCGTCAGGAACGTTCAGGCAGAAACTTGCAGCCCCATCCCTTCAGACGCACCTCGGCGCTCGACGTCAGTACCCAACCTGAGCTATCCGGAACACTAAAAACTGAGAGTTATTGTGATTGTCACGCTTGTTTAGAGTGGCAGCTTGCCATTTCTAATTCAGGTGCTGCATCACGCCGCCGGTCATTGGCGCCAACCCCAGTACCCCGGCCAACCGCTCCAACCGCTCCCGCAGCGCGCCGTCGGGAGACACCAGCGGCAGCCGCACCGCAGCCTCGCACCGCCCCATCGCATGCAAAATCGTCTTCACCGGCCCTGGATTCGACTCCCAGAAATTCGCCTCAAACAGCCGCGCATACTTCCGGTCAAGCTCCCGCGCCAGCGACCAGTTACCATCGAGCGCCGCGCGAATCATCCGCGTCAGTTCCGCCGGAATCTCATTTGAAGCCACACTCGCCAGCCCATGCGCGCCCACGCCAATCGCCGCAAGCGCCAGGTTGTCGTCCCCGCAAAACACCTTGAATCCCGCAGGGGCCGTGTGCACGATTTCTGCCATCTGAGCGACCTTGCCGCTTGCCTCTTTCACCGCCACCACGTTCGGGCAATCCTCTGCCAGCCGCACCACTGTTGCTGGTTCCAGATTTGCCGCCGTGCGTCCCGGCACGTTGTACAGAACTATCGGCAGCGGCTCAATCGCCGTCGCCAGCGCCTTGAAGTGACGGTATTGCCCCTCCTGCGAAGGCTTGTTGTAATACGGATTTGCCGACAACACCGCGTCAACACCGCGCAGCCGCGCCAGCTTTTCCGCCTGCCGCAGCAGCGCCCGTGTCGAGTTGTGCGTGCAACCGGCCCAAACCGGCACTCGTCCCGCCGCCGCCTCGACCACAATCTCAATCGTAGCCAGCCACTCGCCTTCGTCCAGCGTCGCAGCCTCGCCTGTCGAACCGCAGGCCATCACAAAATCGATTCCCGAATCTACCTGCCAGTTCACCAGCGCAAACAGGGCCCGCTCATCAACAGAACAATTGCCGCCGTCCGCCCGAAAGGGCGTAACCAGAGCCGTTCCACAACCCGTCGTTTCCATTGCAATCCTTCCCATCATGGGACCGTCATTCGAGAGTGTACAACGACCGAGCGTTCCAGGAGCATTCACAAGGGGTCGATCCGGGCAAGCACTTGCACCGAACGGGGTTGTATTGACCACGAAAGCTTCAAAAAGGGGGGCAGGGTGTTTTTTGGGAAAATAACGCGTTAAGTTACGGATGAAGCTGTGCTTATTCGGTGGTTACCCGACGTATTTTGTGCGTTTTTATTGCACATTCGCGTTGGATTGACGCGGGAATGCGGTGGAGCCGCCGTGCAATGCCGCCCCCTGAAGTTCATCGCGATAAGTTTACGCGGCCTGCGCATAATTTTCGGCAAATGGATCGGGTCTGATGGCCGTCTCTGGTAGCTTTCATGGTCAGCAATTCAGGGCCAAATCAGTTCCTGGCAAAACATCTTCAAAATTCTTCTGGAGACCTGTCGAAAACCACCCAGCCCGTTCGACATACCTGCAGAACAGGCAAGAGGAGGCCTGCAACATGCAATATCTGCTGCTGATCTATGACAACGAGAGCACCTGGGGAGCCATGACCGACGCCGAGCGTGGCGGCATGTACCAGCAATATGGCACCTTCACCAAAGAGATCGCCGCCAGCGGCCACTCCAAAGGCGGCCACCAGCTTCACCCTGTTTCCAAAGCGAAAGCCAGAGCTCGCAAGTTACGGGAACCGGGCTTCACTTCCGGCGAGACGGCCCAATAAACCGAAAAATCGAGCAAGGCTCTTCCTTCGTAGCCGCGTATTCTCCGTCTGGCTGGTTGTTCAAAATATCCATATCCGCCTGGTCATCCTCAGCCGAGAGCGCAATCTCCCCGCCCCAGACCCGCTCCCATCGCGGATTGCCCCACAGCACCTCGCGAAACTCATCATTCGCATACAGCACATCCAACTGCCCCGGCCGCCCGGCAAAGGACTTCTCCATCCGCCGGACCAGTGACTTGAGCACCGGCTCGCGAAAGGGATTGAACAGGTAGGCAACGCAGGGATTTTTAGGGTAAGCAAACTCCAGCGCATCCTGGCAGACCACGCGCATCGGGCACCGGGCCCGCCCCGCGGCCACCCATTTGTCGATGTTCCGCTGCGCCGTGGCGGCCAGGTCCGGATGCAACTCCACGCCAATCACCTCGCGAAAAGGCATGCGGCTCGCGAGCAGCATTGCCCTGCCCATTCCGGCGCCAAAATCAACGAAGGTATAGTCTTCGGGCGGAACCACCAGCCTGCTCGCCCGCCACCGCGCGCACAATTCAATCAGAACCGAGGGTGCAATGCCGTAGTACGCGGTATTGTGCTTATCGTGAACGTGGCCCACGCGCAGGTGCCGCCCGCTCACCAGGCCGCTCGTCTCCACCTTGTGCTCAACGTCAAAAGGATGGCGCATGTAGCCATCTTTAACCGTTAACCCCGGCAGCCGTTTCTTGCGTCCCATTAAAGCCTGGCAGGCTGGCCAGAGACGTCGGTGATTTTGTCGGCTATTTCGCGGAACTCCCACGCGCCGCTCTTGCCGTACAACCACTCCGCCGCCAGCACCGCGCCCTCGGCAAAGCCGCGCCGGTCAAAGGCCTCGTGGCGCATCTCGATCACGTCACTCGTGCCCCGCGCCTTCACCGTATGCAAGCCACTCACATCGCCGAGCCGGTGCGAAGTAATCTCCACTTTGGCCTCCGGCTGCGCCTCCTGGATAATCTCCTTCAGCGTCAACGCCGTCCCCGATGGTGCATCCAGCTTGGTCATGTGGTGCGTCTCTGACACTTCAAAGGCGTAGCCCGGCAACTTCGCCAACTCCGCCGTCAGCTTGAAAAACTTCTGCACCCCCAGCGAAAAATTGGTTCCGTACAGCAGCCCGCCGCCCCTGCGAAAAGCCAGCGCCTTCATCGCGCTAAGCTGGTCATACCAGCCTGTCGTGCCAACGACGATTCGAGCACCCAGCGCCAGGCACGCCTTCATGTTTTCAATTGCGGCTTCCGGCGTGGTGAAGTCAATCACCACATCCACCAGCGCCACCGTGGGGGCCGTCAGCGAGCTTGCACCCGAATTCTCGCGGAAATCCAGCACCCGCACCGAATGGCCGCGCTCCCGAGCCACCTGGGCTACCAGACTTCCCGTCTTTCCCTTACCAAGCACCAGCAGCAGCATAGCCTTCTTCTCCTCAGCAATCTCGAACATCTGTAGAGTACATCCGCCAGCGTGCTCCGCATGCGCCAAAGAGAGAACTACTGCGGGGTAACCAACGTATTCCGACCCTCAACATCAAAGATTGCCGGGTCCGGGTCTTTGAAGAAATAGGCATGCAGCGACCGCACCGCCTCTTCTGCATCTTCCTCTTCAATCATGAAACTCATGTTGATCTCGCTCGCTCCCTGCGAAATCATGCGCACATTCACATGCTTGATGGCCGCAAAGACCTGCGCCGAGATGCCCCGCTGCCCGCGAATATCCTCACCCACCATGCAGATCAGCGCCTTGCAGCCCTCATATTTCACGTCGGCAATGCGGCTCAGGTCGGCTGCAATCGCCGGCAACTTGTCCGTTGAATCCACCGTCACCGACACGCTCACCTCACTGGTCGAAACCATGTCTACCGGGCACTGGTGCTTGTCAAAAATGTCAAACACCGTCTTCAGGTATCCGTGGGTCATCAGCATCCGGCTCGCCACCACGTCAATGATGGTCAGCTTCCGTTTCAGCGCAATGCACTTGAAGGGGCTGCGGCAATGCGGCGCCAGTGAAATAATCCGCGTCCCGTCATTCGAGGGATTTTTCGAATTCAGCACCAGCACCGGGATGTTCTTACGCACGGCAGGAAGAATGGTGGCAGGATGCAGCACCTTCGCGCCAAAGTAGGCAAGCTCGGCAGCCTCTTCAAAGCTGATCTCCTTCACCCGCAGAGCGTCGGGGCAGATTCTCGGGTCGGTGGTCATGATGCCGTTCACGTCCGTCCAGATTTCGATCGCGTCGGCATGCAGTGCCCCGCCGATGAGCGCCCCGGTAAAGTCAGAGCCGCCGCGGCCCAGCGTCGTCGTAATTCCCGCCTCATTCGAGCCGATAAATCCGCCCATCACCGGCACCTGCCCGGCGTCGAGCAGGGGTAGGACCAGCCGCGTGCAGCGCTCTTCAATCAAATCATCCTGCGGAATCGCCTTCTGGTACTGCGAGTCCGTGAGGATGATCTCCCGGGCATCGATGTGAACGCTGTTGATGCCGCGCTCCTTGAAGGCCTCGGCAATCATCACGCTTGACAGCCGCTCGCCATAGCTCACAATCAGGTCAGAGATGCGCGGCGTCAACTCGAGAATCGCCGCGAGCCCGCGCAGCACTTCGTCCAGAGTTTCAAATTCCTGCTCGATGGCTGTCTGGATCGCTCCGCAATTCTTCGCGTCCTTGATCAGTGCTGCCGCCGTGTCCCGATGCCTCGAACGCAGCCTCTGGCTGATCGCCAGCGCCCCCGTCCTGTCGCCCCGGCTCGCCGCCGCAGCACACGCCAGCAACTGGTCAGTCACCTTGGACATCGCAGAAACCACGACCACCGGCCGCTTGCCCGCCGCCACCCGCCCAGCAACAATGGCCGCCGTCCGCGCAATGGCCGCAGCATCCTCCACCGAGGTCCCGCCAAACTTCATGACCACCAAACTCATCTCAATCCCAATCCAGTCGTTTTTCTCTACCAACCAGGGTGATTCCCCAAACCCAACAAACCCGGGTGCCCCATGTCCCGTTTCTGGCACATGGGATTACCTATACCCGCGAAACCGCCGCAGCCACCGGCTCCAGCTTGCCCAGACTCAACAGCAGTTCAGCATTCACAATCGCCGCTCCAGCCGCCCCGCGAATCGTATTGTGCGAAAGAACGGTGAACTTCCAGTCCAGCAGCCCGCAGGGCCGCAGCCGTCCCACGGATGCCGCCATCCCATTCCCGCGATTCTTGTCCAGCCGCGGCTGCGGACGATCCTCCAGCGCAATCCACTCCACCGGCTGCGCAGGGGCCGTCGGCAATTCCTGCCCCTTCAGCGGCTGAAATTCCGCCCACGCCGCCAGCATCTCTTCCCGAGTCACCGTCCGACCCTGTTTATTCCCCAGCTTGATTGAAACCGACTCCGTGTGCCCATCCTCGACAGCCACTCGGTTGCAATGGGCGCTCATGCGCGCCGCCAGAGGCACAATATGCTCGCCCTCCAACTGACCCAGCAGCTTGAGCGTCTCTTCCTGCATCTTTTCTTCTTCGTTCTTGATAAACGGCACAACGTTACCCAGAATATCCATCGAAGGCACACCCGGATACCCTGCACCCGAAACCGCCTGCATCGTCGTCACGAAGATCTGCTCAATCCCAAATCGCTCCTCGATAGGCTTCAGCGCCATCACCAGCCCAATCGCCGAGCAGTTCGGATTGGTTACGATATACCCGCCACTCTCCCTGCGCCAGCTCTGATCTTCAATCAGATGCAGATGGTCCGCATTCACCTCGGGAATCACCAGCGGCACACTCGGGTGCATGCGAAATGCGCTCGAGTTCGAAACCACCGCACAGCCGGCCGCCGCAAACCTCGGCTCCAGCTCACGCGCAATGTCGGTGTCGAGAGCGGCAAAGATAATCCTGGGAGCCCCGGTTGGGTCAGCCGACGAAATCACCATCTTCGCAATCCGCTCCGGGCAAATCGTATCCAGACGCCACTTTGCGGCATCCTCGTACCGTTTGCCGCTTGAGCGGTCGCTCGCCGCAAGCCAGGTAATCTCAAACCAGGGATGGTTCTCCAGAAGCTGTATGAACCGCTGCCCGACCATGCCGGTCGCGCCTAATATGCCTATTGCAAGCTTGTTTTTCATGGTAGATGACTCTCCAGTGTACAGGAGACGCCTCCTCGAGCGAGCACCCTCCCGGCGAATCGTGACCTTGCCGACCCGAAAATGAAATTCGACTCGATAGCACCCGCCACTCCCCACCCCCCTCGCTCAAGTTGGTCGCTGTTCCGCCGATAACCGCCGCAGTGCAACTCTCTGCAGGTCCATACCAACATGAGTGTCTGGCGTAACGGCGAATCTCATTCCGCAAAGGGCGCGCCCGGCGCCATCGAACGGCGCGCTCTCGGCCTCCTGCTCGAAGGCGCTGCGATCAACCAGGCCCAGATCGACCTTCCCGCCTATCGCCGCTTTCGCAGTGCCATCCTCCGCGACTCCATTCATCTCTCTGAGCCTCAGGAGGAAACAAATCTCCTCAAAAACGTCTCCTCCATCGTCAGTGAGTTTGAGAGCTACCGCACCGATAGCGAGACCACCCTCGAAGGTCGCCAGAAAGAGTGGCGCCAGACCATAAGCCAACTCGTCGGCATGCTCGCCGCCCAGCTCCAGATCGACCCGAAATCCCATGATCTGACTTCCATCTCCGTCGAACTGAATGCCGCCGTCACCAGCGAAGAAATCGAGCAGCTCCGCATCAGTCTCCATCATCTCTTCCATCGCAGCAGCGAGCAGATTGCCGCCGTCCAGGCAGAACTCGCCGACGAGCAGGATCGCTCTACCGCCAATGACAATGCAGCTGGCCTCCGCGGGGGTGGCGCCGCCATCGAGCAGGTCCGCTCCATGATTGCCCAGGCAAAGCCCGGCTACATCGCCCTCTTCCGCCTCAGTTGCCTCGATGTCGTTGGAGAGCGATTTGGCGCGGAAGGTATCCAGGATTGCCTCATGGCCGTCTCCGCCTTTCTCATCGAAACCATGCGCAGCGAAGACACTGTCTATCACTGGAGCGAGTCATCGCTGCTCGCCGTCTGTGACCGCAAGGTCCGCGAAGACATCATCACCGCCGAATTGAACCGCGTCCTCGCCCATAACCGCGACTTCACCATCAAAATCGGCGACCGCACCATCATGCTCCGCATCCCCATCGACATGCAGCTCTTTCCCATCACCTACTTCAACTCCGCCGAAGACCTTCAGCATCTCCCCTCGGAGCGCTCCCGATGCGACCGCTCTCTGGCGGATCGCGTCGTGTCTGACCGCGGAATGTCGCAACGCTCCCAAACATGGTGACCCTATGACCTCAATCTCTTCGCAGTGGCCAGAAGCAAGCTCGATCATCCAGGATTTGCCCGTCGCCTATACTGAAATCGATGCCGCTGGCATCCTCCGCGTCGTCAATGAGGCCGCCTGCCGCCTTCATAAAATGCCTGCCGAGCAAATCATTGGCCGACCTGTTTGGGAGTTCCTCCCCCGCGCCGAAGCCGCCCGCAG
>JANYDG010000029.1 GCA_025359885.1 Acidobacteriota bacterium
CGATGACCCGCCGGGCTCCGGCGGCGAGGACGGCCTGAGCTTTTTCGACGGTGGCAATGCCGCCGCCGACCTGAACCGGGAGACGTTTGGCGAGCTGGGTGACGAGCGCCCCGTTATCGCCCTGCCTCATCGCCGCGTCGAGGTCAATGAGCTGGACGAGCGGGTACCTGGAGAAGCGATTGATCCAGTATTCAAAGTCGTCAAAGGCGAGCTTGAGCTTTTCGCCCTGGACCAGTTGAACAATCTGGCCCCCGAGCAGGTCAATGGAAGGAATCAGCATGGGAGCCTCACGAGGATGTGCAATTGGTTGAGCTCTTCCTTTAGTGCCCGAGCGCTGGAAACGCCAAAGTGGAAGATGCTGGCGGCCAGGGCGGCGTCAGCTTTGCCGCGCCCAAAGACTTCGGCGAAGTGGGCGACGGTGCCTGCACCTCCCGAGGCAATGACCGGGATGCGGACGGATTCGCTGACGGCGGCGGTGAGTTCGCAATCAAAGCCGTTGCGCATGCCGTCGGAGTCCATGGATGTCAACAGGATTTCGCCTGCGCCGCGAGATTCTGCCTCGATGGCCCACTCGACGACCGAGCGACCGGTGTCGCGGCGGCCGCCGTGGGTGTAAACGTGCGCCTCGCGGACCGGGTCGGCGGCCTCTTTGTTGCGCCGTGCGTCGATCGCGACAATGACCGCCTGAGCGCCAAAGCTGGCGCCGATATCCTCGATGAGGCCAGGATTGGCGAGGGCGGCGGAGTTGATGCTTACCTTGTCGGCCCCGGCGTCAAAGACGGCCGCGGCATCGTCCGCGGTGCGGATGCCTCCGCCGACGGTGAAGGGGACGAAGAGCGATTTCGCTGTGCGGCGGACGGTTTCAAGCAGCGTGCCTCGGCCCTCGTGGGTAGCGGTGATGTCGAGCAGGACGATTTCGTCGGCGCCGAGCTGGGCGTGACGATGGGCGAGTTCGGCGGGGTCACCGGCATCGATGATGTCGACGAACTGGATGCCTTTGACGACGCGGCCGTCGCGGACGTCAAGGCAGGCAATAATGCGGCGGGTTAGCATATTATCTCCTCACCGGATTTCGTTCGAACATCGTTTGAATGTCTGCGATATGATTTGGACTCAGCGAACTCATGGGCACAGGAATGAACTTTTTCGTCGCTACGTAAATCAAAACAATTTTGTTGTTCTGAGCGAGCCCAATTTTTTCGTTCCAGAAGTACTTGCCTTCACTAACCCCAGGAATGGTCGAATAGATGAACTCGTCAGTTACTTCAAGCTGAATGATTCGTTCCTTTCCCGCTTCCTGGAAAACTTGTTTGACACACTTCCGAGCGCTGTAGAAATTCCAGATTGGAAGATAGATCGAAATCCAAACCAAACCGCACTCAATTCCGAAGAGCAGAGGTGCAAAGCGTGTTAACTTGCTCAAATTTAGGACAGTGAAAGTGATCGCCCCGAGTGCAGCTATGATCGGCACCGCGATAAACCAAACATAGAAAGTGAGCCGCCGACTGAGCTTTAGGTTGCGATGAAGCCGCAAAGCAGCTTTATAGTCGGCGAGCGTAACCGCATAGTTAACGATCATCCAACTAACTCCAGAAAGTTCTTGAGGATTTTGAGGCCGGTTTCGCCGGATTTTTCGGGGTGGAACTGGGTGCCGTAGACGTTGCCCAGTTCGACGGCGGCGGCAAAGGGCTGGATGTATTCGGTTGTGGCGACCGTGGCGGGCGTCATCGGCGCGCGCCAGGAGTGGGTGAAGTAGGCGAATTCGCCGTTGAGTATTCCCGCAAGCAGACGCGAATCCCCGGTCGGATGCAGTTGGTTCCAGCCTACGTGGGGAACTTTTTCGTGGCCGTCGGGGAAGCGTTCGATGGTTTCGGGAAGAACCCCGAGGCCGGGCTGGCTGGGCGATTCAGTACTGCCGGCGTAGAGCCACTGCATGCCGACGCAGATGCCGAGAAACGGGATGCCGCTGGCGATAGCCTCGCGAATGGCCGGGGTGAGGCCGGTTTCGTCAAGACGTTTGGTTGCGGCGAAGTGGCCGACGCCGGGGAGGATGATGCGCTCGGCGGTGGCGAGCGGCGCGGGGCGGTCGGTGACTGTGACCTCAGCACCGAGGTGGCGCAGGGCCTTCACGACGGAGGTGAGGTTGCCGGCTTTGTAGTCGATGACGGTGACGTTCATCAGAGTAATCCCTTGGTGGAGGGCAGCATCTCTGCCATCTGGGTGTCGCGGGAGACGGCTACGCGCAGCGCTCGGGCGAAGGCTTTGAAGATGGCTTCAATCTTGTGGTGGTTTGAGCGGCCGTACATGGTTTTGACGTGGACGTTGGCCAGGGCGCCGCGTGCGAATCCCTCGAAGAAGTCGGTCACGAGCTCGGTCTGGAGGTCGCCGACGAGGCGGGTGCGGACCTTGGTTTCGACGGCGTAGGCGGTGCGGCCGCTCAGGTCAATGGCGGCGATGGCGAGGGTTTCGTCCATGGGCATGAGGAAGTAGCCGGCGCGGTTGATGCCGCGCTTGTCGCCGATGGCCCTGGCGAAGGCTTCACCGAGGGCGATGCCGACGTCTTCGACGGTGTGGTGCTGGTCTACGTCGAGATCGCCGCGGCAGGTCAGGTCAAGGTTGAAGCCGCCGTGGCGGGTGAAGAGCTCAAGCATGTGGTCAAAGAAGCGGATGCCGGTGGAGACCGTGTACCGGCCCTGGCCCTCGATGGTGAGGTGCAGGTCGATCTTGGTTTCGGTGGTGTGGCGGATGATCTCAGCAGTGCGGGCTTCGGCAGTGTGGGTGGTCATTGTGGGGCTCCGATGATTGACTTCGTGGGACAAAAGCGAAAGGTAACGGCGGGTTCTTCACTTCATTGAGGAGGACAAAACCGTGCGTTGGTCAAGCACGAACCATTCGATCGCAGCTACGGCTCGTTGCATCTGCTCGGGGGTGCCGATGGTGATGCGGACGAGGCCAACGCAGCCGGGATCGGCGGAGCGGTCGCGGACGAGGATGCCCCGGGCACGCATGGCTGCCGAGAACTGCTGGTGAAGGGAGCCCATGCTGACGAGGACGAAGTTGGCCTCGGTGGGCCAGAATTGCAACCCCAGACGGGAGAGGGCTTGAAGGAAGAGGGCGCGGGCCTGGAGGACCTCTTCGACATACCAGTTCAGGTAGTTTTCGTCGTGAAGGGCGGCGGTGAGGGCGACGAGGGCGACGTGATTGACGCTGTAGGGCGAGAGGACGCGGCGGGCAAAGCGGATCAGCGGCTCGGGGCCGGCGAGCAGACCGAGTCGGAGGCTGGCGAGGCCATACGCCTTGGAGAATGTGCGGGCGACGATGAGATTTGGCACCTGCCCGACGAGGTCGATGACCGTCTGGCCGTAGAAGTGGAAGTAGGCTTCGTCGACGAGGAGGATGGCGTGGGGCGCGGCGGCGGCGACGGCAAGAAGCTGCTGGCGGGTGGCGACGGAGCCTGTGGGGCTGTTGGGATTGGCGATGGCGATGATTTTGGTGCGTGGGGTGATGGCGGCAAGGAGCGCGGCGAAAGGGAAGCTGAAGTCTGCCGGGGCCTGGACGCGGACGACGGACCCGTCGGTCTGGGCGGCGTAGATTTCGTACATGGTGTAGGTGGGGACGGGGAGCAGCAGCTCATCTGTGGCATCGAGAAAGGCCTGGCAGAGGACGTGGATGGCTTCGTCGACGCCGTTGGTGAGGATGACCTGCTCGGGCGCGAGTCCGAGGCGCTGGGCGGCGAGTGCCTCAACGGGGCCGCGCTCGGGGTAGCGGGTGAGGGCCCCGGCGGTGATGCCTTGGATGGCGGCGAGGACTGCGGGGGAGCAGGCGAGGGTGTTCTCGTTGAAATCGAGGCGTAGCAGGTCGCGATTGCCGAGGGGCGGGTGGTACTCGGGCATTTGGAGGACGCGGCGGCGGGGTTGAGGCATCGGGGTTCCCTTGTGTGTTTACTTCGGAATGGATCTGAGTCGGGTTTGGATGGCTTCGGCGTGGCCGGTGAGGCCCTCGGCTTGAGCGAGTCGGATGGCGTGGGGGCCAAGAGCGGCGAGAGCTGCGGGCGAGTATTGCTGGACGGTGATGAGTTTCACAAAGTCATTGACGCTGAGGCCTCCGCGGGTGGTGGCGAGGCCGCCGGTGGGGAGGGTGTGGTTGGGGCCGGAGTTGTAGTCGCCCATGGGCTGCGGGCTGTGTTCGCCGATGAAGACGGAGCCGGCGTTTTGCACCCAGGCGAGGTCTTCGGGAGCGTCGACGGTGAGGTGCTCGGGGGCGAGGCGGTTGGTGATTGCCTGTGCCTCTTCAGGGGAGGCGGCGAGGAGGATGTAGCCATGTGCGGCGAGGGCCTGGTGGGCGATGGGGTTGGATTTGGCGCGATGTCTGGCTTCTTTTTGGACGGCTTTGGCGAGGTCTGCGTTGGTGGTGATGAAGATGGCGAGGGCTTCGGGGTCGTGTTCAGCCTGGGCGACGAGGTCGCTGGCGATGCCGGCGGGGGTGAGATGGTCGCTGGTGATGACGATTTCAGTGGGGCCGGCGAGCATGTCGATGGCGGCGGCCTGCTCGTTCGAGACCGAGCGCTTGGCGGCGGTGACGAAGAGGTTGCCGGGGCCGACGATTTTGGCGACGCGGGGGAGGGATTCTGTGCCGTAGGCGAGGGCGGCGACGGCGTGGGCGCCGCCGAGGCGGTAGAACTCGGTGACGCCGAGGAGGTGGGCGGTGGCGAGTGTTTCAAGGGCGGGGTTGGGGGAGGTGACGGCGATGCGTGGCACTCCGGCGACCTGGGCGGGGATGACGGTCATGAGCATGGTTGAGGGCAGCGGATGGCGGCCGCCGGGAACGTAGCAACCGACCGAGGCGAGCGGGCGGACAAGCTGGCCGGTGGTGAGGCCGTCTGCTTCCGGAAAGGGAGGAGTGGTTTCAAAGGAGGCGGGGAGCTGCTCGACGGCGAAGGCGCGGATGTTGGCGGCGGCGATTTCGAGAGCTTGCTGGAGGACGGGGTCGAGCTGCTGCCAGGCGGCGGCGGTTTCCTCCGGGGAGACACGGATAGAAGCACCGGCGGCGAGGCGGTCGAATTTTTGGGCGTAGGCGAGGAGGGCCTTGTCACCGTCTTTGCGGACCTTGGCGAGGATTTTTTTGACGGTGGTGAGCACGCTGTCGAGAGACGTGCTGCTGCGACGCTCCAGTTGGGCGAGGAGAGCGGCGGTTTTTTTGGCGTCGCGGCCCTGGGTTTTGAGCAGTTGCATCGGAGAGTCGCCTTCTGGGGTTTGGGGGAATCCCATGTCTCAGAATCGAGACATGGGGCACCCGGCTGGAAGTCTGTCGTTAGAGGACTACCTTGTTGAGTGGGTATTCGACGATGCCGGTGGCACCGGCGGCTTTGAGTGCGGGAATGACTTCGCGCACTGTGGTTTCTTCGAGGATGGTGTTGACGGCGACCCAGGCCGGGTTGCTGAGCTCGGAGATTGTTGGGGAGTTGAGTGCGGGCAGTACGTCGAGGACTTGCTGCAAGTGCTGGCGCTCGACGTTGAGCATGAGGCCGACCTGGGACTGGGCGTCAATGGCGGCGCGGAGCATGAGGGCGATGGACTCGATCTTCTGGCGCTTCCAGGGGTCGTTGGCGGCGGCTTTGCTGGCGATGAGGCGGGTTTCGCTCTCCATGACGGTGTCGATGATGGTGAGGCGATTGGCTTTGAGGCTGCTGCCGGTCTCGGTGACTTCGACGATGGCGTCGGCGAGCATGGGCGGCTTAACTTCGGTGGCTCCCCAGCTGAACTCGACTTTGACGTTGACGCCCTTGTCGGCGAAGTACTTCTTGGTGACGCCGACGAGTTCGGTGGCGATGATCTTGCCTTCGAGGTCTTCAGCCTTTTCGTAGCCTGAACCCTCGGGCACGGCGAGGACCCAGCGGACCTTGCGGCGGCTCTGTTTGGCGTAGGTGAGGGAGGTGATGCTGGTGACTTCGAGGCCGCTTTCGACAACCCAGTCGATGCCGGTGAGGCCGGCGTCAAGAACGCCGTGCTCAACGTAGCGGGCCATTTCCTGGGCGCGGATGAGCATGCACTCGACTTCCTTGTCGTCGATCGAGGGGAAGTAGCTGCGGCCGTCGGCGTAGATATTCCAGCCGGCGCGTTTGAACAGAGCGATGGTGGCATCCTGGAGGGAGCCTTTGGGGATGCCGAGACGAATCTTATTTGCCACTGGAGACCTCTTCTGCGCTGGCGGTGGGGAGTGGGATGTTTTTAGTGAAGCAGGAGACGGTGCCTTCGTGACAGACGAGGCCGTCGCCTTCAACGACCACCTTGAAGACCAGGGTATCGAAGTCGCAATCGGTGGCGATGGAGACGATGCGGAGGCGGTTGCCGCTGGTTTCGCCTTTCATCCAAAGCTTCTGGCGGGTGCGGCTCCAGAAGGTGACGAAGCCGGAGTCGAGGGATTTCTGGTAGCTGATGGGGTTGAGGAAGCCGAGCATGAGGATTTCGCCGGTGGCGTTGTCCTGGACTACGCCGGGGACGAGGCCGTCCATCTTTTCGAAGTCTATTGTTGGTAGTTGGGTCGTCATTTCACTTCTCTGAGTCTCACGGACTCGGTTGGGGTTGAGTTAAACCGGAGATGCTGCGGGCAGACAGCAAAAAGCCCGCTGGCTTGAGTGCCGGCGGGCTTTGAGTGAATTCTGCTTGGGAGATTGGCCGTGTGGTTCCAGTGATTCTAGGCCGAAGCAGTCCGCCGACATGTCATCGCGTGATGATGGTGGTGGCGATGATGGAGGTGGAGTTGCATCTCGACCTTGAGGTTATGAAAGTGGGTGGGGGTTTGTCAAATGGAATGCTGTGAATATTTGTCGTGCGCACGCAGCATTCAGGGGGACAATGGCTGGATGCGTATAACGGTGTGGGTGATGGCGGGAATGCTGCTGGCTGGAAATGGAGCTCCGGGAGCGGTGACGCCGGTGGATGTGAACCAGGCGACGGTGGCTGAATTGCTGCGCGTGCCGGGGATGACGGCGAGTTGGGCGGGACGGATTGTGCGCTTCAGGCCGTACCGGACGAAGCTGGATTTGCTGGACAGGGGTGTGGTGACGGCGGAGGTTTATCAGCGGATTCGGGATGGCGTGGTGGTGCACCGGGGGTGGTGAGTGTGAGTGTGAAGTGTGAAAAGCATGTCCTTTGCCTTGCTCAGGATGACAAGACAACGGTTGGCCCTCCCCACCCTGGCCACAAAAACAAGTGCGTGGCGAGGGTGGAGCACCCAAATTTGCTGGGTTGACTAGCGGAGGTTTGCCTTGGATCAGGCCTTGGCTTCCCCTGCGGGTGGGCAGCCGGCTGGGGCTGAGCGGGGTTTGATACGAGCCAGCAGACCGCTGAGGATGACGTAGAGGACGGGGATGAAGATCAGGTTGAGGAGGGTGGAGAGGAGCATGCCGCCGACGATGGTGGTGCCGACGGAGTGGCGGCCGAGGGCGCCAGCGCCCGTGGCAAAGACCAGGGGCAGGATGCCGAGGATGAAGGCGAAGCTGGTCATGAGGATGGGCCGGGGCGCAGTTCGCCGGCCTCGATGGCTGCTTCGACGATGGTGCGGCCTTTTTCGCGCAACTGTTCGGCGAATTCAACGATGAGGATGGCGTTTTTGGAAGACAGCCCGATGAGCATAACCAGACCGATCTGGCAGTAGACGTCGTCTGACAGGCCACGCGCAGAGACAGCCGCGAGCGCGCCGAGGACGGCCATGGGCACCGATAGCAGGATGATGAACGGCAGGGCGAAGCTCTCGTACTGGGCGGAGAGAGTCAGATAAACCACCAGAATGCCGAGAGCAAAGATGATGATGGCTTTGCCGCTGGACTCGATTTCCTCGGCGGTTAGGCCGGTCCAGCTGTAGGACATGCCGGGCATCATGACGCTTTTGGCGAGGTTCTGCATGGCGGTGATGCCTTCGCTGGAGCTTTTGCCGCGGGCGGCATCGCCGTCGATCTCAACCGAGCGGAAGAGGTTGTAGTGGGAGATGACCTGCGGGCCTGAGGTTTCCTTTGCGGTGACGAGGCTGTCGAGAGGAATCATCTGGCCGGCGTCGGAGCGGACGTAGAAGGAGTGGAGGTCACGGGCGTTCATGCGGAAGGGCTGGTCGGCCTGCACGTAGACGCGGTAGGTACGGTTGTTGAAGTCAAAGTCGTTGACGTATTCAGAGCCCATGAAGACGTTGAGGGTGGTGGAGATCTGGGTGAGCGAGACACCCATGGCCTTGGCCTTGGGGCGGTCGATGCTGACAAGCAGTTGCGGGTCACTGGCCGAGAAGGTGGTGAAGAGGCGGTCGAGGCCGAGATTTGGATTTGCCCGCGCAGCTCCGACCATGGTGTGGGCGACGCGGTCCAGATCCTGGAGGGTGTTTTTGCCCTGGTCCTGGAGGATGAACTGGAATCCGCCAAAGGAACCGAGGCCTGCGACGGCAGGGGGCTGGAACATGGCTACGGTGCCACCGGGGACCATGAAGAGACGCGGAGAGAGTCCGGCTACGATTTCAGCGGCGGAGTGACCTGGTCCGCGGCGCTGGTCCGCAGGCTTGAGGGCGGCAAAGATCATGCCCGCGTTGGGCGCACTGCCGGACATGGAGAAACCAGAGACGGCGAAGGCACCGAGGATGTCAGGATTCTGAGCGAGAACCAGCTGGGCCTTGTCAGAAATGGAAGTGGTCTCAGAGAGCGAGGCACCGGGCGGGGCCTGCACGATGACCATGAGATAGCCCTGATCTTCCTGCGGAATGAAGCCCGTGGGGACGTGGATGTACATGTATCCGGCCCCGGCGAGGCCCGCAAAGAAAAGGAGCAGGAGCAGGTAGCGCAGCTTGAGGGCCACGTGAATGACCTTGCCATAGATGCGCGAGATCCAGCTGATGAAGTCGTCGATGCCGTGGGCGGCGGAGGAGTAGGCGCGAGAGAGGGGACGGATGTGGAGGAAATCGAGCTGCTGATATTTGGCTTCTTCTCCACGGAGGAAGAGAGCGGCGAGCGCCGGGGAAAGGGTGAGCGCGTTGAAGGCGCTGATGGCGATGGCGAACGCGATGGTCAGCGAAAACTGGCGGTAGAGAATGCCGGTAGTGCCGGGGAAAAAGGAAACGGGCACGAAGACGGCGATCAGCACGAGCGAGGTGGCGATGACGGCGCTGGTGACCTCGCCCATGGCGTCAGAGGCAGCCTTGTGGGGGTCGCAGTGATCCATGGCGATGTGGCGCTGGACGTTTTCAATGACCACGATGGCGTCGTCCACGACCAGACCGGTGGCCAGAGTGATGCCGAAGAGGGTGAGCGAGTTAATTGAGAAGCCAAAGAGCTTGATGAAAGCGAAGGTGCCGATGAGCGATACGGGGATCGTCACGGCGGGGATGATGGTGGCCCGCCAGTCAAGCAGGAAGAGGAAGATGACCACAATGACGATGACGACTGCTTCGCCGAGGGTGATGAGCACTTCGCGGATGGAGTCGCCCACGATGGTGGTGGAGTCGAAGGCGACGGCGTATTCGAGGCCAGGGGGGAAGCTCTTGGAGAGCTCCTTGAGCATGGCTTTGGCGTCGCGGTCAACGTCGAGCGCATTTGCATTGGAGAGCTGCTGGACGCCGATGCCGACGGCGGTATAGCCCTGGAACTTGAGATTGCTGGCGTAGCTTTCAGCGCCGACGATGGCGTGACCCACGTCTTTAAGCTGGACGAGGCCGTTGGGGGTGTTTTTGACGATGATGTTGTTGAACTGGTCCGGGTCACTGAGCCGACCGACGACCCGGACGGCGACCTGGAAAGACTGCCGGTTGTCTGAGGGCGGCTGGCCGAGTTGGCCGGCGGGGACTTCGACGTTTTGTTCGAGGAGGGCGCTGACGACGTCGGTGGCGGTCAGGTTGCGTCCTGCGAGCTTGGCGGGGTCAAGCCAGATGCGCATGGCGTATTTGCGTTCGCCGAAGATTTGGACATCGCCGACGCCTTTGACCCGCTTGAGGGCATCTTTGACGTAGACGTCGAGGTAGTTGGAAATGAATTCGTTGGAGTAGCGGTTGTCTCGGGTAAAGAAGCCGGAGCCGAAGACGAAGTTGCTGTTGGCCTTGGTGATGGAGATGCCGGCGGCGTTGACAGCAGAGGGCAAGCGGCCGGTGACGCTGGCAACGCGATTTTGCACGTCAACGGCGGCGATGGAGAGGTCGTATCCGGTATCGAAGGTGACGGTGATGGAGCTGACGCCGCTGTTGGTGCTGGCAGAGCTGATGTAATGCATGCCCTGGACGCCGTTGATCGACTCTTCGAGGGGGATGGTGACGGCCTTTTCGACGGTCTCAGCGTCCGCGCCAATATAGGCGGTCGTGACGATGACCTGGGGCGGAGCCAGTTGAGGATAAAGCGAGATGGGGAGCGAGGGAATGCAGACCGCTCCGGCGAGGATGATGAGCAGCGCCGAAACGGTGGCAAATACGGGACGACGGATGAAGAAATCTACAAACAAAGGATGTGTTCCTTCCTGTTTTCCTGGCCTGTGATTCGGGCCTGTCAATCGGGCCTGTCATTGCGGCCTGGCTACCTGGACTGTGTCTGGGCCCGGAGCGCCCCGGACACCACGACGTACCAGGAATTTAGCCGAGGGGCTGAACGGGCATGTTGTCCACGAGGAATTGAGTGCCAGAGACGATGAGCTTGTCTCCTGGCTTGATTCCCGAGATAACGGAGTAGGAATTGTCGATGGTCTGCCCAAGGGTGACTGAGGTCTGGCGGGCAGCGAAATGGCCATCCGGCTGCTTCACAGCGAGAAAGACGAAACTCTGGCCGCCCTGGCGGGAGACGGCGAGAAAGGGAATGACCGCCATGGGCGATGTTTTCCAGACTATGCGGGCCTTGACGATTTGAGCGGAGCGGAGCGCCTCGGGGCCGGAGTGCACCGGGGCCTTGACCAGGATGCCTTGCAGGGAGCTATCGACCTGGGGAGAGAGGAAGTCGACGCTGGTGGTCTCGATCGCCTTGCCGCTAGGGTCGAGTAGCTGGACGGCAATACCGGTGCGGACCTGTGTGCTGCGCTCGGTGGGGACGTAGATGTAGGCCTCGAGATCTTTGTTCTCATCAACCGTGGTGAGCGGAGTTCCGGTGGTGACGTAGTCTCCCAGATGGACGGGAACGTCTCCGACTGTGCCGTCAAACGGGGCTTTGATGCGGTAGTAGGCGAGCTGCTCTTCAAGGGACTTGCGGGTGGCGATGGCGGCTTCCCAATCGGCGCGGGTATTTTTGAATGTCTGTTCAGCCTGTTCGAGAGCATCACGGCTGATGATGCCGGCGTCAAAGAGTTTTTGCTGGCGGTCATTCTGTTGAGTGGAGTAGTCGACCAGGGCTTTTTTCTGGTTTTCAGTGGAGCGCTGGGCATCGACAAGGGCCTGTTGCCGGGAGGGGTCCACGGTCATGATGACCTGGCCTGCCTTGACGTGGTCACCCGACTTGACCAGCAACTGGATGAGATTGCCGCTGACCTGAGGCATCACCGTGGCGGACCGCCGGGATTTGATCGTGGCAACGTAGTCCGAACTATCCTGCACGGGAGACAGAGACACTTCCTGGGTTTGGACGGGCAGAGCCTGCATCGCGGGCGCAGAGGCGGCTACCGGCTGCTTGCAGCCAACAGGAATGAAAACAGCAGGTAAAAAGAGGGCGATTCCAAGGAATTGACGTGACAACGATGGACCTCACTAGCATTATTTCCGCCGCAGGGCGAGTTGTGGAGGATCAACCTGAGGGCGAATTTCCTGCCCTGAGATCCTGAACCGATGGTGTTGCAGAGCCTTTGGATGTTTCAGGAGGCGCACAGAACATCCAGGGATGGCGCGAAGTAGTCACCTGCATAGATGAGTTGAGCGACTGAACTGTTGCAAGAAATTAGAGACTGCACCCAAAGGAACGCTGCAAGGGCTGATCACGCATGCTTCAACGGCGTCTGGAGGACACAACTTTAGAACGCAAAGGGGCTGAAATTGGTTCCCCGGTCAAAAGTGTCAATGCCCTCAGCGCTCTTGAGTCGGCTGACGATGAAATACGTAAGCGGGGTTGCGAGGGTCTCATAGACAACCTTGAATCCGTAGGAAGAGGCGATCATGATGAGGATTTTTGGACCGGATTCAACGCCCCAGAAGGCGATGAGGAGTACGACGACGGTATCGACGAACTGGCCGGCGATGGTGGAGCCGATGGTGCGCGTCCAGAGCAATCGGCCCCCGGTGAGGATTTTGAGCTTGGCGAGGGTGTAACTGTTGGTAAATTCGCCGGCCCAGTAGGCGACAAGGCTGGCGATGGCAAAGCGTGGCACCAGCCCGAAGACGGTGGCGAAGGCTTGCTGGTTGTGCCATCCGGGGGCGGGAGGCAGGGCAACGGCGACCTGGCCCATGAGGGCGAGCAGGCCCATTCCAAAGAATCCCATCCAGATGGCGCGGCGCGAGGCGGCGTAGCCGTAGACCTCGGTAAAGATGTCTCCGCAAATGTAGGCGACGGGAAAGAGGAGTTGTGCGCCGCTCACGAGCAAGGGGCCAATCTGGCAGATTTTGGGGCCAATCAGGTTGGAAACGAGCAGGACCACGACGAATCCGATGGTGAGAATGTCGAGATAGCGGTAGCGGGCGTTCACTCTCAAAGAATAGCCGAAGGTGAGGTGAGCGGAAGAACGACTGGCAAAATGCGTTTGAGTGGACGCATGGCGGGGGTGGGCATTGCGAATAGAGATGCTGCGCAGGCAATGGAGACGTGGGAAGGGCTCGAACTGGCAGGCGTGAACTCGCAGTTTTGAACTCGCAATTCAATAGATTTGGCCGGAACTTTGACACTGCCGCCGCAAGTTGGTAGCCTCAGAGAGTGCCGTTATGCGGAGCAACTCCGCCCGGTCTGCCGCGTCCCCGTCGTCTAGCCCGGCCTAGGACACCGCCCTTTCACGGCGATAACACGGGTTCGAATCCCGTCGGGGACGCCAATTAAATCAATTCATCGGGCAATTTCAGGGCAATGACGGTTCTGTACGGCAATGCGTTGGCAATTGGAGCGTCGTACGGGGTGCATACTTTGCAAGCTGTCTCT
>JANYDG010000118.1 GCA_025359885.1 Acidobacteriota bacterium
GTTTACGACCGACCTCGCCCTGATCATGGACCCCAGCTACAAGGAGATTTCCAAGCGCTTCTTGGGCGATCCGGCGTATTTCGCTGATGTTTTCGCCAGGGCCTGGTTCAAGCTGACTCATCGCGACATGGGGCCTCTCTCGCGGTATCTTGGTCCGCTCGTTCCCGCTGAGCCGCTCATCTGGCAGGATCCCCTTCCTGCCGTCGATCATGAATTGATCGGTGAGGCGGAAATTGCCGCACTGAAGGCCACAATCCTTGCGTCTGGACTGTCAATTTCTCAGCTCGTCACGACTGCCTGGGCCTCGGCATCAACCTTCCGCGGCACAGACAAGCGCGGCGGAGCCAACGGGGCACGCATTCGCCTCGCACCGCAAAAGGATTGGGCAGTCAACCAGCCTGCAGAACTGGCAACGATTCTTCAGAGTCTCGAAGGCATCCAAGCGGACTTCAACGCAGTTCATGCAGGTGACAAGCAGGTCTCGCTTGCGGATCTGATCGTTCTCGCAGGCTCTGCAGCCGTGGAGGCGGCTGCAAAGAAGGCGGGCCACGACATCAAGGTTCCCTTCACGCCGGGTCGCACGGATGCGTCACAGGAACAGACGGATGTGCACTCCTTCGCAGTACTTGAGCCGACCGCGGACGGCTTCCGCAATTACATCCGCAAAGGGCAAGAGGCAACAGCGGCTGAACTGCTGGTGGATAAGGCTCACCTGCTCACTCTCACCGCTCCTGAAATGACTGTTCTGGTCGGTGGTCTGCGCGCACTCAATGCCAACTTCGGTGGCTCAGAATATGGCGTCTTTACCAAACAACCAGGAACACTGACCAACGATTTCTTCGTCAACCTGCTCGACATGGATACAAAGTGGCAGAAGTCCGCCGCATTGGAAGGCGTGCTGGATGGCAATGATCGCACAACCAGCGCTGCCAGATGGTCAGGAACAGTGGTCGATCTCGTCTTCGGTTCAAACTCCCAGCTTCGAGCCCTCGCCGAGGTCTATGCCTCAGCGGATTCGCAGCAGGTTTTCGTGCATGACTTCGTCGCAGCCTGGACGAAGGTGATGAATCTGGATCGCTTTGATCTCTGATTGATTTGATCGCAGAGCGTTTTGACCTCTCGTCACAACTTTCTGGATCGTTCTAAAAAAGCACAGCCTCAGCGTGGCATCGGGTTATCCCGGTTCTCGTTGAGGTTGTGCTCTTTCGTGCTGAGGTTGCCGAAGATTTTCACCTTCCAATTTCTCAGGTCGAGCTAACTTTGGACGAATTCGCGATGCAAGGTTCCCTCAACAGAAATTGAGCACAACACGAGCGGTCGCTTCATCCTTTGGCCGAATGCTTGCAGGTTCTCAGGTGGCAGGCCAGGTGAGGAAACGACCGCTCCGCACGCTACAGCCGCGAGCGCCGTCAAAGAAGGTATGGGCCCTGTGATGGCAAAAGTGCGAATCGTTTGTATCAGCGACACGCACGGACACCACGCCCGTCTCCGTTTTCCCGATGGCGACATTCTGATCCATGCGGACGACTTTATGTCCTACAGGAAAGGGCCGCGCGAGATGATGTTAGATCCCGGCTCGATCTGGAAGATGTGAAGCCATGAATTATGGACAAGGCGGCGAACTACCTCATGCTTATCAATGATTGCCGAGATCACATTCTGTTTCGCTTCGATAAAGACGCTCAGTCGCAGCGGGGTGTGGCGAAGCGATTGTCCATCATGAAGTGACTGAATCGGTAGCCCAATGCGAAGGTCCCCGCCATTCCCTTCGAAGACGCCTAACATGCCTCCAACAACGTTATGCAGGACCTTATTGCCGCTTCCGTACATTTTGTTGTCTACGGTGGAAGCGTAATACTGCATGTTAATCCAGTTTGTAACGAGCATCGGAGCGGTCATGATCGCCTCTAAAACGCTGCCATCCTGGTCCAGATCACACCGATACTCGTGCAGAAACACCCGGCCGCCCAGGTTCGCGCCGCGACTGCGGCTTCGGGGGGCGATGAGGAATGCCGCATTGTTCACAAGCCCCCATTCTGGACGAACCTGGGACCAGTCTCGGCTACGGTCCTGGTATTGATGCAAGAGGTCTTTCGCGGAAGTGGTTTGCTTGCCGGTGATCCCGACAGACTCGGCTCTCTCGCTGCGCGCACGATGACCTGCTTGTCGGAAGCAGTCTTGCAGGCGTGCGATATCAGGAGCGTGACTTTCGGGTAAGCAATCCGTATCGAAGAGCGTGACTTCGTCGGTCATCGTATTGTGCAGTCCACCTACAAAACAGGTTTTCGATGACAGTGCGATGCCGTGATGAAGTAGCCCCGCGCGAATGCTTTCGTTGTTGAGGAGGCTCGCCAGGAGCCTTGAGTTCACCTCGCCGGATTGCCCGCCGCAGGCACCGCAGTTGAGCGCAGCAGCATGTGCATTGTTTGTACTCTGGCTACCGTGGCCGATAAGAGCAACCAGTCGAGCAAAGTTTGCGGTGAGACTCATATTGGTCAGAATACCGACCAACATTGCACAAAGGCTTTCAGTGGAAGGTCCGACCTGATCATCTCTCAAACCAAGCGATGGGCGCAGAGCCTGTCTCTCATTTGAGGTAGACAAAAGAGAGTCATTTGCCGAACCAGCTTTGCGCAATGTGTTTCTCGCGAGTGCAAATGCGTAAAAGAGACCGCAGGATTCAACAAAGGTAAATGTCGAGCTTGCCGATGACTTAAAGTCTTTCCAAACCGACTTGATGCGCAGCATCTTCTGTCTGGCAGCCAATACCGCCTGATCGCCCTGCGTTGAGCCTGTACTCTCCGAGACCTGTAGATTGGGCGACAGCAATCCGGGCAGTTGTGGACGCGCTTCGCAGGTTCCGAGGGGCGTGTAGGAGATCGGCAAACCAAAGAAGCCGGCAAAGCCAAGTGTCTGAATTTCATCGCAGCAGCTTTCGAGCGCACGCCGTATTACTTCAGAACGGACATCGATGCAGAAAACCGCCTGAACTGCCGGCGTTGAATTGATTGCCAATTGTAAGGATGGCGGAGTTTTGGTGAGCGCGGAACAAAGCGACTGCTGGTAAGAGCATTCCAAAGCTTCCTGAAAGATCCAGTCATGAGCCAAGTGTTGTCTGGAATGCTGACGAAATTCTGCGAGTCTACGCCATGCAGATGTCCATGCGGCCGGTACTTCCGAATCAAGCAGATGGATGAAGGCAAAGTGCTCCCACGCAAGACGGATGGCCAGTAGTTGGACGATGTGGTCATCTTCCTTGTTTGCCAGCCTGGCCTGCCACCGCTCGTAAGCGCACCGCGAAGCCCAGCCATTGACGCTCATCAGTAGCGACGTCAGGTAACCAGCCCATTCTTCGGATGGAACCGGCAAAGCTGTCATTGCCTCTGCAATCAGGGAACGCGGATCGAGTGGAAGAGAGTTTGCATAATCGCGGGCGTTATGGATGCCCATCAGAAGCCAGGGACTCAAGTCTGTGCGGGCGTGGTGCAGCCAACTCGAGTAGAGGTCTTGCTTATGCTGAGATCCCCAGGATGCCTGACACCGATCAAAGTAAGAAGCGCAGTGCTGGCTTATGTTGTGAACGATAAAATCGCTGATTGACATGCCGTGCAACAGGTCACGCTGCAAATCGGCCATTGAAGCCATCAGCGGAACTCGTGGGGCTTGTGGTGGCTCGATTTCAAGTTCGCCGAGGAGATCCTCGATGGAGAGGCTCGGCCTTGTCCGATCCAACGCGCCTTGCAAATGCTCCCTGGAGACTGTGCCTGAACGCCATTGCTCGCGATAGTAGCTGCGTGGCATGAGCATATGCGAGCCTGAGTAGCTCTCGTTCAGGGAAGCGGCCAGATGAATTGGAGTGTCAATGATCCCCCAGTAAGGATTAACGGCAATCGATTGGTCCAGCGGCCAACTTGGCGCGATCTGCCCGCAGGCCATGTCGATGGCTTCGCCGAGGAAGCTCATATCGAGACTGAGTGGTGAGTCTCGTTCAAGTGAACTCAAAGAGCGACTCCTTTCGATTCGAATGGTCGTGCGGCGTCTCGCCGAGGCGTTGTCATTTTCAATTGATCCGCAGGCCACAAACGAAATGTGGCGCGTGTAAAGAGCTCATCGAGATATAGGCCGGCGTAGAACCATGGATAGAGTGCAGCCGCAAAACGTCCCAGAGGTCTGGCACGAAGGCTGCCCTGGACTATGTAAAGAAGTGCAAAGCCGACTGCGGCGAAGATGAGCACGTTGCGATCGTAGTTATGAGCGATTGACGCAGACGGCACGAGGGATTGGAAGAGTTTGTCATAGCCGAAGTAGAGGCCGCTAATCCCGAAAGCTGACAGGAGAAACAGCAAAGACGTACTTAGATTGCGAGCGGAGAGACTGGCTGTGAGAATCACCGCGATCGCGAGCCCCGCGACCACAATGCAGAAGACGGTAGTTGCCTCGATCTGCGAGGTTTGTCGCCATTGGATCGCGAAGCAGGTTGCCACCAGCAGGCCGAAGAAAGCGTTGCCGATGAAGATCACCATGCTAGTTGGCTTAGCTTGCGGTGCAGTTCGCTTGAGCAGTGCTTGTTGCACCGCGCCGCCCGACCCAAGGAATGCGTGTGCCTTGTAGAGTGAATGCGCCAGCAGATGGAGGAAAGCGAGAGCGTAGAGTCCCAGCCCGCACTCCATCAGCATGAATCCCATTTGAGCACAGGTTGACCAGGCAAGATTAACCTTGATACTGATGCGCGTCGTCATCACCAGCGAACTAATGACAGCAGTCAAACAGCCGACTACAACAAGCAAGAGTTGTGCAATTGGGGTCGTAGTGACGGCCGGCGCGAGTCGGATGAGCATGAAGCCACCTAGATTTACGACTCCAGCGTGGAGCAGAGCCGAGACCGGTGTTGGCGCCTCCATCACCTGAATCAGCCAGCCATGCAAAGGGAGCTGTGCGCATTTGATCGTGGCGCTGAGTGCCAGCAGAGTGGCGGCAAGGTGCAGGGGGGGTGGAACGGGATGCATTCCCGCTATTCGACGCAGTACCTCGTCTATCTCAAAGCTACCCGTTTGTGAACCCAGCAGGACGACGCCGCAAAGAAGTGCAACGTCGCCCAGACGGCTGGCGAGGAACTTTTTGTGGGCCGCGATCAAGGCTGGCTGTCGCTCGGGATACAGAGTGAGGAGACCGTGAAGCGACAGGCTAGTGGCAACCCATGCAACTAAGAAGATAATGAGATTGTTTGTCACAATCAGCAGGCTTACAGAAGCAAGAGTTTGCATCAAGTTACGAATATAGCTGCGCTCTTCTGGATCTCCGGCCATGTAATTTCGTGAATAGCTCACGATAACCCAGCCAAGGAAGGTGACGAGCAGAAGCATAAGTGCTTCGACCGAGTCCGACTGAAAGCTGAGACGGCACTCGCCGAAAGCCCTCAGCGCGAATAGCCTTGGTCCGCGAACTAAAGACGGCCCATGAACAACAGCGTCGGTACAAAAAGCAATCGAGAAGAACAGCGCGATCAAACTGGCAAGGCGCGACCAACCCCAGAGCGAGTCAATCGCGAGCCTGCGTCCAGAGTGTAAACGGGAGGCTAAGCCTACAAGAAGGTAAAGAACGGACGGCACCCAAAGCAGCATGGCGCTCTGAGGTGGCCATAGGTGCTGCAGTTGGGCCATCGAAAATTTTCCTTTCGCTTTCTTTACTTTGAGACATTCCGGTGATTCTGTAAAATGCATATATCAGAATGTATCGTTCGATTAGAAAGATTGATTGCACATGAGGTTGAACTACCACCATCTCTACTACTTCTGGGCGGTTGCCAAGGAAGGGAACCTGACGCGCACCGCTGCCCAACTGCACGTTTCGCAGTCAGCGCTCTCTTCGCAGATCAAGTCGCTTGAAGATGATTTCGGTCAGGCACTCTTTCTTCGTGAAGGCAGGAGCCTGCAGCTAACCGAAGCGGGGCGATTGGCTTTGACATACGCCGAGACGATTTTTGTCACTGGCAATGAACTCTATTCCTTAATGAAGGATGGGGAATTTCGCAAGCGGCAAACGGTCCGCATCGGCGCGGTGGCAACTCTTTCCCGCAACTTTCAGGAGAACTTCGTTCGCCCGTTGCTGCGCCTCAGCGATATCGAGATGGTTCTTCAGTCTGGCACGCTGGCTGACCTTCTCGCTCGACTGAGCGTTCATAGTATTGACCTGGTTCTCTCGAACCGGAGAGTTCATCGTGACGCTCAAAATCCATGGCAGTCGCATCGTATCGCCCGGCAGCCAGTGAGCCTGGTTGGAAAGCCACGACGCACCAAGCGCCCATTTATCTTTCCAGACGACCTGGCGGCATTTCCGATTTTGCTACCGAGTTTGGAAAGCGAAATCCGGGCGGGATTTGATCTCCTTTGCGAGCAGAATCGGGCTTCTTACCGTGTACTCGCGGAGGTCGATGATATGGCGATGCTTCGACTCCTGGCCCGAGACACGGATGCAATTGCGCTGGTGCCGACGGTGGTCGTTCAGGATGAGCTTCGAACCGGTGTACTGGTTGAGTATTGCGTCGTGCCCCAGCTCTTTGAGGATTTTTACGCCATCACCGTGAAGAGACACTTTCAATCACCCATCCTGAGATCGCTCTTGAAGCGAAGGGATGGGGACGTGCTGGGGGAGGTTCCTTCCAGCAGCATGTAGCCGGCAGGTGCGACAGAGGAGACGACGCGTGAGTCGCCATCGATCGCATCGACATGGTGGTAGGCGGGATGACCGCCAACGGTGAAGCGAATGTCGGGGTAGTTGGCCGCCTTGATCTCTTCATCAGCATTGTTGGTGAACCGTGGAGGTAGCCCCGTTGCTATTGATGTGGCGGGTCCTGGCAATTGAAGTTGCTGGCATCCTGAGTGTCACCGTTTCCGTTGTACTGCGCGTGCTTTGGATAGGGGCAGAGCGGGCGGGCGCGGCCTGGGAATGCCTGACCGGTGGCGATGACGGAATCGGGTGCCTTCCCCTTCTCGACCCAGTCGACGACGGCGGAGAGCATGTCGAAGTGATCGAGGGCCGGCCCACCGCCGCAGTGTGCCATGCCGGGGACGAGGAACATGCGGCTCCATTCGGAAACCTTTTCGGCGCCGCCGTTGTCTACAGCAAGCGACTGGTAGTACCGGAGCGTATCGAGCGGTGAGAACCAAGGATCACTGTCGCCGTGGAAGAAGATGAGCTTGCCGCCATTGAGAGAAAAGGTGGTGAGATTAGTGGTAGCGGGCTCGACGAGTGGATCCGAGGCGTGGAGTGCGAGCTGGTCTACGTCGATTTCCGTCGCGCTGGTGTATGGGCCGAAGATGCCGCTTGGTCCCATGGCCAGCAAGCCTGAGACAAAACCCTTCATCGCAATGCCCCCGTCATAGAGGAAACCGGGATAGACCTGAGTGCCATATGCGTTTTTAGGTCCGGCGAAGGCTTTCTTGATGGCGCTGATTTTTTCAGGCGCGATGCATTGCTCTTTCTGGCCGGCCTTGCAAGCGAGCACTGCGGGATCGAACGTGCAGCTGAGAGGGTCAGAGATCATGCCGTCGGCGACGCCATCTTTTGCATCGCACTGCTTCATGAGCGCGTCCATGAAGAGCGAGCGATCGCTGTCGGTAAGGAACTTATCTATCTGTGGCTTGCCGGAGGCGTCCTTAGGCGCGGCCTGGTTATATGCAACTGGGATCCATTGGCCGATGGCCAGATTGGAAAGGCCTGTACGCATGGCCGGGTCGCCCGAAACAATGCCGTTAAAAGCCGATGGATAGCGTTGCGAGAGGATCATACCTTCGCGCCCGCCGGTGGAGCAGCCGACGAAATATGAGTATGCCGCCGGTTTGCGGTAATAGGTTGCGATGATCTGTTTCGACACTCCTGCGACCTCAGCATTGGCAAGGAAAGCGAAGTCGAGATATGCCTGCTGGTCACGCATGAAAGAAAAATCGAAGGCGCCTGTTTTTGCTTTGTGTCCTGTATCGGTGCTGGCCACGGCGAATCCGCGAGAGAGTGCAGGCTTGTCGCCGGCGTAGCTGGCCCCGGCGGGATAGGCTACGGTGCCATTGCCACCTCCGCCGCCTTGCATCATGAAGTTGCCATTCCAGTTGGCACTCTCGGGCAGGGCAAGGGCAAAGCCGATGCCAAATTCCTGACCGTCGATGCCCTTGCGGCGATTGATCATTCCATCGACTCGGCAGTGCGCGGGAAACGGGCCGAGAGCGGGAGCGCCGGGGTACGGCGGTGGGACAGTGGTTCCGGCGGAAACGAGCGCAGCCCTGGTGATTTCGACGCCGTCGATCTTGAGGCCAGCGAGAGCGGCACAGGGTTCGGCAGATTCAGCCTGGGCGGCCAAAGGCGCACACAATACAGCAGCCAGCAGAAGCGAGAGTTTGCAACGTGTCATGATCAGCCTTCTTTCCCCGAAGCGAATGCGAGCGCGGCGCGGACCCCGCTTTGCGAAGTCCGGTGCAGGCGCAGGTTACTTGATATTTGCTTTAACTTCCTTGCCTTCATAGCGAATTTCTGCGTTCGCCGAGCCAGTCACCTCAGCGCCCGCACCGTGTCCGTCCGCAACGAGGACGACGCGAAACCTGCGAGCTTCAATGATCCCTGGAAAGGATCCTTCGCGAGCGCCGATTGTCAGCAAGCCGTTATGATCGTCCCATCGAATGGGAATCACAGCGTGTTCGCCTTTCTCGTACTCGTAGCCGTCGCCGGCATCTTCGTAAAGATCGAATTTGCCATCGGCTCCCCGATAGATGCGAAGCTCGATTGGCCCTGCGGGATCCTGCGCGGTGTACTCGATTTCCGGACCCATGGGGACGATGGAACCCGCGCGCACGAAAAGTGGTAATCGATCGAGGGGTGCATTGGCGTCAACCTCCTGGTTGCCAGAGAGCGATTTGCCGGTCCAGAAGTCGAACCATGCGGGTGCCGCGGGAAGGTAGACGTTTCGTTTGGTTGTATTGGCTTTCAACACGGGATTGACGAGGATGGCGGGCCCGAACATGAACTGATCACCGATGTTAGAGATCTTTGGATCCGTTCGCCAGTCCATCACCAGTGGCCGCTGAATCGTGTAATCCTCGCTCGTCACTTTCCAGGCCAGCGAATAGATATAGGGCATCAGGCGATAGCGGAGCTTGTCGTAGCTGACCAGGATCGGCTTGACTTTGTCGAAGCTCCACAACTCGTTATGCGGCCGGTGGCCGTGGGTGCGGAAGATGGGGCAGAACGTGCCGTACTCAAACCAGCGGGCGTAAAGCTCCTGAAACTCGGGATCGGCGAGAGGGTCGTCGTGGGGCGGCCAGTATCCACCGATGTCGGTGGTCCAATATGGAGCCCCGGACAAGGCGAAATTGAGACCGGCAGGAACCTGATGGCTCAATCCCCAGTAGGTGCCGTAGACGTCTCCCGACCAGACGGTGGCGCCGACGCGTTGCTGGCCCAGGAACGCTGAGCGGGTGAGCAGAAAGACGCGCTTACTCGGATTCTGGGCTTTCCAGTGATCCTGCACGCCGAGGGTGTGCAGGAGAGGGAAGACGTTTGTGAATTCGGCGCCGTTGCCGACGGCGAGCTGGCGGCTGCTGAGGATGGCATCGCCCATGTGCGGCCAGTATTCTTCTGGCTCGGCACTATCCAGCCAGAAGGCGTCCCATCCCTGTGCCAGCAGCTTGCCAGGCAGATGCTGCCAGTAGAGATCGCGCGCCTCGGGGTTGGTGGCGTCATAGACGTGCGCGCCAGCCACGAGCTCGTGCTTCGCATCCAGAATCTTGTACGTCTCGGACTCGGGATCGAGCAGGCCCCAGACAGAGATCATGGCGTGTACGTTCTCTTTGTGCAGGGCTTCGAGATCCTGTGCTACGTCGTGATAGTTGGAATTGAAGATTGGGTCGCCCTCGGTCTTCCACCAGAACCAATCCTGCACCATGGCATCGAGCGGGATATGCTCCTGTCGATAGCGTTGCGCGATCCCGCGAATCTCGTCGAGCGAAACGTAGCGGTCCTTCGATTGAAAGAATCCGTAAGCCCACTTTGGCAGCATGGGCGCGTGGCCGGTCATGCTGCGGTACTCGTGGAGGATGGTGTCGATCTCCGCGCCGTAGAGGAAGTAATAGTCAATCGACTTACCGGCGATCGAAGTCAGCTTCAAATCGAGCGGGAAGCGATTGTCATAGTAGGTGAGGGCCGCTGTGTTCCACAACAACCCGTAGCCCTTGCTTGAAATCAAGAGTGGGATGGCGACATCGGTGTTGTTTTGTCCCAGTTCTACAGTGGCTCCTCGATAGTTGAACATGCCACTCTGATGCTGACCCAGTCCGTAGAGGGCCTCTGTAATCGTTGGAGAGAAGCGGTCTGTGACGCGGTAGGTGTGATCGCCATTGATCTCGACCGGCTCATAAGTGCGCGGTATGCTGTTGCCTTCGTTGAGCAGCGATTCTCCGCCTGCGGTCCGGAAAGTGAGATTTCCGCGCTCGATATAGACACTGACCTCGAGCTTTGCGGTCTTCAGGATGGCCACTTTCGCATCTTGTGTGAAGGTGAACGCCGCTCCGGGGCAGGATTGCGGAGCGTCGAGCATCCACGGGCGCGGCGCAGCGGGAGCGGAAGGCTCGGGCGTAGCAACGACGTGAATCACCGAGTCAGTGCATACGGTGATCTTAACGACTTCGCTGCCCACAGTCGCGCGGATGCCATCCCTGGTTTGCTCGACTTGAGCAGGCGGAGGGCCAGGCGCATTCTGGCCGGGCATTTGTGCCGAAATGTCTGGCAGCGTGGCGAAGAAGAGAAACAGCAGCAACGCCGCTGCCCAGGAATCACAACCCTTACGAATAATTTCTCTCTTGAGAAGCATGATGATCTCGACTCTCTTTGCGCCAGCATTCTAACGCCTGGTCATTTGCGCGTGCATCTGGAATCCCGTCTGAAGCTGGGTCCTGATCCGCTGCGCGCACTAACGGCAATCTGCCGTGAAGCATAGATTCTTGCTGAAAAACGGCAGCACGTGATTCTGGAATCGATCCGCGACCGCACTGGTGTGCGTGCCGGAGTAGATTTCAAAGGTGTTTGCGATGCCATAGTTATCGAAAACCGTGTGCAGCCTGGTGGCATCAAAACGCAGCCCATCCTGATCGCCAACGTCCATTGCGATCGAGCGGTATTGCTTGAGATTGCCGATATATTGATCGACAAGAGACAGCGGTGAGTTGGCTGTGAATTTGGCCACGACCTCTGGCAACGGAACTCCGTCCTTGGTCGGCAGGTCGAAGTAGAGGGGTGGGTTTTTGGGGTCGGGCGCCCACGCCGCTGCCGTTGCATATTGTGCAGCAGCGAAACCAGGCGACTGCGCGGCCAGGTCGGCTGGAGACTTGGCCTCGGCAACCTTCTTTTCACTGGCAATTGCCCGCTCCTTCATCTGATCGGGAGGGCCGAATCCGCCAGCCATCGGAGACAGGCAGCAGGGACTCATGATGTAAAGAGCGCCGAAGACCTCCGGGTGCTTCATGCCGATGCGTGACGCACCGTAGCCGCCCATGGAGTGGCCGACGAGGCCGCGACTCTGGCGATTTGGAATGGTGCGGTAGTGCGCGTCCATGTAGGCCACTACATCGCGAGCGATGTAGTTTTCAAAGTCGCCGGTAGTCGCAGAACTTGAATACATCGAGCCGTTGTAGACCGTCTTGGAATCGGGCAGCACGACGATGACCTCATGCGACCCGGTCGCGAACGCGCCTTCGACGGTCTGCGGAACGTGAATCTCGTGCGACCATTGTTCGGCGCCAATCGAATAGCCATGCAGGGCATAGACCACGGGATAATGGCGCTTCTTCTCCTTGTCATAGCTTGGTGGCAGGAAGACGATTGCATCCCGATCGACAGCGTCGCCTTCGAGATTGCCTTCAAGAGCCGCGCCGTGAATCTTGATGTGCTCAACCGTTACGGGCTTTGCGCCGGAAACCACTTCTGGAACGATCGTCTGCACCTGGGCTGCGAGAATCGATCCCGACACGACCGCCAAAGTGATTGCGCACGCAATGAATTGATTGTGTAGTTTCATCTGTACCCTCTCTTAGGAACCTGGTTACCTGACCGGATAGGAATAAATGTTCACGCTGAACGGGCGAACGGTAATGGTTTCGGGCAATGCTCCAACCGCCTGTTCCTCCACCTGGACTTCCGGCTTTTTGTCCACCTGCACCGTTGCATCGATGGAATCGGGGGCCATGCGCCACAACTGTCCGGCGCTCGCGAGCTTAGTTCCGTTGACTGCGATCTGTATGCTCTGTTCGGCGTCGGATGGATTGAGGACGGCGATGCTCAAGGTTTTACGGTCCTCGCTCAATGCGGCACTGACATCCAGTGGATAAGTGTCACTGCCTGGATTGACAGCCGGCTGGTCACCGCCCGCCGGAAAGGTTGGCTTAGGCTGCGGCGAGTTTCCTGAGACCTCGACCGGGATGACGCCAAAGTGATCGCGGTACATCTTGAAGAGCATGCCGGTCGGGTTCAGAATCGCTTCAGTGCGGTTGGAACTCATGGTTGCGGTTGCGAAGGTCAAGGCACCCATCTGGAAAACGTCGGAGTGGCGGAACATTTCGTGGAAGGCCCAAGCATAGGCGGGAACAGTTTTGTAGGAATTCGGTCTGCCGCCGAAGTATGCCCACTCGTCGATGGCGATAGGAACGGGCTTTGCTCGGAGAGCAGGAATGCGCTTGAGGTATTCCTGGTAGTGCTCATACTTTGCACGGACTTGCACGGCCGGCGCGCGTTGCCACTCGATGAACGACAAGGGTGGACTGATCGGCACCTTCTTCTGCAACTTCATGTCGGTATGCTGGTCGCCGGAAGCATAGTAATGCTCGCTGACCATATCAATGTTGTCGAGGCAGTTGAGGAGCATCTGTCCGGTCCAGTCGGCTGCGGAAAGATAGTCAGGGACATATTGGCCGTTGATGCGTCTGGCCTGGTCCGCACCCTCCATCACGTCGGGCATGGCGCCGCCGGCGATGAGCTTGATTGACGGATCAACTTTACGCATTTCCCTGGCGAAGAGGTTGTGCTTCAGCTCGAATTGAGGCAGCGACATGGAGCCCATTTGGTAGTCACCCCAGGGCTCGTTGCCGACACCCCAAAGGTTGACGCGATAGGGCTGTGGATGTCCATTGGCCGTGCGCCATTTACCCATGGGTGTCGTGGCCGCGCCGTTGGTGTATTCAACCAGGTCGCGCGCGGACCAGGCATCTCCAAAGCCGGCATTCACGGTGATGTAGGGATCGACGCCCAGCAGGCGGCAAAGTGTAAGGAATTCATCGGTACCAACATCGTTCGGTTGCACCGCGTGCCAAACGGGATCGAAGATAGGTGGGCGCTGGTCGATGTCGCCGACTCCGTAACGCCACTCGTAGGAAGAGACGAAATTGCCGCCGGGAAAGCGAAGAACGCCAAAGCGCATTTGCTTCAGGGCCGCGACTATTTCAGGACGGAAGCCCTCGATGTTGTCCGCAGGCATGAGCGAAACCGTGCCAACATGGAAGGAACCGGTGCCCGTCCCGGTAATCTCAAGAGTTGCATCATCTGTGTCGGCGGCGGCCGTGTAGTGCAGCGGAAACTTGCGATACCCGGCGCCAAGCTTGTCGATGGTGACGGTCTGCCGGTCGGTGGCATTCTTGCCCCAAATGAGCGTGACTTTGACTTGAGCGCCCGGAGAGCCACCGAGCACGATACGTCCGGTGTAGGCCTTTCCTTTGCGAACCGCAATTCCGGATTCGCTGATACCGCGCGGTTGTTTCGCATTGAGCTTGACGAGCGGCGTCTGCTCTCCGGTATAGGGTGCTTTGGTGTCCATGGTGACGACGTTATCTGCGCCCACTGGAGCCCACCACCGCGTGGGAGTGCGGTTGAAGCGCGGGTTCCCCGCCGCATTGCCCATGACCGGCGGTGGTTTGGGCGCGCTGGTTAGGACGGGGTAGAAGAACTTGCGATCGACGAGCATCTCAGACCAGACGCCGGTGTTGACGATATCGCCGCCGTGTTCGAGGAACTGGCCGTAGATGTTCTTTGAGATCGGCGCACCAGTCTTTGAGGTGTCGATGGTGGCGTTGACAACGCGAGTTTGGGACGAAGCGGCGAAGGGCAGCGCAAGCGGAAACAGGAGACAAACTACCTGGGAACGAGAAAGCGTTTTCGCGAGTGCAAACTTCAGGAATGCGTGCATAATCCTTTTCCTCCCAATACTGGCTGGAGCATAGTGCTAACCTGCGTGCGATCTTTGACCGCCGTTGAAACGCTCCTGACTGCGAGGATCGCCACCACTCTCAATCGAGCCCGACTCGAGCCCGACTCGAGATTACGGCTCAATGAAGAAGATCGTCACCGATCGAGGAGCTACTGTGAGTGAAGGTTGCCGTCTTAATATTTCACTTCAGTTTCGACCGTCAGGTTTGGAAGTCCGCATTTGGAACTTCTTGACGGTACAGGCTGGATGCAAGATCCGGCAAGTCAAATAAATCGCTTTATTCAGATCGAATTTGTCGATGGATAGTTCTCGCAGGCAACTCGGCTTGAAGTCACATCTAGTTTTCGCGTTCAGATCACTTCGGGTTCGCGGCTCAATCCAAGCAACTCCGCGAGTGCATACGCCTCGGAGTTGCTTTCGCTCAAGTCTCTGCAAACCAGATTCAACCGGACCTCGCGGGTCTTGCCGGCTGGCAACTGGAGTGGCACAAAATGGCCGCTGTCGAGCTCTGACTGAATGCGGTATTTCGGCAGCCAGCCGTAACAAAGGCCGCTCCTGACCGCTGAAATCGCCGATTCGATTGTGCTGACGGAGAGAACGCGCTGAGCCGGGGGCCTTGGCTGCTGTTTTAGACTTCCCGATGCTGCGCTTTCGATGCTTACCAGCAGATGCGCCATCAGATCGGATCGCGAGATACTGCGTCTTGTCGAAAGAAGTGGGTGATCACTTCGAACGACTGCCACGACTTCGATGGTGAGAATCGGCCTGACGAGGAGCTCCCGCGACATTAGACCTGTGACGCAGATTTGCGCGTTGTGAAGCGAGAACTCCGAGTCGGCAGAGAGAAAAGTACCCTGACGTAATTTCAACCTGACGCGCGGAAAACGGCACGAAAATACCGCCAGCACTTCAAAGAGACGGTCATCGGGAAAGATGCTGTCTACGGAGACCCGGATCTCAGAAGCCCCTCCCGAGGCAATCACCCGAGCGCGCTGCTCAAGTTCGTGAAATCCCGCCAGATGAGGTTCAACATCCGCGAGGAGCACCCGGCCTGCCTCGGTGAGTTGCGCTTTCCTCCCATGGATTTCGAACAGCCGAACGCCAAGTTGCTCTTGCAAACGACCGATCGCATAACTGATGGTTGACTGAGACCGATTCAGCTTCTTCGCAGCTGGTCCGAAGCCGCCCAATTGTACGACCGCTTGAAGAATCTCCCAGGCATCCAACGTAGTATCCATGGCTTGAGGGTACATCGAATAAATCGATGTAGTTCACGAAAAAATCCGACTATCCTTCGAGAATCTCAATCAGCTAAGATGCCGCTGTCCTGGAAATTGAGATCCTGCGGTATCAAGTGAAGCGCCGGAATGATCCAGGTAAGCGCTTTCCTGCCCGGTTGAAGGTGGAGCCAGGGTGCAAGGGCGGAAATTCCAGGGATGGATTCAAGAATGGAGAGGGTTCGATGAAGAGAATTGCAGTCGCGATACTCCTGGTTGCGAGCTACTGCTACGCACAAACCGCAGACGGTTTTCAGCCCGCTTCCACCAATGTGTGGGGCGCGGAATACCCTCGTGTCGACGCAGGCGGCCAGGCCGAGTTCCGTATCAAGGCCCCGAATGCCACGGCAGTGAAGCTCAACTTCTGGAGCAACCCGAAACTTGACATGGTGAAAGGCTCCGACGGGTTTTGGACTGCTACCACTCCCCCTCTTGTGCCCGGATTCCACTACTACAACTTCGTCGTCGACGGAGTGGACGTGAACGATGCGGGAAGCCATGCCTTCTACGGAGGCGGCAGAGACGCCAGTGGCATTGAGATTCCGGAACAAGGAGCGACCTACTACCTGCCGCAGGCTGTTCCGCAAGGCGTCGTTCGCGAGATATGGTATTTCTCCAAGGTGACCGGGAACTGGCGGCACGCAGTGCTCTATCTGCCGCCGGGCTATGACGCGCAAACGAAGTTGCGCTACCCGGTGCTCTACCTGCAGCACGGCGGCGGCGAAGACGAAACGGGCTGGATCAAGCAGGGCCATGCCAACTTTATCCTCGACAACCTTATCGCGAACGGAACCTCGAAACCGATGATCATCGTGATGGCATACGGATATGCGCGCCGCGCCGGTCATGTTGATCCTGACCTGACGGGAAAGCCTTTCGGGTCGCCGGAGATGATGAAGGCCATGCAGGAGATGGCGCAAACATTTGAAGACGATTTGACTCAGGCCCTGGTTCCATACATCGACTCGAACTTCAGGACCGTCGCCGACCGTGATCATCGCGCCATGGCCGGGCTTTCGATGGGCGGAATGCAGACGTTCCAGGTCACATTTGATCACCTCGACCTCTTTTCCTACATTGGCGGATTCAGCGGCGCGGGCGGAATGATGATGATGCGCAGCACCGAGAAGCCAGATCTGAAGACGGCATTCAACGGTGCTTTGGCCGATCCCGTCGCCTTTGCCAGGAAGGTTCACCTGCTCTGGATCGGCATAGGAACTGAAGAACCCGCGCAGATGCACGCCGGCATTGTGAAGCTGCACGATGCTTTCACCGAGGCCAACGTCAAGCACGTCTTTTACGAGTCGCCGGGCACCTCGCATGAATGGCAGACGTGGCGCCGCGACTTGAAAGACTTTGCACCGCGGCTTTTCCAGTCCGCGAGCCCACCGGCCGTTGCGGCGCGGTAATGCCGCGATGATGAAAGGGAGTTTCAAACTGTGTCGGCCTGTGTTGAACGATGGCGAGCTCGATTGCTTTGTGAACGAATAGCGCGGCTAAAAGGCCGATGCCCGCGGCTGCAAATTGAGGTTTTAAAAAAAAAGCAATGCATGACCCGGATAGCGCAGGGATTTGTCCTGGGAGCAGGTTCGTTTTCCCTCGTTCTGGCCGTACAAAGCATGGCAAATTCCATCTTGACGGCCAGGTGGACTTACCCGAGTAGCCTTAGCAAGCAACAAGCTGAGTAATCATGACTCAACCATCGAAAAAGGGAATGCAATGAACAAACTTCGCAACACGGTGGTTTTGACTATATTGGCAGCGGGACTTGCCCTGACTGCATGGGCCGCCGACTTGACCGGACAATGGACCGCAACCTTTAACACGCAGATAGGTGAACAGCATTACACTTACAGCTTCAAAGTAGACGGCGAAAAGCTCACCGGGACGGCGAAGAACGACCGCGGAACATCCATGCCCTGCTGACTCAATGTGTCGCCGGAAAGTCTGCGGATTCCTCAGTGCTAACCCGCCCCGATGGGAAACCGGTAAAAGACTTCCGCGAGACTTGGGGGAACGCCTGTAAGTCTGCCGGAGTTCCGGATTTTCTCTATCGCGATCTGCGCCGCACTGCCGCTCGCAATCTTCGCCGCGCCGGCATCGCGGAAGGCGTCATAATGAAAATCGGCGGCTGGCGCACGAGGAGCGTGTTCGAGCGCTATGCCATCGTCTCGCAGACGGATATTGCCGATGCGTTGAAGAAACTGGAAGCGCAATAGTTTACAAGCGCAAGTTCGCGAACTCTGCGTCCACACGAGGACAAAACAGTGACGCCAATCTCAACCGGTGTGCACTGTGCGGATTTCTGAATACCGGGTGAATTACGCTGTGCTTCCTTTTTGATCACCAGCGACTTTCTCCACCTCCGCCGATTGCTCATCGAATGATATTCGCTCGGACCATAGGAACTTATCGGTGTCCTTAGAGCATCTCTCCTATTGCTGTAGAGTCTTGAATGGAAGCCTGAACCATGCTTTTGCATCTGCCGGAGTCAGTAGCGGCAGTAGTTCTGCAATGGCCAGATCGAGCGCCTCTGTGGTTCGCGCCTTTGCTGAGCGGAG
>JANYDG010000010.1 GCA_025359885.1 Acidobacteriota bacterium
CACAAAATTCAATATAGAACTAGATTTTGCGCAGATGATTTGCGGGGGTGATGAGGTGCGAGTGACGCGCGTTGCAGTCCTGACAGCTTTTGGCTTGCTCATCCTGGCAAGTAATCGGTCGATTCCAACAGGCCTGGCCGAGGTCTCTGTGCGCTTTTGGCGCTGAAGGCTTCCGAACAGCAGATTCCCTTCGGAAATGACAACCAGAAAAACAAAGGCAACAGCAGATTCCTTTTGGGAATGACAACCAAAAGTGCAAGAGCATCGAGATGGGCGGGCAAGGCGGGCTGCGTGGAATGAAAGCGGTGACGTGGCTCACGGGTGTTTGGTGGTGGGGAGCCGCTAGAATCGTTGGATATGAGTTCATTGATTGGGAATGATGGCATCTTGCCGGAGCCGATTGGGGCTGTGGGCATGAGTGGTGGAACGCGGTTTGTGCGGGCTTGCTTGAAGCGGCCTGTGGACCGGCCTCCGGTGTGGTTTTTGCGCCAGGCGGGGCGGTATATGGCGGAGTATCGCGAGGTGCGGAAGCACCACACGCTGGTGGAGATCTGCAAGCGGCCGGAGATTGCCGCCGAGGTGACGATTACCGCCGCCGAAAAGCTGGGCGTGGATGCGGCGATTATCTTTGCCGATCTGCTGCTGCCGCTCGAGCCGATGGGGCTGGACTTTGAGTTTGTGGCGGGCGAGGGGCCAATGGTGCACCATCCCCTGCGGACTGTGGAGCAGATTGACCGGCTGCGGACGGACCGGGCGGGAGAGCTGGAGTATGTGGCGGCGGCTATTGAAAAAGTGGCCGGGCACTTTGGCGATTCAATGGGGATGATCGGGTTTTGCGGCGCTCCGTTTACGCTGGCGAGCTACATGATCGAGGGCGGAAGTTCGCGGAACTACATCTTTACCAAGCAGATGATGTATGCAGAGCCGGCGGCGTGGCAGAGGCTGCTGGATAAGCTGGTGACCGTGCTGGTGGCCTATTGCAAGCAGCAGGTGGATGCCGGCGCGGACGTGATCCAGATATTTGACAGCTGGGTGGGTTCGCTTTCGGTGGAGGACTACCGCGACTATTGTTTGCCGGTGACGACGCGGCTGGTGCGGGCGGTGCAGGAGCTGGGTGTGCCGGTGATTTATTTTGGCGTGGACACGGCAAGTCTGCTGCCGGCGATGCGGGAGACGGGCGCGGATGTGGTGGGGCTGGACTGGCGAACTCCGCTGGAAGAGGGCTGGAGGTCACTGGGGTACAGCTGCGCGGTGCAGGGGAATCTGGACCCGATTACGCTGTTTGCGCCGGAGCCGATTCTGGAGACGCGGGTCAAGCAGGTGTTGGCGCAGGCGGCGGGGCGGGCTGGGCATATTTTCAACCTGGGGCATGGGATTGTGCCGGGGACGCCGGTCGAGAACGTGCAGGCGGTGGTGAAGATGGTGAAGACGTTTGCGCCGTTGTATGCGCAGAAGCTGCCGGTTGTGGGAATGGGCGAGGTGAAACGTGGGTAAGCGGGCGGTATTGTTGTTGGCGCATGGGACGCCGAACACGGTTGATGAGATTCCGGAGTATCTGAAGAATGTGGTGAGCGGCCGGCCGATGCCGCAGCATGTGGTCGAAGAGATTCAGCATCGGTACTCGCTGATTGGTCAGCCGAAAGGACACTCGCCGCTGACCGACCTGACGATGGTGCAGGCGGAGCTGCTGGCGACTGCTTTAGGGGAGCCGGTGTATGTGGGGATGCGCAACTGGCGGCCTTACATTGCGGATGTAGTGCGGCAGATGCGGGCCAATGGGGTGGAAGAGGTGGCCGCGATTTGCCTGGCTCCGCAGAATTCGCGGACGTCGGTGGGGTTGTACAGGCGGGCGGCGCTGGCGGAGGCATCGGGGATGAAGGTTGACTTCATTGAAGGCTGGGCGCATGAGCCGCTGCTGGCAGAGGCATTTGCTGACCGTCTGCGGGTGGCGCAGAGGCTGCTGATTGCAGAAACCGGCAAGGCTGCGCCGGTGCTGTTTACGGCGCATTCGGTGCCTTGCAGGACGATTCAAACGCCGGCGGCAAATGCGGGGCAGCCGATTCTGTGGCCGACAAATGCGCAGCTAGGCAGGCCGGGTGCAACGGATTGGCCCGACCCGTATCCTGTGGAGGCGAAGTTTACGGCGCAGGCGGTGGCGAACCTGGTGCCAGAGATTCCGTCGTGGTATTTCGCTTTTCAGAGCCAGGGGGCGAGCGGCGGGCCGTGGATTGGGCCGGGGGTCGAGGTGACCCTGGATGCGCTGGCTGAGGCCGGAGAGAAGGCGGTGATTTTGCAGCCGATCGGGTTTTTGTGCGACCACGTGGAGATTTTGTACGACATTGATATTGCGTTCAAGGAGCATGCGGCGGGGCTGGGGATGCGGCTGGAGCGGCCTGAGTCGCTGAATGGGTCGCCGATCCTGACGCAGGCGCTGGTGAAGCTGGCGCAGGAGAGTTTTGGGCGGCTGGCGGGGTAACCTGGTCTGGGATCGGGAATCGATGAGGTGGCCTGGAGTTTTCCGCAAATTATCCAAAACCTGAGGGGAATTTTGGTGCTTTTGCGCGGTCTTGAGTAGTAGATTCTGTAGTGTGCAGGACCCGTTTCTGGCCGGTCTCGAACGAATTTTCATGGCTTTTCGGCAGCTATGCTTCGGATTTCGTAGTCTTTCTTCGAATCCATGACCAAATTGCAACGTCCGGAGCATTCCGGCGAAAGGACAGTACTATGCGCATTCTCTCGATTGCAACCGCAGGGGCACTCTCACTGGGATTGGCTTTGGCCGGGTCGATTTCCGCTTCAGGACAGGCTGGTATGCCGCAGCCGCACCGGAAGGTGTTTGGCTATCAGGATGCGGTGACGGGTGAGTTTCACCCGCTGACAAAGGTTTCTCCGGATGCGACGATAGCACCGCTGACGGGTACGATTCAGGTGACGTTCACGATCACATTGAAGACGGCGGTGCCGACGGGCGGTAGTGTAGGCTGCTCGACGGATGTGGCGCTGACCTCAGTGAATGCGACAAGCGGGAGCGCTACGACCTATGACGAAACCTCCTATATTCCGGCTAAAGTAACCGGAACGACGGCTACCTGCACCGTGAGCACTCCGTATTCCTGGGTCGTTTCTCCCTCTTCTGCCACAATTCTGAACACTCTGCTGGGGACGTACACGGTGAGCATTCTTCCCCCGAACACGACCCAGTCGATCATCCCGGTGGCAAATGATCGTTCTTCTTCGAGCACATTTGTGACTTTGGCGAAGCTTCCCGCAACCGGTGCGATCACCAAGTACACGGTCAACGTCACTCTGTAGCAGACCTGGCGAAGCCGGGTCATGCGAGGTTCTTGGCCGGGTTAGTCCGGCGAAAGGAAGGCATATGCGCATTTTTAGACTTGCGGCGATTGGCGGGCTGGCACTCGGGCTTGTATTCGCGGGCTCGGTTTCAATGGCTGCACAATCGGAGGCGCCGGATGGAGAGAACGCCGCGCTTGCAAATGCGGCTGTGGCTCCGACGACTGGCACACTGGCGCTCACATTCAACATCAAGCTGAGCAGTTCCTACCCGGCTGGATCGATTGTTTCGTGCCTGGGAATCGTCGAAGGCGTTACGCAGAATACAATGACGGGCGCGGGTAATCGATGGACGGAGCTTGCAACGAGTTCGAGCAAGGTCACTGGTTCGACGGCGACCTGCACAATTTCGATTCCATACTCCTGGAGCCTGCAGCCGACTGGCACCGGGGTGCAAAACATCTATCTTGGGGCCTATGACATATCTGTAGCGGATATATCGGGCAAGACAGTCCTGGCAAATCGCACATCGACGAGCTTCTTTGCGCACTTTACGCCGATTCCAGTGACGGGGACAACGACGAAGTTTACGTTGAACGTGACGCTCTAACTTGACGATCTAGCATGACGATCTAACGTGACGATCTAGCGAGGAACAAACAGTTCTCGCCGGGGATGCTTCATTCCTTCCGGTTCAAGACAGGCAGGGTCAGTCCGATTGAGGGCTGGCCCATTTTTTCTGTCCAGGTCCAGTGCCTGGAGTATGGATCGGGCGTTAGTATCGAGAGACGATTTCTGTTCAAAGAGGTGTTGATTGCGCGCTTTATCGGTAGTGGTGGGTGGGTTGATTTTTGCACTGGGCACCGTAGTCTGGGGGCAGACGGCGGTCCCTGCGGCTCCTGCGATTGTGTATGTGAAGGCAGGGCACCTGTTTGATGCGACCAGCGACAAGCTCAGGGAAAACGTTGTGCTGGTGGTGGAAGGCGAGCGGCTCACCAGGGTGGCGGCTGCGGGTGAGGTTGTGATTCCGGCGGGGGCGACGGTGATCGACCTCTCAAAGGCATGGGTGCTTCCGGGGCTGATTGATTGCCACACGCATTTGCAGGCGCGAGCGGACCGTTATGACCCGATCAATGAGGTGCGGCTGAGTGCGTTCAATGGCGGATTCAATGGCGTGGTGAACGCGAACAAGACGCTGCAGGCGGGGTTTACTTCGGTGCGGGATGTGGGTTCGTCGCCATTTTTTGCCGTGGATTTGCGGAAGGCGATCGATGCGGGGGAGTTTCCGGGGCCGCGGGTGGTGGCGAGCGGGCCGGGCATTTCGATTACCGGCGGTCACGGCGACATGAACGGCTTTGCGCCGAATGTGCAGAATATGCTGTACCCGGCAGAGAAGGATTATGGCATCGCCGACGGGCCGGAAGAAGTGCGCAAGGTGGTGCGGGCGCAGGTGAAGTACGGCGTGGATGTGATCAAGATTCTGGCTACGGGTGGGGTTCTTTCAGCCGGGGACAAGCCGGGGGCGGAGCAGTTTACCTACGAGGAGCTCAAGGTAGCCGCGGATGAGGCGCACCGGGCGGGGCGGAAGATTGCCGCGCATGCGCACGGCACGGAGGGCATCAAGGACGCGGTGCGGGCGGGTATTGATTCGATAGAACATGGCAGCCTGATCGACGCCGAAGGCATAGCGCTCATGAAGCAGCATGGGACCTACCTTGTCGCGGATATCTATAACGACGACTACATCCTGGGGAAGGCGATCGACTTTGGGTTGCCCAAAGAAATGGTCGACAAGGAGAAGACTGTGGGCAAGCTGCAACGCGAAAACTTTGCCAAGGCTGTCGCGGCGGGGGTGAAGATTGCGTTCGGGACAGATGCCGGCGTCTATCCGCATGGGGATAATGCGAAGCAGTTCCACTACATGGTGAAGTTTGGGATGACTCCGGCAGGGGCAATTCGTGCCGCGACATCGAGTGCGGCTGACCTGATTGACCGCAGCAAGGATGTGGGGACGCTCGAAGCGGGGAAGTTCGCAGATTTGATCGCGGTCGAGGGCGATCCGCTGGAGAAAGTGGAAGTGTTGGAGCATGTGAGCTTTGTGATGAAGGGCGGCAAGGTTTACAAGGACGAGTTGGCGGCAAGCGGAAAACAGTAACGCGAAATTCAGAGGAGTCTTCTGCCCGCAGCACCGCCAGGAATTGGGCGGGCTCGCTTCGCACTTTACCTGGAAATCGTAATTTGGTATCAATTTGTAACGAATGCTATCGCATCAAAAAATGCTCGACTCCCTCGGTCCGGCGGCAAAAGTCATTGCGGCACTGCTCGCAGAAACGCAGCATGCAGCGTCTAGAGTTATAGAAAGGGAACAAATCGATTCGATCCTGACCGAGTTCGATGGACGATAAAAGTTTTGATGTCCTGTTAAGAGATGCCTGAAAAATGAGTGCAAAACACGCAGCAGATCGAGTCGTAATCGTGGGTGCCGGGCCGGGAGGCCTGGCGTCTGCCATGTTGCTGGCCAAGGCTGGCGTCGAAGTAACCGTCGTCGAAAAGCGCGGTGTTGTGGGTGGACGCACCTCGACTCTGGAGCAAGACGGTTTCAAGTTTGATGTTGGGCCGACCTTTTTCCTGTATCCGCAGGTGCTGCGGGAAATTTTTGCAGCTACGGGTCATTCGCTGGAAAAGGAAGTGCCGATGCACCGGCTTGACCCGCAGTACCGCCTGGTCTATGGGTCGGGCGGGCAGGTGGATGCAACGCCGGATGTGGAGCGGATGAAGGCGCAGATTGCCGCGATAAGCCCGGCGGATGCGGGTCGGCTCGAGGCATATTTTCGCGATAATCGCGAGAAGCTGGAGCGGTTCGCGCCGATCCTGCAGTCGCCGTTTGAGAGCTGGCGTGACCTGGTAAGCCCGGAGATGCTGAAGATGCTGCCGCTGGTACGTCCGTGGCGTTCGCTGGATTCGGACCTGCAGAAGTACTTCAAGGACGAGCGGATACGGCTGGGGTTCAGTTTTCAGTCGAAGTACCTGGGGATGAGCCCCTTCTCGTGCCCGAGTCTGTTCAGCATTCTTTCGTTTCTGGAGTATGAGCATGGGGTCTTTCATCCGGTGGGCGGATGTGGGGCGGTAACCCAGGCGATGGCGCGGATTGCCGAAGGCATGGGCGTAAAGATTCTGCGGAATACGGCGGTCGAGGAGATGTTGTTTGACGGTCGCCGGGCGGTGGGTGTGCGGACAGCCGACGAAACGATCAAGGCCGACGCGGTGGTGGTCAATGCCGACTTTGCCCAGGCGATGAAGCGGCTGGTGCCTAACCATCTGCGCAAGCGCTGGACCAATGAAAGGATCGCGAAGAAGCAGTTCTCGTGCTCGACTTTCATGATGTACCTCGGCATCGAGGGCCGCTACGATGAGGCGGCGCACCATACGATCTATCTTTCGAAGGATTACCAGCAGAACCTGCGCGACATTGAACAGGATCACCGGCTGACCAGCAATGACCCGAGTTTCTATGTGCAGAACGCGTGCGTGACGGATGAAACGCTGGCTCCAAAGGGGATGAGCACGCTGTATGTGCTGGTGCCTGTGACGCATGAATCAGGGAATGTGAATTGGGCAGAGCAGGAGGCGGGCTTCAGGAAGCTTGCACTGCAGCAGATGGAAAAGATCGGCATTACTGATGTGGAGCAGCGAATCCGGGTGGAGCGGCGGCTGACGCCGAAGACCTGGAACTCCGAGTTTGGGCTGCATCTTGGGGCGACGTTCAGCATGGCCCACACGCTGCGGCAGATGCTGCACCTGCGGCCGCATAATCGCTTTGAGGATCTGGAGGGTGTGTACCTGGTCGGTGGCGGCACGCATCCGGGAAGTGGATTGCCGGTGATCTTTGAGTCGGCGCGAATTACTTCACGGCTGCTGCTGAAGGATCTGGAGCTGGAGCCGAAGTGGAATCCTGCGCCGCGCATGGAAAATGCTGCGGTGTATGAAGCGGTGCGATGAGGCAGCGAATGACCAGGTTTGCCGGTTAGCAGGATATGTGGAGTCCAGTTCATTGTGGCTCAAAACGAGAAAATCGAATGCAGCAGGTTGAGCCGGCGATGAGCACCGGATTATTGGACGGAGTTCGGTTGGTCCAGGGCGATTGGGCGTCGTCCTCTTTGCGTTCGCGCGTTGCGCTGGTGGGCAGGCTGGGCGAGCGCATGGCACTGGGTGCGCGGGAACTGGCGGAGACGGTGCCAACGAGCCTGCCGGGGGCACTGAGCCGGACGGTGGCGGACACGCTGGTGGCTGAGGTGCTGCCGCTGATTGAGGCTTGCCGCTTTCTGGAGCGTGAGGCGGGGCGGATTCTGGCGACGCGGCGGCTGGGAGCCAAGGGCAGGCCGCTGTGGCTGGCCGGTTTGGTCACTGAGGTTGAGCGCGCGCCGTGGGGCGTGGTGCTGGTTCTGGGGGCTGCGAATTATCCGCTGCTGCTGGCCGGGGTGCAGACGCTTCAGGCACTGGTCGCGGGGAACGCAGTGTTGTGGAAGCCGGCTCCGGGAACGGAGGGTCCGGCTTTGGCGCTCCAGGCATTGCTTCTGGATGCTGGGCTGGATGCAGAACTGCTCACGGTGATGGATTCATCGGTTGAAGCGGGGACAAGGGCGATCGCGGCAGGCGTTGACCATGTCGTGCTGACCGGGTCGGCGGAGACGGGGAAGGCGGTGCTGAGGCAACTGGCCGAAACGCTGACGCCGGCGACGATGGAGCTTTCAGGGTGCGACGCGGTGTTTGTGCTGCCCGGGGCTGATCTGGGACGGTTGGCTCTGGCGCTGGGGTTTGGATTGCGCTTCAATGGGTCGTTTACATGCATGGCTCCGCGACGGATGTTTTTGGTAGGAATGGCGGGGGCTGCGGCGGATGATTTTGAAGCGCGGCTGGCGGCGGAACTGGGCCAGCTGGCGGCGGTCGAGGTGCCTCAGAAGACGGTCGAGATGGTAAGAGAGCTTGTGGAGGACGCGCGGGCTCAGGGAGCTACGGTCGTACAGAATTCCGGGCAGGGGGTAACGATCATGACCGGCGCAACCCCTGCATTGCGGGCGATGCAGGTGGATGTGTTTGCGCCGGTGCTGAGCATCATGCGCACGCGGGACGTGGAGGAATCGCTGGCAGCGCACGCGGCCTGCCCCTATGCGCTGACGGCGTCGATTTTTGGCCCTGAAGACCAGGCACGAGCGCTGGCTGGCCGGTTGCGGGTGGGGAATGTGCTCATCAACGATATCGTGGTGCCGACGGCTGATCCGCGGATTGCTTTTGGTGGGCGGGGACGGAGTGGCTTTGGGGTGACGCGGGGGGCTGAGGGGCTGCTGGGGATGACGACGCCGCGGACGATTCAGGTGCAGCGGGGGTCTTCAAAACGTGCGTATGAACCGACGGGTGCGGCGCATGTGGAGTTTTTTGCTGCGCTGGCGCGGGCGTTGTATGCGAAGGGTTTGGCCGCGCGGTGGGATGGGTTGAAGCGCGTGGTGCGGGCGGCCCGGATGCTGGGGTGAAGTGCGAGTCATGAGTGGTTCGTGTGAAGTGTGAAGTGTGAAAAGCAAGGGCACAATCAGGTCCTTCGCTTTGCTTAGGCTGACAAGGGATTGGGAGAAGAGGATTGTATGCGGATTGCGGTGATTGGTTCTGGTTTGGGCGGGTTATCGGCGGCGGCTACGCTGGCGGCGCGGGGTTATGAGGTTGAGGTTTTCGAAAAGAATCCCTGGCTGGGCGGTAAGGCGGCGGTGCTGGATGAGGGCGGTTTCCGGTTTGATATGGGACCGACGATTCTGATTCGTCCTTCTGTGCTGCGGCGGATCTTTTCAGAGGCTGACCGGAAGCTGGAAGACTACCTGGACATGGTGCGGCTTGATCCGCAGTGGCGTTGCTTCTTTGAAGACGGTCTGGTGCTGGATCTTGAGGACAATCTCAAGGCCATGGCCGGGACGCTGGACAAGCTGAAGCCGGGCATGGGGGATGGATTTCTCCGGTTCCAGGAGCTTTCGGAGCAGCTTCACGCGATTTCGAACCGGTTCTTCTTCTGGAAGTCTGTCGGGACGATGATGGACACGCTCGATGTGAAGGGCGCGTTTTCGATTGCGGTGCTGAAGGACGTGATGCGGATGCGGCTGGGGCAGACGGTTGGGGGGACGATTCGCGACTTCATCCCCGACGCGCGCGTGGCGCAGATGCTCGACCACTACACGCAGTATGTCGGGTCTTCGCCAGACGCTTCGCCGGCGATTTTGTGCGCGATTGGGCACATGCAGTCGGAGGAGGGAATCTGGTATCCGACGGGCGGCACGCGTGCAGTGCCGGAGGCTCTGGTGAAGCTGGGCCGGGAGCTGGGGGTGGTCTACAACACTTCGACCGAGGTGGAGCGGCTGACCGAGCAGGGCGGCAAGATCACCGGGTTGGTCCTTGCCGGTGGCGAAAAGCGGGCCTTTGATGCGGTGGTTTCAAATGAAGACGCGGTGCGGACGTATCGCGAACTGCTGGGCGGGGCGACGGCGGAGAAGTTTGACAAGGAGCGGACGTACGAGCCGGCATGTTCGGGCGTGGTGCTTTATCTGGGACTGAAGAAGAGATACGAGCACCTGGCGCATCATTGCTTTGTGTTTTCGCGGGACCCGGAGGAGGAGTTTCACCACATCTATGATCTGGGCGAGCCGGCGCCGGACCCCACGTGCTACCTCGCTTCGACGACGAGGACCGAATCGGCGACTGCACCGGAGGGTGGGGACGCGCTGTATGTGCTGGTGCATACGCCGTATCTGCGGCCAGGGCACAACTGGGATGAGATGTTCCCGAAGTACCGCCAGGTGATTCTGGACAAGCTGAAGCGGACAGCAGGAATGCCGGATATTGAAGAGCGGATTGTGTTTGAGCGGGCGCTGACGCCGGTCGACATTCACAACCGTTATAAGGTGCTGAACGGTGCGATCTACGGATTGTCGAGCCATGGGAAGTGGACAGGGGCCTTCAAGCCGGCAAATCGGCGTCGGGATGTGGATGGACTTTTCCTGGCAGGTGGCGCGGCACATCCCGGTCCGGGCATGCCCATGGTATTAATGTCGGGGTGGATTGCGGCGGATGCGGTGGATCAGCGGTATCGTGGAGAAGAGGCTGCTGCACTGAGCCGAGCGCAGGCCGAAGAGCAGTTGACAGCGGTATAGGTTAGGCCGCGATGATGGCGCAGATCAAGGTGAATTCGACTCGGACGGGGACGGCGCTGAGGGCACCTTCGCGGCGGGCGATTGGGCTGTTTTCGATTTACCTGCGCTGGTATCTGGGGCGGCACTTTCACACGCTGCGGGTGGCGAATGCGCGTCGGATTTCGCCCCAGGCCGAGCCGCTGATTCTGTTTGGGAACCACGCATCGTGGTGGGACCCGCTGACGGCGATGTTGCTGTCGCAGGCGCTGCTGCCGGAGCGGGAGCACTACGCACCGATGGATGCGACGGCGCTGGAACACTATCGGATATTCAAGCCGATGGGGTTCTTCCCGGTCGATAACAACTCTGCAAGGGGAGCTGCGCAACTGCTGCGGGCCGGGGCAGAGGTGCTGGTGCGGCCCGGTGCAGCCCTGTGGATTACGCCAGAAAGCCAGTTCCAGGATGTGCGTCAACGTCCGATCATTTTCAAGCCCGGTCTGGGAGCGCTGATGACGCGGATGGGGCGGTTGACCTGCGTGCCGGTGGCGATTGAGTATGTCTACTGGAATGAACGGCTTCCCGAGATTCTGGTGAATATCGGCGAGCCGCTGGAGATTGCCGATGGGTCGATGGAAGACTCGCGGACGTGGACCAATCTGCTCTCGTATGCGATGGCGGCTACGCTCGATGAACTGGCGATGCTGGCGATGGAGCGGGACCCGGCAGCCTTTGAAACGGTGCTTGCCGGCAGCAGCGGTATCGGGGGCATCTACGAAATGTGGAAGCGCTTGACCTGTGCAGTGACCGGCCGCCCTTACCACCATGAACACGGAAGTTTGCACCAGCGATGAGTTTGCTGATGCTGTGTCTGGTGGTGCCAGGCAGGCTGGAGCCGCAAAGGATGGCGGCCATCGGCGCGTTGTCTGCGGCGGCAATTCCGGCAGTGCTGTTTGCGATCAATCTCTGGTTTTTTCGCCAGCCGGGAAGGCCCTGGAACAAGCGGCCTCTTCCTCCGGTTTCCGTATTGATTCCGGCGCGGAATGAAGAGATGTCGATTGCCGCGGCGGTGCAATCGGTGCAGGCGTCACGTGGAATTGAGTTTGAGCTGATCGTGCTCGATGACGGCTCGACTGACCAGACGGCGGAGATTGTGCAGGGGATCGCGGCAGAGGATGTGCGGGTGCGGCTGGAAAAGGCCCCGGCCCTGCCTGAGGGTTGGAACGGGAAACAGCATGCCTGCTGGGTACTGGCCTCGTTGGCCGGGTACGATCATTTCTGCTATCTCGATGCCGATGTGCGGCTTGGGCCAGAGGCGCTGTACCGGATGGTGAGCGAAATCAACTATGTGCGTGCCGGTCGCAGTGAACGGGCGATGGTCAGCGGCTTTCCCAGGCAGGAGACTGTGACGCTGCTGGAATGGCTGCTGTTGCCCCTGATTCACTTTGTGCTGCTGGGCTTTTTGCCGCTGCCGGGGGAGCGATGGAGTGGCCAGGCGGGATTTGCGGCGGGGTGCGGGCAGTTCATGATGGTGAGGCGGCAGGCTTATTTTGCGAGCGGAGGGCATGGGGCCATTCGCAGCTCAATGCATGACGGGCTGTTGCTGCCGCAGCTTTTCAGGCGGGCGGGGTTTCGGACGAGTGTGTTTGATTTGAGCCGGGACGCAGTTTGCCGGATGTACCGGAGCGCGGGCGAGGTGTGGCGCGGGCTGTCGAAAAATGCGACGGAGGGAATGGCTTCGCCGGGAAGGATACCGGTGTTTACGGTACTGCTGCTGCTGGGGCAGGTGCTGCCGGGGCCGATTGCGATCTGGGCCTGGCTTGCGAAAGACTGGGAGGCGATGCGGCTGGCGATGATGGCGATGATTTTGGGGTATGCCGTGCGGCTGGCGAGCACGGTGCTGTACGGGCAGAGTTGGCGGGGGGCGCTGCTGCATCCGGTGGGGGTGCTGGTAACGCTGGCGTTGCAGTGGAATGCGCTGGTGCGCAAGCTGGCGGGGCGGCAGGCGACGTGGAAGGCGCGGGCATATCGTGTTGGGTAGGCGAGGCTGGTTTCTCATTGCGGGCTCACTGTTACTGTTTGCAGGGACAAGGGCGCTGGCGGCGGAGCCAAACGCGGCGGGGCGGGCCTTGTATGCGAGCCGGTTGAGTACGGCGCGGGCCGCTTATTTTCGCGTGATTACCGACAAGGACGAATCTGCGGACAAGCTGGCGCATGCGGCGCTTGCTGATCTGGAGCGGGCATATCCGGGGGACCCAGTGGCGAAGGCATACCACGGCAGTTTGCAACTGCTCGATGCGGCGCATAACTGGGCGATCTGGAATCTGCACAAGCAGGCGAGTGAGGGGTTGGCGCTGCTCGATGCGGCTGTGGCGGAGGCTCCCGATGAGCCGGAGGCGCGGTTCATTCGCGCGGCGACGAGCTGGCACCTGCCAGGGTTTTATCACCGCAAGGCGCAGTGCGAGGCTGATTTTGAACTGCTGGCAGGGCGGGCGGAAGAGGATGCGCGGCGGGGGAAGCTGCCTCTGGAGCTGGCGGCGGCGACCTATAACTACTGGGGGCAGATTCTGGTGGGGCGGAATGACCGCAATGGGGCGCGGGCAGCGTTCTCAGTGGCGGTACGTATTGCGCCGCAGAGCCCTGGTGGGCTGGATGCTGCGCGGCGGCTGGGGGCGTTGCGATAGGCCACACTGCCTACGATTGCTTGAGGGGCTTGCGGGCAAAATAGTAAAGCGAGAAGGCGAGCGCGGCGAACATGATTACGGCCGTGCCGTCCGAGTGCAGGTAGGGGATTTCAGGGAACTGAATCGGGATGTGGTTGCCGGTGAGCGATTCGTAGGCTTTGATGGCGACGCCGATGAGACCGACGATACCGCCGGCGGCGATGAGGCCTGAGGCGTAGAGAGCGCCGGGGCTGATTTCTCCTTCGTCCTCAGTGTGACCAGCCTTTTTGAGCGCGGCATCGACGAGGAAACGCATGACGCCGCCGACGAAGATGGCCAGAGTGGTGCCGATCGACAGGTAGGCTCCGACGGCGAATGAGAGTGAGCGGATGCCGAGCAGCTCGACTGCGATGACCAGAAAGACGCCCATGAGGACGAGGCCCCAGGGCAGCTTCTGGGTGAGGATGCCGTTGATGACGGTGGCCATGAGGCGGGCCTGCGGGGCGGCGGCGTTTTCGCTGCCGATGCCTTGAATCCATTGCACTTCAATCTTGCCTGAGGTGGGGGAGTAGAGGTACTTGCCGTCGGCCAGTTCGGGCGAACCGAGGGCGTTGAGGACGAGGTATTCGCTGGCGGCGTGGTTGGTGATGGTTTTGGATGAGTCGGTAACGGGGATCTTTTCGGGTAGCTTGGCACCGGGCTGGGCGTTGACACCAGAGTGCGGGGCGTTGATGTCCCACACTTGCGGGCTAGAGCGGAACTCCTGAAAGGCGGTGTTCATCGCGGTAAGGGTGACGCCGATGATCAGTGTGGAGACGCAGACGCCGATCATGAGGGCGATTTGCTGCAGGCGTGGGGTGGCACCGATGAGGTAGCCGGTTTTGAGGTCCTGGGAAGTGTCGCCGGAGTTGGAGGCGGCGATGCAGACGGCTCCGCCGACGGTGATCGCCAGAGCACCGTAAGCCGGGGCTGTCCAGCCTTTGACGAGGAAGATGGCCGAGGTGGCCATGAGTGTGGCGATCGTCATGCCGCTGACGGGCGAGGCAGAGCTGCCGATCAGACCTACAATCCTGCTGCTGACGGTGACGAAGAGGAATCCGAAGACGACGATGAGCAGCGAGGCGGCCAGGTTGGCCAGCGGGCCTACCTGGGTTCCGGGTACAGGCTTGAACTGAAGGAAGAAGAACATGATGGCGACCAGGGCGACGGAGCCGCCGATGACGAAGCTCATGGGCAAGTCGTCTTCAGTGCGGATGGCTTTGGCGGCCGGGCCGGAGCCTTTTTTCATTTTGCTGAAGCCGCTGGTCAGGGCGCTGACGATGGTGGGGATGGTCTTGACCAGGGTAATGAGGCCGGCGGCGGCGACTGCTCCCGCGCCCATGGGCCGGATGTAGGTAGACCAGAGCTGGCCGGGGGTCATGAGGCTGATGGGGATGGTGCCGGGGTAGATGGGGTGTTCGAGACCGGTGCCGAAAAAATGGATGAGCGGCATCAGCACCAGCCAGGAAAAGACGCCGCCGGCAAAGATGATGCCAGAGACTTTAGGCCCGATAATGTAGCCGACGCCGAGGTATTCCGGGGTGGCATCGCACTTGATGGCTGCGCCTTTGAGGATGTGCTGGGCACCGAGGTCGGGCTGGTAGCTGGGGGTGCCGGGCCACGCGCTGAAGAGGTTTTCATTCTGAAAGAGGGTGTAGATGCCGCCAAGGCCGAGGCCGAGAAATACCCTGCTCGCAAACGATCCGCCGCGGTCGCCAGCCATGAGCACGTCGGCGCAGGCGGTGCCCTCGGGGTAGGCGAGGGTGCCGTGCTCCTCGACGATGAGTTGGCGGCGCAGGGGAATCATAAAGAGCACGCCGAGCCAGCCGCCGACCAGGGCGAGCAGGAAGATGCGCGAATATTCAAGGTCAAAGCCGAGGAAGATGAGCGCGGGCAGGGTGAAGATGACGCCCGAGGCGATCGACTGGCCAGCGTTGCCCGTGGTCTGGACGATGTTGTTTTCGAGGATGGAAGATTTGCCGAAGACGCGCAGAATGCTGATGCTGAGCACGGAGATGGGGATGGACGCGGCGACGGTAAGCCCGGCGCGCAGGCCGACGTAGACGGTGACGGCTCCAAATACGATGCCGAAAAAGCTGCCGAGCAGCAGGGCGCGGAGGGTGAATTCGGGGCGGTTTTCGCTGGGCGCTACGTACGACTTGAAAACTGGCTTGGAATCGGCGGGCTGGATCTCGGGCTGGATCTCGGGCACGTGCAGGGCCTCCGTGGGCGGGTTACCGTTGACTATACGGCATCAAGTGTCCGTGGATACAGAGACGAACAGTGCGGAGTTGTGGCGCGGCGCCCGGCGGGCAGTCATGATCTGCTTTCGGCCCTGGTTTGGCGACTCGTGCGGAGTGATGGGAAAGGGCGTTTGCGGGGGTGCAAACGCCCACGGGATGGGTCAGCTGCCTGCTCAGCGCTTGACCCGTTGCAGGACGATTGGCAAACTGCTGGGCATGCCTCCGCCAAAGTTGATCGATGGGTCAGAGCCGTCGGGCGCCGGGCCAATGGCCGGTGCGTCCGCAAGCGGTTTCGCTGGCGGTGAAAATTTGAAGGGGATATTGAAGGTTTGATCCAGCTCCAGACGGCCATCTTTCAGTAATCCCTTGTAGGTGGTCATCCCGGCGGCAAAGGTGACATGATCGCCCTCGACTTTGCCGTCTCGAACGGGTGAAGGCAAATCGCTGCCTCCGAAGAAGCCGCCTCCGCCGCTTTCGACACTGCCCGAGAGGCTGCTGCCCTCCTGCTGCAGCGAAAAGACCATGTCCTTGGTCACACCGAGGAAGGAGAGTAACATCCCGATCTGGCCTTCGCCTGCGGCGATGACTGGACGCCAGAGGCCGGAAACTCCGGAGCCGGATGGGATTGACCGCTCCCAGACTGGAACCTGAGCACGCAGCTTTACGGTCTTTGCCGCCAGGGTGATCGAGGCAGAGGGGAGACCGGGCGATGAGGCTTGAACGGTGATGCTTCCGGCCACTTTTGCTGACTGAACAAGGGCCATGCAGAGTCCGCCAAAGGCCTGGCGGGAGGTGCCTTTGTCGGGCTGCTGGTTGGTGGGGTCGCCATTGCCGGTGCCGATCAGCTTTCCCTGCCCGGTGACGCTGAAGTTCACGTCGTTGTCCGTAATGGGCACAGTGCGTCCCTGGGCATCCTGCACGGTGACCGAGACCATGGCTACGTCTTCGCCGTCGGCGGCGATTTCGATGCGGTCAGCCTCGATGATCAATTTTGCCGGGGTGCCGGTGGTTTCGCGCCGGGTGGTCATTACCTGCTTGCCGCCTTTGAAGCCGCGAGCTTCGAGGGTTCCCGGGGCGTAGGCGACTTTCCAGGCGACGTGTGCGTCCTTCTTCATCTCCCTGGTGCCGAGGCTCTTTCCATTGAGCAGCAGTTCGATGCTGTCGAGGTTGGAGTAGACCCAGACGGCGATAGTCTTACCTTCGTAGCCAGGCCAGTTCCAGTGCGGAAACAGGTGCAGAACCGGTTTGGAGGTCCACCAGGACTGGTAGTAAAAGAAAGTGTCTTTGGGGAAGCCGCACGTGTCGAGGATGCCATATTGCGAGCTGATGTTGGGCCATTCGTTGGGCGAGGGCTCGCCGCGGTAGTCGAATCCGGTCCAGATGAAGCCGCCGGAGAGCCAGGGGCGGGCATTGCAAAAGCTCCACCAGCCCTCAGCGGATGCGCGACCACTTGTCGTGTAGGGGTCATACGAGCTGACGAAGCCCTTCTTGGGGTCAGTAATGTAGTTGCCGCGCGTGGCGACGGCGCTTACAGTCTCGGTGCCGACGACGGGCTTCTCAGGATGGGCCTGATGGTAAGCTTCAGCGCCGGGGTCCATGTAGTTGTAGCCGATTACATCGCAAACTGCGAGGCCGCCGGTGCCGATGGTCCCAACGGGAGCGATGGAGACGGGGCGGGATCCATCGTGTTCTGTGGCCACCGCCTTCATGGCGGTGAGAATCCGGACACCCTTTTCACCGTTGGCCTGGCCCTCTTCATTGCCCATCGACCACATGAAGACGCTGGGATGATTGCGGTCGCGGCGGACAAGGTTGGCGAATTGGCTTAGGCCTTCAGGATTGGAAGACATCATGCGGGTTTCGTCAAAGACCAGCATCCCCAGTTCATCGCAGGCGTCGAGCAGTTCGGGAGGGGGCGGGTTGTGGGAGGTACGCAGGGCGTTGCAACCCATTTCCTGGAGTTTGCGGACGCGGTAGTACTGCACTGCGTCGGGCACGGCGACGCCAACTCCGGCGTGGTCCTGATGATTGCAGGTGCCCTTGAGCTTGACCGGCTGGTCGTTGAGCAGAAAGCCGCGGGCGGGATCGAATTTCAAGGTGCGAATACCGAAACGGGTTTCGCGCCGGTCTACGATTTCGCCGCCGACTTCAATTTCTGTGACGAGGTTGTAGAGGTTTCGCTCTTCGAGTGACCAGAGAAGCGGCCGTTTTACGACGATCTGCTGCCTGTAATCCTGCTCGCCTCGGATGGGAATAGATGCCAGTTCCGTGGCTCCCCTGGCTACCGACTGGCCCGAGGAATCGAGGACGGTCGAAATGACGCGGGCAGTCTGGGCGGCGAGGCTTTGATTGTTGACCTCCGTGCGAATGGAGAGGGAGGCCTCGCCCGAGCGGACCTCAGCTTGCACAAACGTGCCCCATTGCTGCACATGAACCGGGTGTTTGGTTACCAGCCAGACGTGGCGGTAGAGGCCTGCTCCCTCGTAAAACCAGCCGTCGCTCGAGGTGGCGTCGACGCGGACGAGCAGGACGTTGCGCTGGCCGGGATTGGCGAAATCGGTGACATCAAAGCGGATGGGGTCGTATCCGCCGCTGTGGCGACCGATGTAGAAGCCGTTGAAGACAACCATGGTTTCGCGATACGAGCCGTCGAATTCAACAAAGATGCGCTTGCCTGCGTCCTCGGCGGAGATCTCGAAGATGCGGCGATACCAGCCGACACTGGTCTCGGGGTAAGCCCGTCCAAGAGGGTAGTAGCCCTTGCTGGAGAGGGCCGGGTCGTTCTGAAAAGGTAGTTCAATGGCCCAGTCGTGGGGCAGGTCTACATCGCGCCAGGCGCTATCGTCAAAGGCCATGCCACCGGCATGGGAGGAAGCTTCCGGTCTTTTGAAAAGTGCCGGCGCGGGCGCTGCCGAAACCAAAGTCCCGGGAAGCATCATTGGCATGGCCGAGGTGAAAGCGCCAGCCAAAGTCGAGCAGCAGCCGGTCGGGAGAGCCGCTCAATCGTGCGATTGTACCGGACGGACCCTCGGGCAAAGCTCCCGGTGCTGCCGTGGCATACGGCTGTGCGGAGGCCATCGATCCCATTCCATTGGCGGCGATTACCGCGGGTGCGAGCAGGCTGGTCTTGAGAATTTCGCGACGTGAAAACGGTTTCATTTTGCCCCCGGGGAGTCTTCCAACTGAGCATTTCCGGTGAAGGGGAAATGGTTGGAATATTTCGCCTGCAAGTATAGCGGTGCGATTTCACTTCTGGCTTGATGATCGCTGTGGCGGGCCTTTTCAGGCGGCCCGGGGAGTGGCTACCGAAGCGTCTCTTCAGTGAATTTGGTGTGAACTGTGCTCAGGCATAGCTTTCTTTTGCGCGGTCTGCGTATACTGTCTTCAAGGGCAGCGTGGACCAGCTGGCCGAGATTGAGGTGCGACTTCAGTAGCGACCCTTTCTTTGAAAAAAACGGTTCTGAGCGTCGCGGAAAGTCGCGAGGCTTCTTCATTCCTGGGCGCCTGTCGCGGCAAAAAAGATGGACGCCGCCGGGCCTGCTGAGTGAACTGGGTCATGCACTGAGTTGTGCGCTTCTTCCCTCCCGCTGTACGTTCTGTTCCTCGTTGCTCCCACACCTTTCTTTCGCGCCCGTTTGCGATGTCTGCTGGTCTGAACTCCAGACGGAGCGGTTGAACTGCTGCGCTCGCTGCGGGGAAGACCTGTTCATGCCCAATGTTGCGGGGGAAGCAGCCTATTGCCGGGCCTGCCGCATCGCGCCGCCCTCCTATGTGCAGGCGGTCAGCTATGGGGTGTACGAGGGCGCGATGCGCGGAGCGATTCACGCGCTGAAGTATGACCGCGTTTCAGCCCTGGCACGCCCTTTGGGGTTGCGGCTGGCTGAGGCCATAGCGCAATTGGGCGAGGGATCTCCGCAAGAGATGCTCGTCGTTCCCGTGCCTCTGCATCGCGGACGGATGGTCCAGCGCGGCTTTAACCAGGCGCGGGTGCTGGCGAAAGAGGCAGTGAGGGTTTTGCACAGGACGCGGCCTGAGTGGAAGCTGGAGATGTCGCCGAAGACGCTGGTGCGGCAGCGATCCACTGAGAGCCAATCGGGGCTTACCCCCCGCCAGCGTCGCCAGAATCTGCGCGGCGCTTTTTTTGTCTCAGACGCCGAGATGGTGCGGGGACGGCATGTTTTGCTGGTGGATGATATTTTGACCACCGGTGCAACCGCGCGGGCCTGCAGCCGAATCTTGGTGGAGGCGGGCGCGGCCTCAGTGCGCGTGGCCACCTTGGCGCGGGCGCAGCGGCGGGTGCCGCAGATAGTGCGCGACGACAGAAAGTTTATTCGGCTTTCAACAGGGGAGAGTGCTCTGCGAGACGTGGCACCGTCCAGGGCAGTAACCATTCACGCAGTGCAGGCAACCTGATAGACCGACTTTTACGAGGGGAAGCGATGTCGCTTGGAAAAGCCATGATACATGCCCGTAAACAGAAGTCACTCGCCAAGGCAGCAGCCCATGTCGTGCAGGGGGATCAGCAGAGCTGGACGCAGTCCAGCGTGATGTCAAGTCAGGTCATGCAGATGCCGGTGCTGGTGCTCAATGCCTCCTACGAGCCGATCAACATCTGCGGTGCACGCCGGGCACTGGTGCTGGTGCTCAAAGGCGTAGCCAAAACCGAGGAGGAGCACGGCCTGACGCTGCACGCACAGCGCAGCCGCATGCCCTTGCCTTCCGTGATCCGGCTGCTGGAGTATCGCCGCATCCCCCACCAGACCCGGGCGCTCTCGCGGAAGAACATACTCCTGCGTGACCGGAACACCTGCCAGTATTGCAGCGTCGTGCTGCCCTCGGGCGAATTGACGCTGGACCATGTGATTCCACGGTCGCGCGGTGGCAATTCGACCTGGGAAAACCTGGTCGCATGCTGCCACGGCTGCAACCGCCGCAAGGGCAACCGGATGCTCGGCGAGATCAACGATATGAAGCTGCAAAAGGAGCCTCGATCGTTTAGCCTGCACACCAGCCGGCAGATCATGCGGATGCTGGGCCGGGGCGATGACCGCTGGCGGAAGTATCTCTACTACTGAATTCATGAGGCGTTTTTTACAGAAATCACGCAGATTCAATTGACGTAGACTTGAGTGTCCGGGTCGATGAGGGGTTTGTGATGGGTGCTGGTTTGGTCGTCCGCTTCATGAAAAGCTTGAGCCTGGTTCTGCTTGCCCTGCTCCTTTGCGTTCGCTGTGGTCTGGCTGCAGAGACTGTCTTGCAGTCAATTCACTTCCCCGGCGGCGGTGAGATCGTGTACGGGGCGGTTTCTGGTCAAAGCACGCTGCCAGGTGCGATGGGATTCATGCTCCAAAAGGTGCACGGGCACTTTGGCGAAAGGCCGCAGGTGGGCAAGTTCTTCCACACTCAGGGCAGTGACTCGATTGCGACCTTTTTTACGTTGACGGCAAAGAATCAGGGGAATAAGCCGATGGCGGGGATGGTCGTCGTCTCCATGCAGGGTGGTCAGCCGACCGCTGCGGTGATCTACGATGACGCGCAGCGCTTTGCGACGACGGCCAGCCCGATGATGAAGAAGCTGAACGAGGTGTGGCATCCCGCGCCCGCCAATTCCGCCAAGTCTGCCTCAAGCGCTTCGCAGGGCTCCGCTCCAGTCGCGGCGCTCCATCAAACCGCGTTTCCAGACAACAGCGGCAGCATCGGACTGCCTGAGGGCTGGAAGATCACCGGCGCCCAGCAGGGAACCGTGCAGGCGGCGGGGCCAAACGGCGAGTTCCTGATTATCGGCATGTATGTGCCCGTGATGGACCCGAACAATCCACAGCAGAGGCAGATGATCCAGATGGAGACCCAGGGCGGGCAGAAGCCGCTGCCGGGGATGTATGTGGCGGTCCCCTACGGCACAGACCCGTTCCAGACGCTCAAGGCTGTCTCGGCCCAGCTCCATGCGAAGCAGCGCCAGCAGCCCGCTTCGATTGAACTCATTGATACGCAAAAGCAGGCCAACAACTGCAACCTGTTCAATACGCATGTTGATCAGCATGACGGCAAGGGCGTGATGTACACGTCGATTTACATGTGTATTCAGCCACCTTTTATGCCCGGAAGTTACGCGGTGACAATCAACCAGGTCTCTCTGCCAGAGCCACTGCTGGCCAGGGAAAATCCAACACTGCATGCAATTTTCCAGAGCTATCGCACCAATGATGCCGTGATCAACGCTGAGACCAAACAGAACATTGACAACATTCACGCAATTGGGGAGCGGGCAAAGATTCAGGCTGATGCCAGCCACGCCGCATGGGATATTCATCAGCAGGCGTATCACAATCAGCAGGATTCGCAGGACCGGAGCAATGCTGCCTTCAGCAACTATCTGCTCGACCAGACGGTGATTCAAGATAGCCAGCGCAATGAGCGCGGCACGGTCTACAACCAGTACGCCGATGCCCTGGTCAAGGCTGATCCGAACCGGTATCAGTACGTGCCGACGCAGGACTTTTTGAAGGGGATTGATTACTAGGGCATTTCAGGGAATACCGCGTTCCAGAGAGTTCTGCGCGGAGCGGCTTTTTTTTGCTGGAAAAGCCCCGCGTTCTTCTGATGTTCGGTCTACACCTGTCCCTGAAATGCTTCAGACGCAGCGGTTCCCGCAGCCCGGTTCGCGCAGCCCGGTTCGGCAGCCTCAGGCCGCGTTGGCCAGATCCGCCTGCCGGGTAATTGCAACCACCGTAATGTCGTCGTTCTGGCCAAAAGTGGCCGCTGCCAGGGCAATCTCTTTCGCGGGCTGGATGGAAATTTCCTGGCCGCGCGCAAAGCCGAAGAGTTCCCCGTGTGCGTTCTGTGCCTCAATGACGCCGTCAGAGTAGAAGGTGAGCCGACTGCCAGGCGCACAGTAGAACTCCTCGGTCTCATAGCGAACTCCGCTCTGGATGCCGAGCGGCAACGCACCGCGGAGCTCGATTTCCCGGCCATCCAGATAAGGCGAAAGGTGTCCGGCATTGGCAATCGTCACCTGACCATCGAGGGCCAGGCGCGCCACCAGCGCTGTCGAGAAGCTGCCATTGGTACGCCCGACCAGGCGCTCATTGAGGCTGGTCAGAAGTTCTGCCGGGTTATGGGTGTGTGCCGCCGCTGTGCGGATGGCCCCGACGAGCATCGAAACCAGCATGGCAGCGGGCAGCCCCTTGCCGGCAACGTCGCCCACCACAAGCAGCATGCCGCCCTCGGCGAGCGGGATGATCTGGAAGAAGTCCCCGCCGACCTGCTGGGCCGGCTCGTAGATGGTTTCGACAGCGAAGCCTGGAATGGATTCGAAATTCTCGGGGAGGATCACTTGCTGAACTTCGCGAGCGGCAGCCATCTCTCCCTCATGAACGGCCTGCTGGCGGCTCATGCGGGTTGAGCGCAGCACCATGATGATCGCCAGGGACAGCAGGTAAAGCAGGACCCCAACCTGGTTGAGGCTGAAAACAAACGGCCCCGCCTGAAGATTGAAAATCAGCAGGGTCAGTCGAACGGCGAGTGCATTCAAAGACGGAATCGCCGAAAGGCCAAGCAGAGCCAATTGACTGTAGATGGACAAGCTCGATAGCAGGATCGGGATAAGCAGGATCCCGGCCTCGCGATTGCCCTTGCGGAAATGCCCAATCAGCATGGTTGGGAGGACTCCCGCGATCAGAGACAGGAGTGGTACCTGGCCGAGAATCGCCCCGGCAAGCGAAATCGAGCCCTGGGCCAGGCCTAACCATGAAATGCAGAGTCCTGCTACGGCTGCTGCGGTCATGCCTCGCGCCCACCAACCAAAGCGCAGACGCAGGAAGGCCAGAAACATCAGCACTTCAAAAAAGATGGAAGCGATCAGCAGAAACTGCCGAATGGACTCCCAGTACACATGCACGTTCCGGGTCAGCTCCAGCGCCGACAGAGGAATTGTGCAGGCGATGGCCAGGAACTGCAGGAATATCCACAAGTATTCCTTTTGCCGTGGCTGAGCGGTAAACAGGGCAAGGGCTACGATGCCCAATGCAAGTCCCAGGACCTGCGTTATCCAGCCGGAAGCGCTGCTCCCGATGTTGTTGAGCCAGATATGTTCCCGCAACGATTCTTCCGGGCCGATCATGAGGTTCTCTGCGGCATAGCCGGGGCCTGTCCCTTCCCATTCGATGCGCGCTATATGAACGCGCAACGCAATGACCAGCAAACCGGAAGCGACCGCGGAATCGGGAACGCGCCTGAGAATGCGCGCGCCATAGGTATACGCACGGAAGGGCTTTACACTGCCGTTTGTGTAGAACTTTTGTCCGTTGATATAAATTTCAAAGGCGCTGGCGAGTTGGTGCTCTACCAGGGCCAGGTCTTTTTGGTCAGGCGCAACTTTTACCCGTACGCGGTACCAGAGGACTTCAGGCGGTTTGCCGGGAAAGAGCGGCTTCACCGATTTGTTGGGGTCAAATCGGAGCCAGCCGGAGTCGTTGAAATCAGGCGCAGCAAAGGCAGGGTCGTCGCCGGCGTGGACAAGCCAGGTGGAGTTGATCTCAGACGGCTTGCGCAGGCTGGACGCGTCAAAAGTCTGGGCAGATACCGCTGGCACAAGCGCGAGTAAACAGCACGCGCCGATCAGTACCCGCAGAGGCAGAGGAAGAACGAAGGCGCGGCGATCGAAAAGGCAGTTCAAGGTGGCTCCTGAGGATGGGCTTACCGTACCATCCTCCGGGGGTTCGCTTCCACAAGAAACGGAGGCCGTCGCTGCAGTTATGCGCGTCTGTGTGCACGGTATTTGCGGATGAGGGCGTTGGTGGAGCTGTCGTGGTTGAGGGCTGGCTCTTCCTCGCTTTCGAGCTCGGGGATGATGCGGTTGGCGAGGACTTTGCCGAGTTCGACGCCCCACTGGTCAAAGGAGTCAATTTGCCAGATGGCTCCCTGAACGAAGACGCTGTGCTCGTAGAGCGCAACGAGGCTGCCCAGGAGCGCGGGAGTCATCTTTTCAGCGAGGATCGTTGAGGACGGGCGATTGCCTGCGAAAGTACGGTGGGGGATCAGCCACTCGGCCATGCCCTCGTCCCGGAGCTGCTCGGCGCGCTTGCCAAAGGCCAGTGCTTCGGCCTGGGCAAAGACGTTCGACATCAGCAGATCGTGGTGCTTGCCGAGCGGGTTGAGCGACTTGTAAAAGCCGATGAAGTCGCAGGGAATCACTCGCGTGCCCTGATGGATGAGCTGGTAAAAGCTGTGCTGGCCGTTGGTGCCGGGTTCGCCCCAGTAGATGGCGCAGGTGTTGTAGTCAACCACCTGGCCGTCGAGGGTCACATGCTTGCCGTTCGACTCCATCGTAAGCTGCTGCAGGTAGGCAGGAAAGCGCTTGAGGTAGTTGTCGTAGGGCAGGATTGCGACCGTCTCAGCGCCGTGGAAGTTGGTGTTCCACACGGCGAGCATGCCCATGAGCATGGGCAGGTTTTGGGCGAAGGGCGCGGTGCGGAAGTGCTCGTCCATGGCGTGAAATCCGGCCAGCAGCGCGCGGAAATTGTCGGGGCCGAGCGCGACCATCGTCGAGAGGCCAATGGCTGAATCCATCGAGTAGCGCCCACCGACCCAATCCCAGAAGCCGAACATGTTCGCGGTGTCGATGCCAAACTTGCCGACCTCGGCGGCGTTGGTGCTGACAGCCACAAAGTGGCGCGCGACCGCCGCGTGTTCTTTCAGCTTGGCCAGGCACCAGACCCGCGCCGAGTGGGCGTTGGTCATGGTTTCAAGCGTGGTAAAGGTCTTGGAGGCGACGATGAAGAGGGTTTCTTCCGGGTCGAGGTCGTGAACCGCCTCAACGAAGTCCGATCCATCGACATTCGAGACGAAGCGGAAGGTCAGGTCACGCTGGGCGTAGTGGCGCAGCGCTTCGTACGCCATGACGGGGCCGAGGTCAGAGCCGCCGATGCCGATGTTGACGATATTTTTGATAGGCTTGCCGGTGTGGCCGAGCCATTTGCCGCTGCGGATGGCCTCGGCAAAGCCAGCCATCTTGTCGAGCACCGCGTGGACTTCCGGAACGACATCGACGCCGTCCACGAAAATGGATGCGGATTCTGGGGCGCGCAGCGCGGTGTGGAGAACGGCGCGGTTCTCGGTGATATTGATCTTTTCGCCGTTGAACATGGCTTCGATTTTCGCCCGCAGGCTGGATTCCTCCCCGAGCTGGGCAAGGAGAGCCAGGGTCTCGTCGGTGACCCGATGCTTGGAGTAGTCAAGAAAAAGCCCGGTGGCCTCGGCGTTGAGGCGCTCGCCGCGGGTCAGGTCCTGGGCGAAAAGATCCCGGAGATTCAGGGATTTGATCTCGGCGGCGTGGGCTTCGAGTGCTTTCCATGCAGAGAGTTGGGTCAAGGGGGTGGTCATGTTGGGTCTCCTGCGGGTTAGATTCGCCGCGTCTCACTGCGGATTATACGCGGGGGAAGTTAAGCGAGGGAGGATCGTCGGCGTGGACGTTCTCTGGAGAGTTCCTGAGATTGAATATCAATTTCCTTTGACGGGAATGACAGAAAAGAAAGGCAAAGGCAGCAGTAAAGAGAAACGGCCCGCGTGACTTCTAAGTCATGCGGGCCGCTGTCGTTCCGGGGCGTATTACTTCGCGGGTGCTGCTTCTGCACCGGGGAATATGCCTTCAAGGGGCTTGCGCTTGTCCTGCTCCTTGTCGGGCTGGGGCAGCGGTTTGCGGGGCAGCATCTGGTCGCGCTGGGCGGTGTTGTAGACAAAGATGGCCTCAACGACGGCAATCTGCTTGAGGTCGGCGGGTTGCAGGCGTTCAAAGGTGTCGTCGTTGGAGTGGTGAGTTCGGCTTTCGTAGTCCATATCATCCTGGATGAACTGGAAGCCGGGGATGCCAACCGCGTCAAAGCTCAAATGATCGGTCCCGCCGGTGTTCTGATTGGTCACCGTCGTCACGCCCAGATCTTTCAGCGGCGCCATCCATTGGGCAAAAATTGGCCCCATCGCCACGTTGCCCTGGGTATAGATGCCGCGCACTTTGCCCGTGCCATTGTCGATGTTGAAGTAGCCAGAAACCAGCTTTTGCTCCGGCTTGAGCGCGAGTGGCCCCGAGGCTCGGCGCATGAATTCTGGCAGCGCGATCTGGTCCGGTTCTGTTGAAAGCGGTGCCGAGCCGAAGTGGGCGTTCGCGTACCCTTTCGAACCGAAGAGGCCCTGCTCTTCGCCGGTCCAGAGCGCGATGCGGATCGTCCGGCGTGGCTTCAAGTCGAGCGCCTTGAGGATGCGGACAGCCTCCATCGCCACCACCGTTCCTGCGCCGTTATCGGTGGCGCCGGTGCCGGCGATCCAGCTGTCAAGGTGGCCGCCGACCATGACGACCTGATCCTTGAGCGATGGGTCGGTGCCGGGGATCTCGGCGACGGTGTCAAAGCCGTGCTCATGCTCGCCGGTGAAGTTGGTTTCGATATCGATTTCGACAGTCGTGGGCACGTGCGCCTGGGTCAGCCGATAGAGGCGGCCGTAGCTCTCAATCGCCGCCACCGCCACGGGAATCTTCACGCGGCTTTCGGCCTTGTAGGTAGTGCGACCGAGTGTCGCTCCGTTATCGTCAAAAAGCGTACCGCCCGTGCCACCGCCGTTTTTGCCGTCGCGGCTGGGTTCGATCACGGCGGCGACTTTCTCTTCCGCAAAGAACTGGGCAACCTTGTCGATCAGCTTCAGGCGTTCCATCCGGGCAGCCATACGCGCCTGCATCTCCGGAGTCATTGCGCCGCCTGCCCCCGCAGTCACGGGGAACACTGCCAGCTCTTCCAGTTCCTTTTCGCTGTAGCGCTGAAAAAGCGCTTTGTCGAGCGGTGGCACCTCGCGCATCGCTCCGTAGAGAACGACCTTGCCAGCCAGCTTGCCTTTGTAGGTTTCGAGGTCCTTTTCTGACTGGATGCTGACGAAGACGACCTGGCCGGTCACTGGTCCGGGTGTCGAGGGCGACCACGGAGTGGCCTGCAGGATCAGGATTGCCGTATCGGGCGTGACCATGCGGGCCCACGTGTTCAACTGCTGCCAGCCAAGGCCAAACTCGCCCCAGTCTTCAAGGTGCGCGTTTTCAAGGCCGATCTTGGTGAGCGTGTCGCGAGTCCACTCATTGGCTTTCTTGAGATTAGGAGAGCCGGTCAGGCGTGGGCCGATACCGTCCATCAGCGCCGTCGCAAACTCCATCACGTGCGAGTGGTTCAGGCCTTCATCGCGAATCCGCTGGTAGGCGCTCATGTCCAGCGCTTCAGTTGCCGGCTGCGCCTGGCTCGAGGGATCAACCGGGATCGGGGTTGGCTTGTTTTTGTCTTTGTCTGCGGCATTCAAAGCAAGCGGCGAGGCCAACGCGAACGAAAGCGCAAGGGCTGATAAAGTGAGGGGCAATTTGGCAGGCATCCAGTGGTCTCCGGAAAGGTTTGAAGTCAGTGCAAAAGATTGAACTTGATTGTATCGTGCGGCATTTCTTGCTCAATGCGCAGGATGGCTTGCAATGGGCCGGTGACGCGGAGGCAGCAGGAAGAAGATGGCCATTCCTGCATTCATGGCGAGGCTAAGAGGCACGCTCCACCATGTCATCGCCAGGCTCGCGGCGTAGAGTCCCGGTCCAATCGCATACTGCAGCGAGATCTGGTGCACATGCGCATGGCCAGCATCATCGTCGAGCAGTTTACGGCTGAGACAGACGTACCAAAGCAGATTGAAGAGCAGCGAAATGACGAAGTAACTGGCGTTGTAAAAGATGGCGACATCGCGCGAGTATGTCGAATCAAGCATTGTGATAGAAGAGGCCATCAGCGCCGTGGGATAGGGGACGAAGACCACTCCCAGCAGCAACAGCAGATTCACCGCCATCAGCAGGTCATCTGCCTTGCTGATGTGGACGAAGACACGATGGTGATTAATCCACATGATGCCAATGAAGAAGAAGCTCAGAACAAAGCTCAGGTATCCCGGCCACATATGCAACAGGGATGTCCAGAAAGGCTGGCCCGGTGCGGGATTCTTCAGGTTCAGCACCAGCACGGTTGCGGCAATCGAGAAAATGCCGTCAGAGAAGGCCTCGA
>JANYDG010000035.1 GCA_025359885.1 Acidobacteriota bacterium
CAACAAAGCGCTGCAGCAACTGGAGCAGGTGATCCAGCAGAATGCTTCGGCTTCGGAGGAAATGGCTTCAACTACCGAAGAGTTGACCGGGCAATCAGATCAGCTGGTGAGCGCGCTCTCCTTCTTTCAGACCGGCGACGAAGATCGGTCTTCGGTGCGGCGCGGGCCAGCGGCCAAACCAGTTCGTCCGGTGCAGCCGCAGCAGCCAGCTCGGATGGCACCAAGAGCCAATGGGACGCACGGTGCCAATGCCGCTCCAGGGGCAAATGTGTCCGGTCGATCGAACGGAAGTTACACGCCCAATGGAAGTGGCGGCACCGCGAGTCGCGCGTCAATGGCAGGCCTGAAACCAGCCTCACGCGGCGGTGTGAGCTTCCGCATGAATGACAAGAGCGATGACCTCGATGGAGAGTTCGAGCGGTACTAGATGAAACAGGGCACCGACAGCAGGAGCGCGAGGCTCTCTCTGAAACACGAGCCGCGCTCCGCATTTTGAGCCAGCGAGAGGATGTACACATGAGTGCCAATGAAATTACTGAAACGCGGCAATACCTTACTTTCAAACTTGGCAACGAGATCTTTGCGACCGACGTTGCCAAAGTGCGTGAGGTACTTGACCTCACAAACATCACCGAGATTCCCCGAACGCCGGATTTCATGAGCGGCGTTATCAACCTGCGTGGCAGTGTTGTGCCGGTCGTTGATCTGCGATTGTGCTTTGAAATGACCAAGACAGAGAAGACGCGCAACACATGCATCGTCGTTGTTGAGGTGCTCCTCGACAACGAGCCCACGGTCATTGGGGCGCTGGCCGATTCAGTGGAAGAGGTAATCGACCTGGAGCCGGATCAGATCCGGCCCGCGCCGCGCATCGGCACCCAGATTCGCACCGACTTCATCAAAGGGATGGGGCGCAGGGACACGCAGTTCATCATGATTCTCGATATTGACCGCGTCTTCTCGGCCGAAGAATTGGCTACAGTACGCATGCAGGAAAACAGCAAGGGTCAGATTGAGGCAGCTGCCTGAGGCTGTTTGCCGGCGGTGAAAATGCTATGAACTCAGCCCAGGAAGGAATCTCAAATACCGACTATGCCCGGCTGCGCAAGCTGATCTACGAGCAGTCAGGGATCAATCTTGGCACGGAACGCAAAACCATGCTCGAATCGCGCATTCATCGGCGCCTCAAGGCGCTGCATATGGAGACCCATGCCGAGTACTGCGATTATCTCTTCGGCGCCAAGGGGCAGAAAGAAGAGATCGTGCACCTGCTGGATGTGGTCACAACGAACAAGACCGACTTTTTCCGCGAGCCAGGGCATTTTGACTTTCTAATCCAGAAAGCACTACCGGATCTAATGAAACGCAACACCAATGGCCGGCCGCTGCTGATCTGGAGTGCTGGCTGCTCGACCGGCGAGGAGCCCTACACTCTGGCAATGATTCTGAGCGAATACGCTGAGAGCCATCCTGGCTTTCGTTTCAGGCTGCTGGCGACGGATATTTCGACAACCGTACTGGCGAAGGCAAAGCTCGCGGTGTTTTCAACCGACGTCATTGGTCCGGTGCCAGCGAGCCTGCAGCGCAAATACTTCATGCGTGGGCGCGCGCCCGGTTCTACCCAGGTGCGTGTCGTTCCAGAGTTGCGCCAACTGGTCGAGTTCCGCCGGTTGAACTTCATCGACCCGAATTACGGCATCAGCGAAAAAGCCGACGCCATCTTCTGCCGCAATGTCATCATCTACTTTGATCGGCCTACGCAGGAGGCCATCCTTCTCAAACTCGCGCGGCACCTGGTCCCCGGCGGATACATGCTGGTGGGCCACGCCGAGACCCTGCACGACATGCGCCTGCCGCTGGTACCAGTGGCCCCCGCCACATACCGCCGCATCCATAAGTCGGGCCCTGACGGGGCCAGCGATGGAGCAGACGATGGCGCTTGACCTGACGCTCGAAGACATATACATCCACCCGGGCGAATCCCGGTTGGTGGCAAATCCAGCCATCATTCGCACAATCCTGGGCTCCTGCGTTGGAATTACATTCTGGAACGCCCGACTGGGTGTTGGCGCGCTCTGCCATCCCATGTTACCGGGTCTTCCCTTGGGAGGAGCAGATGGATTGGGTTTAGCTGCTGGGCTGCGTTATGTAGATTTCACAATCCGGAATATGGCGCAGCAGCTTGACTCCCGCGGAGCCTTGCGCCATGAAGTCGAGGTGAAGCTGTTTGGTGGGGCCGATGTGCTTCCTGTTCACGAGCATTCAAATCGACCCACGGTGGGCAGGCTCAATCGTGAGAGCGCTTTACGCGTTCTCAGCAATGAGGGCTTCCAAGTGATGGCATCCAGCCTGGGTGGCTGTTGCGGCATCACGATTCAGTTCAATACGGCAACGGGGGAAGTGCGGTTAAGGCGCCTTCCCAGCACCAAAGTCGAAGCAAAGAGCACGCAATGAGCAGGAGCAAAGCAATGGACTGCAAGCGATACAACAAATTGAGGCAGATAAATCTACGCGATCGCAGACAAGAGAGGTCAGCCCCATGAGTCAAAGAAAGGTCCGCGTCCTGATCGTAGACGACTCGGCAGTGGTGCGCCAGACCCTGAGCGAAGTGTTGTCAAGCGACCCGGAAATTGAAGTTATCGGCACCGCGGGCGACCCATTTGTCGCGGCAGAAAGGATGCGCGAAGAATTGCCCGACGTCATCACCCTGGATATCGAGATGCCGCGCATGGATGGGCTCACTTTTCTGCAGAAGATCATGAGCCAGCATCCGATTCCGGTCGTGATCTGTTCCAGCCTCGCAGAGGAGGGCGCACGAAGCACTCTGAAAGCGCTGGAATATGGAGCAGTAGACATCATCACCAAACCTCGTCTGGGAACTAAACAGTTCCTCGAAGACTCGAGGATTACGCTCTGCCAGGCAGTGCGGGCGGCAGCCCAGGCGAAAGTGCAGGTCTCGCGGCCTTCGCCGACGGTGCAGCCCAAGCTCACGGCAGACGCGATCCTCGCGCCCGCGACCCATGCAATGGCTGAGACAACTGAGAAAGTAGTGGTCATTGGCGCATCCACCGGCGGTACCGAAGCGCTGAAGACGCTGCTTGAGGCGCTGCCGCCGGATTGTCCGGGCATAGTCATCGTGCAACATATGCCAGAGCTTTTCACCCGCGCCTTTGCAAATCGCCTCGACGGCCTGTGCAGTATCTCCGTGAAAGAAGCGCAGACCAATGACACAGTGCTGCGCGGACGTGCATTGATCGCTCCCGGCAACCATCACCTGCTGCTCAAGCGCAGCGGCGCGCGCTACTTTGTCGAAGTGAAAGATGGACCGCTGGTCTGCCGCCATCGTCCCTCGGTCGATGTATTGTTTCGCTCTGCAGCGCGCTATGCGGGGCCAAATGCGGTAGGCATCCTGCTCACAGGCATGGGGGATGACGGCGCCCGCGGCATGCTTGAGATGAAGCAGGCCGGAGCCTCAACGATCGCTCAGGATGAAGCGACTTCGGTCGTCTTTGGCATGCCAAAAGAGGCCATCAAACGGAATGCGGTCGATAAGATCCTGCCCCTGCATTCGGTCGCAGGGGCGTTGCTCGCGTATGGGAGATAAAGCCCGCCGAATAAACGGCTGCTATGGAATCGCGGCCTATCTCTTTTTGGTTTTGGCCTGTTTTCAAAAGCCGAATTGCCGATACATTTCAAAGGCGGCCGCTTCAGCAAGATACCCTCAGCATGGCCTGAACACAAGGAACCGAGATTGCAAGGCATCTTCAGGAGTAAATATGGCAATGACAATTCTGGTGGTGGATGACTCTACATCGATGCTGATGAGCCTCAAGGCCACTCTGACCATGAATGGTTTCCAAGTGGAGACTGCAGGGGATGGCAGGCAGGCGCTCGATAAGCTCAAGGCGGGATGCAAGCCAGACCTGATCCTGACCGACGTCAATATGCCCAATATGGGGGGGTTGGAATTGATCAAGCACGTGCGTGCCATCACGCAGTTTCGGTTCACGCCGATGTTGACGCTGACCACTGAGAGCGACTCTACCAAGCGCGACGAAGCGAAGCGCAATGGCGCTACCGGATGGTTAGTCAAGCCCGTCGATGGCAACGACTTGATCAAAGTCATCAAACGAGTTTTGCCGGGAGCTTGAGGCAAATTTCATGAAGCTGCCCACACAGATTTCGCCGCAGTCAATGCCTACGGATGGCTGCACACGCACAGGAGCAACCTATGGCTCAGCATACTGATCAAGTTAGGCGATTGCTCGCCCAGACCGGCAAACTCCAGCTAGGCATGGTGGCGCTGACCGCAATCTTTGCCATGCCCTTCGTGCTGATCCTGTTCAGTAACCTCGAGCCTTACATCCTGCCTTATCGCTTTTACCTGGCGGGCATACAACTGGGTGTCCTGATCATTCAAAATGTTATCGGATTCTGGAGCTGGAAGCGGGTAAATCGCGCTATGCTTCATCTCTCCAGCCTCGATCACTTCAGCATCCAGGACATTCAGCACATGATGGCTGGCCGGGAATCTCTGCTCATTGATTTTGGTGAATCTTCGCCTTATATCAACATCATGCACAAGCAGATTGGCGATTCAATAACCGACTCGGGCAAAGAAGTGATGGCCGCAATCGAACAAATCAGCGCGATCAACGCACAATCGGTGCAGCAAAGGCAGCGCATTACCAACTCCATTCAAAGCGGCAAAGAACTCACCGAAAATACCCGCACACGCGCGCAACACAACCGGGAAATCATCGTCAATTTAGAAGCCAAGTTGAAAGAACAGACGGGTGAATTGGAGCGCAATTTTGCTCGGACGCAAAACCTGGCTGCCGAGGTATTCGAGCTCACACCGCTGATTAAAATGATTACCTCGATTGCCAAGCAGACCAATCTACTGGCCCTCAACGCAGAGATTGAAGCCGCCAAGGCAGGCAAGGCCGGACTGGGCTTTGTCGTCGTGGCCAACGAAGTGAGAAAGCTTTCCATCCAGTCCACCAGCGCCGCCGCCAGCATCTCCGGGAAGATCAACTCCACCTGCAACCGTGTTGCCCGCGAAATGGAAGAAGCCAAGGACACCATGGAGCGCCATCGAGCAATGGACAATCTGGACCACCTGGTCCAGGATCTTGCCGGGATGCAGACCGCATTCAGCAACAACAGCACCCTGCTGCTGGAGGTTATCTCAGACGTTGATAATGGCTACCAGAATGCCGTCAACCGCCTCTCGCAGGTCCTCGGTCACATGCAGTTCCACGACGTGATGCGCCAGCGCATGGAGCAGGTGCAGGGGGCACTGCTCGAAATGCGCGATCACTGGCAGGAATGTGCCAGCAACCTGTCCGATGCAACGTGGAACGGAGAACTCAAGGTTACTCTGAACGACATCCTCGCCACCCATGTTGACCAATACAAGATGGCGGGGCAGACGCAGACACATCACGCAATGACGGGCGGCACTTCTGCGAACGACCAAACCCGCCCGGATATCGAACTTTTCTAAAGGATCGCCTTACCGCACAGTGCCTGGAAGATGGTCTGCAACCGCTACCCCCACCAGCGAGTCCGCGCAGCCGTAGTAAAGAAGCCATTTCCCCTTGAAAAGTACCAAGCCCTCGACGAAGGTTGTTCCTGCTGCATATTGCCCGGTCTTCTCGTAAGCCTCCATCGGAAAGAAAAAAGGCTTGTTATCCCGAGCGAGTATTTTTCGAGGATCATCGGCCGCGAACAAGACCTGCCCGGCGGCGTACGCGTTCGCCCCCAGACTGGGGTCACCTTGTTCCGGGGAATTCTTTCCGTTGTAGATCATCACAATGCCATCTCTGGTCTGCACCGGCGGCGGGCCAGTTTCAGGAAAGCCGCTGTCGAAGCGACCTTCACGCGCGTTAAGCACCTCAATGGGCTCACCGTTGGCACCCTCAACCGGAGTCCAATGAATCAGGTCAGCTGAGGTGGCTAGATGCACGTGAATCTCGCCCCAATACATCCAGAACTTACCCTGGATTTGAGCGGCAACGAGCTTTCCATTCTTGACCGCTGTCACGATACCCGCCGACTTATACATGAGCGCACCGTACTTGCCTGATGCGCCGAAGGCCGGGCCATGCTTTTGCCAGTGACGCAGATCGCGCGAAGTGGCAATGCCTACCGAGTAGGTTTTGCGATTCCACTGGGTGTAAGTCAGTACGTAATTGCCGCTCGGGCCCTCCACCACGCGCGGGTCTTCAACCCCACCTGGCCATTCGCGCGCCTGCTGGTCGTCTTTAGCTGGACAAAACACCGGGGCAGACTCCCGCTCAAAATGCACACCGTCTTTGCTTACTGCGAGGCCTAACCGCGAGGTGTGCATGCCAATCTGCATCGTGCCGCTGTCATCCTCAGCGCGATACAGCACAAAGACCTTGCCACCGCGCACGATGGCCGCGGGGTTGAAAGTGTGCAGCGCCTCCCAATGTGCCGGCGCACTCAAAATTGGATCAGTGAAGGTGGCAGCCTTATCAGGCGTGATCACCGGATTGCCGCTTGCCGGGCGCACAAACGGCCCAAGCTGCCAACCTTGCTGAGCCTTCGCAGTTGCACAGCAGAACACGGCAAAAGCTGCAAAAAAACAGGCGAGCAGACGGCTACGAAAATTGCGATTCCAACGGATAAAAGCGCGGCTCTTGAACACACTCACCTATCTCTCAATCGAAGGGTTATGGCGCATCCTGCACGCACCGGAAGCCCACCGTCCCGGAGCGATCATATCCCGGCCCCATCAGCAGCAGCTTGCCATGCTGGTCGTTCCGGTACGCCTGCGGAAAGTACCAGATCGACCCCTGCGGCACATAATAGCTGCCACCGCGCAGAATCGCCGTGCGCGTATGCTCATCGCGATACTCGTCTGTCCACTGCCATACGTTTCCGACCATATCCATCACGCCAAACGGGCTTGCACCGGACTGATGCGCGTCCACCGCGTCAGGGGCGCTGAGCACGCGGGTCTGGTTGGCCGTCGGCAGCGCGTCGACGACGGTCTGATTGCCCCACGGATACACGCGCCTGTCGTCGCCCTGCGCCGCAAACTGCCACTCCCACTCGTGCGGCAGCCGCTTCCCTGCCCAATTCGCATAGGCCCGGGCATCTTCAATCGAAACCCACGTGACCGGCTTGTTTGCCCAGCCTTCAGGAAAAGTGCCACCCTTCCAGTCACGCAGAAAGTTCCCATCATCCCTGGGGTGGTAATGCGTTGCATCGAGAAAAGTCTTGAACTGCGCGTTCGTCACCGGATACTTGTCGATGAAAAACGGCCGCATCGTCATCTCGTGTTCGTGAAAACGGCGGGGCATATCTTCCCACGGATACTGCACATCAACGCCAATATCGTCACGACCCTCTATCTCAATGCCTTCAACCTTGAAGACGAACTCGCCGCCGGGAATCCGAATCATACCTTCGGGCGTTGAATTTGCCAGTTTGGTTGGCGCAATGGCAACCTGGGCCTGGAGCAGCGTCTTCCAGTCATAAGAAAAACTGTCGAGTGGCTCAGCCGTAATCTTGTGCATCTGAGACATCAGCTTTTCGACCGCTGGGCTAAGCGCTCCGGCAGTCGACAGCACGGCGCCAAAGCCTTTGGCCTCAAGATCAAACGAGAGCACATCGTCGCCGCCCTCGTGCTCCGGCGTCAACTCTTCGCCGTGGTAAAGGTCAAAATAGCGCATCCCGTTCTGCGCTGGCACCGAGATCTGACGCCCGCTCAGGTCGTATTCGTTGCGATTGACGATGGTCCATACAGTCTGCGCCTGTAGCGGCCAGCGGCTGGCAAAGACGCCATAGCGATGCATCGGATACAGCGGCTCCCACTCAGGGCTAACCAGAAAGGGTGCAATCCCGCGCTCCAGAGCTCCAACGCGACGCGTGGCTTCGGCGTCGCGCTCCGTAATCCCGTTCCAGATGCCCCAGATGTTTTCCCAGCTCTCCCAGCCGACGCCGTTGAAAAGGGCAAACTGCAGATCGTCTGTCTTCACGCGATTCCACCGGTCAGAAATATTGACCATGTGCCGAGGCTCCAGCCACTTGAAGCGATCAACCATCGGCACAAACGGGAAGCGGTACTGTCCCCATGTCAACACATTCCAGGCCAGTCCCTCGTCGTGCGGGCTCGCCTCGGGCTGAAAAGCCAGCGGGTGCCCGATCTTTTCCGCAGCCATCGTAAAGGCCAGCGGCACACCGTCCTGGGTATCGCCATTGATGCCGTCAGCACCAATCTCCTTCATCAGCTCTGCGATTGCATCCTGCCACGGCTTACCCGGATCGTGCGTTCCCTGGTCCCACATCATCATCGGAAACAGTACCTTGACTCCCCGCCGGTGAAAATCCGCAACCATCTGCCGCACACCCGTCACCCCACCCGGCATGGAGCGCACCATGTCCAACTGGTTGCGATCATCGATGCCCATATTCGGGTAAGTCGCCCACACCAGCACCGCATCGATGCCACCATATCGCTTGTTGAGGTCGTCGAGGTAGCGATCGACGGTGTACTTGCCCTGTTCCGGATCGTAGAAGTACCGGTCGTGCACCATCAACTGCGGCTGCATGAAGCTCGATTGCGTCCACGCCAGCTCGGGCATCGCATATCGCTCTCCGCTGTAACCAATGCGAATCTGGCGCTCAGCACGCCAGTGACGAATGTCCTTGAGCCAAAGCTGATGGGTCAGGCTGGTGCATGGCAACTGCGGCCCCTGCCACGCTTCCGCCTTCTCAAGACAGCTGGGCGGCGGAATCTGCTGGCCCGTCGGGTTGAATTGGGTGTCTTGAGCGTCCAACCTTGCAACCGCGGCAAACATGGTTAGTAAACAGACAGAAATAGCCCAGCGAAGCGGCTGATTTAGAAATGGCATGCGCACGATTCTCATCCTTTTGAATTTGTAGGCCAGGCTCCGCTGTGGAGCAACGCTTCTGTCTCCGCAAGATTGGGCATGGAAGACTGCGCGCCTGAACGGGTCACCGAGGCTCCCGCAGCAGCGGCAGCAAACCGCGCGCTTTCAATGGTACTCATTCCGTTCATCAGACCAACCGCTAAGGCGCCGTTGAAACAGTCTCCCGCACCCGTTGTGTCGATTGCTTTCACCGGAAAGGCCGGCACGCGCTGCTCAAGTCCGGTGTGGTCTCCGAGATGAACTCCATTGCCGCCGAGCTTCAGCGCGACACCTTGCGGGCCCGCCCCGAGCAATGCTCGCAGCAGGATCAACGAATCAGCACCTGCGTCCGAACCGAGACTCTTCGCGTAAAAGGCGGCTTCTGTCTCGTTGGGAGTCATCCAACTCACGCGCTTTAAAAGTTGCGGCGACAACGGCGCTGCCGGAGCCGGATCAAGCATCAGTGGAACACCGTACCGCTCGCAAATCACCGCCAGATGCTCAATCGTTTCCATCGGAATCTCAAGCTGCGTTAGCACCATGCCCGCGCTACGAATCAGGTCGATCTGCACATCCAGATCCCCGGGCGTCACCAGCGCGTTGGCCCCCGAGACCACCACAATGCTGTTTTCTCCACTGGCTGCAACCACAATCAGCGCCACACCTGAGCTGCCCGGCGTCGTTGTCACCGCCTGCGTATCTACCCCGGCGTCCTCAAGCGAAAGTCGCAACTGCTCGCCAAATCCATCTGCCCCAAGTCGGCCAATCATGCTTACTGGATGACCAAGCCGCCCCACGGCAACCGCCTGATTGGCCCCCTTGCCCCCCGGAAATGTCTGAAAATGGCTGCCAAAGATCGTTTCACCCGGCAAAGGAATGTGGTCCGCCTTAACCACCAGGTCCATATTGATGCTGCCTACAACGACGATTGGCTTACTCGCTTTGTCGATCATCTCACCCAGTCCTCAATACAACGGTGCCATCGCTACCAGTCCCAACCCCACCAGAAACAGCAGAAACATCCACACCAGATACTGCTTTGCCTTCGCCGGAGCAGTTGCAAATTCCCGCCACACAAACACTCCCCAGGCCGCAGAAATCATCGTCGCCCCTTGTCCAATTGAATAAGAGACCGCAGGCCCGACAATATGCGCCCGCGAGGCCACAAAATTCAAAACCGCGCCCGTACACCAGATCACCCCGCCCAGAATTCCCCATACATGCCAGGCTGGTTGCGCCTTCCCGTAGCCCCTCATCGCGACAGCAGCTTTGCCATCGAGCGGCCTGCGCATCAGCAGCAGGTTCACTGGAATAGCGCAGATCGCGACGCCAAGCGCAAAGTAGAACGCGGCAGCGTACGGCCCCGGCGCGTGACTACCCGTCATCGACCGCGAAACGAAGGGATAAAAGCTGCCCATCAACAGGCCTGAAATGAGGCTGATGATTACGCCCCGGCGGCTGGTCGCGGCCCGCTCGCTCTCGCGCAGCCCATAGGCAACGGCATCGCAGACGATCGCCGCAACCACCAGCGCGATGCCTCCGAACAGCATCCACGGGTTGCCCGCCGGGGCCAGCAGATAGCTGCTCACCGCGCCAACCACCAGCGCAAGGCCAATCCCAACCGGAAACGCGACAGCAAGACCGGCAATATCGATTGCTGCCACCAGCAGCAGATTAGCCACGTTAAAGATGGCCCCGCCAAGCATCGCCCAGGCAATATGCGCCCCGTCCGCGGCCGAGAGATCAGGCAAAAAAGCCAGCCCTGTCGCCCCCATGCTGCCCAGCGAAAGGCCCCAGACCAGCGCGCCCACAATCAGCCCGACAACGTAATCCCAGTAGAAAAGCTGGAAGCGGTAGCCGGGGCAGAGCTTCACCGTGTTGGCCCACGAACCCCAGCACAGCATCGTCACGAACATGAAACTCAACGCAATTGCATACGTCTCAGGCTGATACACAAGGCAACTCCCGGCGCTCAAATTCCGCAACAAATCCCTGGGGAAGGTTCAACATGGGAGATGCACGACCACGGCGAGTTTAGGGCCACCACCGTGCTTTGGGCAAGCGAGCCTCAGCGAGTCTTTTAGACCGCCCTCAAGGTGCCCGTCACTTCTTTGCGTTCCCAGCAAAGTTGTAATGGCCAGAACCCACCACAAGGCTCGTTCCGCCTCCAGCTTCAGCAGGCTGCACGCTCAAGCCTGAGAGTGAAACCGGTCTTCCACCCTCCATCGTTGCGCCCGTTGGCAAGTACACCGTCGCCTTCGCGCCCACCGGAATCTCCACGTCCAGCGACCACCCAGACCCAGCCTTGTCGAATGCCCAGGCGATTCGAATCCTCCCCAGTACCGTATCGATCTTGGCCACAGCACCTTTAGCCTCTTTCAAAAACGCCGGCCGAATCACAATCTGACGCGGTGCCGGGCGGCTCAGATCCAGGTCAATGCCCGCCAGACCACGATAAAACCACTCCTCCGCGTGCCCCAGCATGAAGTGGTTTTGCGAACTGTGCGGGTTGGCGTCCCACGCCTCGGTCAAGGTCGTTGCGCCGGCCGCCAACTGTGACCCGTAACTCGGCGTATCCGTCCTCGTCAGCATCTCCATCAGCACATCCGAGCGGCCCGAATCCGTCAGCGCCCGTACAACATAGTGAAAACCGATATCCCCCGCTGTTACGTGATTGGTATGTTTGCGAATGTCGGAGATCAGGTTCTCCAGCACTCCGGCCTGATGCCCATCTGGCACCAGTCCCACTACCAGCGGCATCGCCTGCGCGGTCTGGCTGCCCCGGTCATAGACGTTGGTTTCAGCATGAAAGTAGTGCCGGTTAAAGGCCTCCTTCACCGCCGCCGCCTCGACCATCAGCGCCGCAACATCCTGCGAGGTGCCGATGATTCCCGCGATTTGAATCATCGCCTGCAAGTCCTGGTAGTAGACGGCCGTCGCCGTGATGCCCTTCACCGTCAACTGTGACTCACCCGGATCACCCGGCCCAATGTCGTACCAGTCGCCCAGGCCGTACTCCAGCACATGGTCAACCGTCTTGTTCCGCAGAAATTCCACGTAGCGCGTCATCGCCGGATAAGCATCCGCCAGCAGCGTCTGGTCCCCATAAATCTGGTATGCCGTCCAGGGACTCAATACCATCGCACTCCCCCACTCCGGCGAATCCCGAAACGCGGTATCGTGCCCGTTCTGGTCAAGAAACGCCACATATTCGGGCGCAATCGCAGGCACCAGCCCGCTCGTCAGCTGCGAATCGGCCATGTCCCGGGCCATCTTCCTGTACAACCCCAACACGCCGTAGTTGGCCATGATTGAATTGCCCATCAGGTGCGTCTGCTCCAGCCAGCCCAGCTTTTCGCGCGTTGGGCAGTCCGTCAGCACGCTCGCCATATTGCTCTCGATGGCGTTGTCGATGAGCCTGTGAATACGGTTGAAAAGCGGCAGCGTGGCCTTAAATTCCCCGGATTGCCGCACGCGGTCATGAATCACCTGATGTTCAATCGAGAGCAGCTCCGGCTTGCTTGCAGAATTCCCAGCGCCAGAAACCATCTCCACCTGCACATACCTGAAGCCGTAATACATAAAGCGCGGATGCCAGATTTCCGGCTGCCCCGTGCCCCTGAGCGTGTACTGCATCAGCACCGGGTCCGCAGGATATGCATTCGCACTGGCCTGGGATACGATGCCGCTTGGGTCAAGCAACTCCGCAGGCGTCATCTTGATCACATCTCCAGCACGCCCGCGCACACTGATGCTCGGCCAACCCGAGAAGTTTTCGCCAAAGTCATACACCGTCACACCAGGCTGAGGCACCGTCACCTTGACCGGTTTCAGCGATCTCACCACCTTCATCGACGGAAAGATTTGTCCCGAAAGCTGTCCGCCAGCCTCCGCCCCCGGCTCTTTCGGCGCAGCCACTTCAAGTGCCCCAGCCCAACCCACATCGTTGAATCCAGGCTCCTTCCAGCCCTGCAGCTCACCACGCGCATCATAATCTTCCCCACCGTATGTGGACGAAAATACAATCGGTCCCGCCGTCGTCTTCCAGGTTTTGTCGCTGACCACCGTCTCCGTCGAGCCGTCGGCGTAGGTCACATGCATCTGCATTATCAACTTGGACTGCCCCATGCTGCCCACGAACTTGGTATACCGGCCTTTCACCCCCGGCACGTCATACATGCCCCCGCCCAGCATCACCGCAACACTATTGGCACCCTTCCGCACTGCTGTCGTCACGTCATACGTCTGGTACAGAATTGTCTTGCGGTACGCCGACCACCCAGGATTGAGCACTGCATCCCCAACCGTGTTTCCGTTCAGGCTCAGCTCGTATTCACCCAACCCGCTCACGAAAACCACCGCCTGCTTCACCTGCTTTCCCAGCGCAAACTCATGGCGAAAGATCGGCTTGGGCTGCACCGTGTCAGTCGTCTGATTGTCATCTCCCTGCGCCTGTCGCGTAGCGGCCGCATCCGGCTCAGCAGCTATCCACTTCGCCTGCCACTCCGACAGGTCAAGTAGCGCCGTCGTCCACTGGGCTGCGGGCGCCCACCGCGAAGGAGCACCCTTCTGGTCCCACACCCTTACCTTCCAGAAGTAGCGCGTATGTGATCGCAGCGGCTGCCCACCGTAGGCCACTCCGCGGTACACCGAAGCCGCAACCCTGCCCGAATCCCACATATCGCCCTTGCCCGCCGCCAGCATCTCCGCCGAAGTCGCCACCAGCATCTGGTAAGCCGACTGCGAAAGATTGCGCGCCCTGGGGTCCACCGCGCTCAATGTCCAGGCAAACTCAGGATGACGATCATCCACGCCAACTGGATTTTCAAGCCCTGCGACCTGCAACCCCATTGCGCTGATAGCGGCAGATGAAGGGATCGCCCCATGCCCTGCAACAGAAGGAAACAGGCAAGCGCAGACCACAAACGCGGCAATAAGTTGACGATAGAAACAGGGAATCATTCGAAGCATAGCGCGGGTCGGTCCTCCAGAGAATCGTGAGCTGAAAAATGCTTGCGGCAAACGCACTGCGATTCTACGAGTTCAAACATGCAAAACGACAGTCCAACGAAGAAACTTTTTCTATATCGAACTTCCGAGCCGCTTCTCTACCATCTCGCAGACGGTGAACTTCAAGACGATCGCAGCAGACCTCGCAAATACTCCGCCCCTCGAAATGCAACGTCTTCCGGGGAAACGTTCAAGTCGCCCCAAAGCGAGCCCAGCGAGTGCGGCTCATCCGGCGAAAAACCAAAGCCCTCAATCATCAGGCAACCGTCGTATTCCGCCTCACTCAACGCCGACACAATCCCGGAAAAGTCCACATGGCCAGAACCCAGTAACCCCCGGTCATTCTCACTCATATGCATATGTTTCAGATGCATTCCCGCAAGCCGCACCGCATCAGGCAGATTCTTTTCCTCGATGTTCGCGTGGAAAGTATCCAACGTAATCCCCACCCGTGCATGACCCACCGCTTTGCAAAACTCCAGCGCTTCCGCGGCCGTGTTCAGCAGAAACGTCTCAGACCTGTTCACCGGCTCCACCGCCAGCGTCATCTCATGAGCATCCAGCGCATCACCGAGTCCCTGCATGCACTCCACCGCCCAGGCCCATTCATCCGCATTGCGCCTCCTGCCCGGTAGGTAGCCAATCGGCGCGTAGACCGGCCCGCACATGACTCGTGCTCCAAACTCCGCCGCTGTATCGATGCACCGCAACAGATGTTCCTTGGCCTTCTTCTGCTCAGGCTTGATTACGTCAATCGGATTGATACCCGCCGGCAAAATCGCGCAGACTGACGCCTCCAGCCCGCTCTCCTCAAAAGCTCGGCGCAGTCCCGCAACAGGCAGGCTTGCCGGATTGAACATCGCAATCTCAAAGCAGCTGATTCCCTGCTCACGCATTCCCGTCAATAGCCCAAGATGCCGCTCAGTGAACGTCGTCGTCCAGGCAAATGCGCTCACCCCGATCTTCATCGTCGCTCCTCCTCATGAGGACTGATTCTATCGACAGGAGCTTGACTTCTGCCCGAATGCCAGTTCGCGAGCAATGAAAACGGCTGCAGGCGCGATGCCTGCAGCCGTTTTCACCTGTCTGTCGTTATTGGATCGTGAGAGTCAGGTTCAGTGTGTTAGTCACTCCACCAGAACTCGCCGTAACAGTGACCGTACTGCTTCCAGCCGGTGTAGATGGCTTCGATGACTTGCTGCCTCCACAAGCTACAAATGCAGTGGCCATCATCAATATGCAACTCAACACGAGAAGCCGACGCAACACAGAACTCCTTTGTTTACGGCCAAAGAGGAATGCTACGAAGCCGAACGGGATAATCGCAGCATACAGCGGCGTCATGCCAAGGCTACCCGTGTTCGACGCTATCATCGAAGCCTTCGCCTTACCCGTTGTATTCACCGTCAGCACTACCGCAGCAGGCGTGCTGCCGTTGAGCGTAACCTGCTGAGGGCTGAACGAGCATGTTGCCAGCGCAGGCAGTCCATTGCAAGTAAGGTAAAGCAGCTTGTTGAATCCGCCCTGGGGCGCGATAGACAGGTTAAATGTCGCGGATTGACCGGCAGAAATCGTAGCACTCGTCGGCGAAGAAGTGATTGCAAAGTTGGGTGGAATCGCAGTGACAGTTACAGTCTGCGATGCAGCAGAGCTCATCGCATACGTTGCATCACCACTGTAAGCGGCGGTGATCATGTGCTGTCCGACACTAAGATTAATCGCTGTGTAACTCGCCTGACCGGCGGTAATTACCACAGCCTGCAGCGTCGTGGCACCATCCATGAACGTGACAGTCCCGGTTGCTGCCGCAGGCGATACCATCGCCGTCAGCACTTCGGGTGTCCCACTATTGATGGCAGCCGACGAGAGAGTGAGTGTTGTCGTGGTCGGCAACAGCGGCGGAGCCGGAGTCGTGACCATGATCTCTGCGGCGGCAGCAGTTCCTGACGCGTTTGTGGATGCGACAACATAGTAGTACGTCGTCGAGGGCATCACGTTCATATCAGCGTATGTTGTACCGCTGACATTGGTGAGGAGGTTGCCAGTTCCCGGCACAAAGCCAGTAGTAGAGCCGCGATAGATGTTGTAAGTCACACCAGTTGTTGTACTGGCAGTCCATGACAGATCCACCTCAGCATCTGAGACAGCAGAACCCATCACACCGGTCGGCGCCGCAGGGCCAGCGGCTGACTGAGTCACTGTGTTATACGGAATCACCAGCTTGGTGAGCGCATTGACATTGTTCCCCACACTCAACTGGATTGCTGCCGCATTCGGCCCAGGCAGTGCGTCCCATACCTTGATGACCACCGTACCGTTGGTCATGTCGCTCAATGTACCAGTCGCAGATTCAAGACCACCACGCGACGTTTCCGTATAGTTCTCGTAACCTACAATCGGATCGCTTGCGAAGAAGTGATATAACTCCGTGCGATCAAACGTTCCACTTCCGGTAAGGTCGTACAACACCTCAACCTGTGCTCCTTCGCCGACATTCAGCCCGGCATCGATGAACATGTTAAAGGTCGTGTTCGCCAGGGTACTGTCGTACTTTGCATTGAGCCCGGTGATCGTATAAACCAGCGGATTCATAGGTACATCTGGCGATTGCGGATTGTTAGCAGGGATGTTGTCAACGCCAGACTGGCCGCCGACGAAGGATAACTTGCTTGGCATCGCTCCCGTTGCACCCGCCACCAGGTAGAGCGTATTGCTCCCGGGCGTGCCACCGGTTGAGGCCATGGTTGTCGCTGTAGCCTGAGGAGAAGGCGCGGAGTTGCCCAATCCATTCACGGCCTCAACAACGTAGTAATAGGCCGTTGAGGCATCGAGGTTCAAATCAGCGTAGCTGGTCCCACTCAGAGAGCTGGTGATCAGATTGGCTGGCGCAGGAGCAAACCCGCCAGTCTTGCTGCGGTAGAGGCTGTAGGTTACACCAGCGGTCGGGCTCGCGGTCCAACTGAGGTTGATGGATGAGCTTGAGACTGCGACCGCCTGTAAACTGGCCGGTGCAACCGCAGGAGTCTGGGACAAAGTTACGCTCGTAAACGGAATTACGAGGCTCGACGTTGCGCCTGGATTGTTTCCAACACTTAACGTGATCGGAGCTGCATTCGGTCCTGGCAACGCACTCCACACCTTGATGACGATCGTGCCCTTGTTCATGTTACCCAGTGTGCCGGTCGCGGTCTGCAACCCCCCGCGGGCTGACTGGTTGTAGTCTTCGTAGTCAATTGCGGCATTGGTTGCAAACAAGCTGTAAAGCTCTGTTCGATCAAAGGTACCGGTCCCGTTCAAGTCATACAGCACCTCGACCTGGGCCGCTTCACCTACGTTCGTCCCTGCATCTACAAAGAAATCAAACGCCGTACTCATTGCGCTGTTGTAGGTTCCACTGACTCCTGTAACACTGTAGACCAGTGGATTCTCAGGTGTCCCTGGGCTTTGAGGAACATTCGCAGGAATCAGGTCGGTTCCCGAAGGTCCATTCGTGAAGGTCAGCAAACTCTGCGAGGTTACGGTTGCTCCACCCAGCAAATAGAGCGTATTGGATTCGTTGACGGTTCCACCGCCACCGCCGCCTGAGGCACTCGTCGTTGCAGATACCTCCGCAGAGGGCGATGAATTGCCGCCCGCGTTCACGGCTTCCACAACGTAATCGTATGTAGTTGAGGCAGTGAGCCCCATGTCTGCATAGGCCGCCGCACTTAGACCCGTTGCCACAACATTACTGCCGTCTGGCGTAAATCCGCTCACTGTGCTGCGATAAACGTTGTAGGTTACACCGCTGGCAAGCGTCCAACTCAGATCAATTTCAGTGGCCGACTTCGCTGTCGCCGTGACTCCCCCAGGCGCTGCTGGCGGGGGTGGTGGCGTCGTGCCAGCACCTATAGTCACACTCGTTACCAGCGCCGAGTCAGACGACATCGACCCCGCTGGAACACTCACCATCGCGCCATCTGAAAACGTGACGTTCAGAGTCGCACTCGTTGGATTAAATGCGACGTGAGCCTTCGTGCCACTCTTGTTGAACACGGCATAGAAAGGTGTGTTCGCAGTTACGGTTGCGTCAACGTGACCCAGGTCGCGCAGAGACATCAACCATGCATATTCGTGAGCCAGCGTCTCACCACTCGTGGCAGCAGTTACGCTCTGCCATTGGGTCCAGGCCGTTTCCGGGTCAGACAAAGCCTCGTACATCTCCATCAGGTCCGGCCAGTCCTTGGGAACATTTCCGTTAGCAGTATTGTCTTCGTTGTAGTTAGCCTGTACATAGTTTGGATCGAGACCGAGATGCATTGATCCGCCTGTAAAGGGCAAGAATTCAATCGCATGCTCATAGTCTGGATTGTTGCCAAAGAAGGTTCCGGTATCACCCTTGTCGTCGAAGACATTGGCAACTCGTAGCGGGGCAAACCATGTTGGAAATGTGCTCGCTGCTGTAGCATTAACGAAGCTTGGCTTCCCGTTAAACCAGTAGTATGCAACGGATTTGGTTTCCTGCGTGTACAGCCAAATGCCTGTATCCCGAAGCTTGATGTCGCCTGTAGCTGCGCCAAGCAGGATCATGCCTGTCCACGCGTTGACCGCCTCGGAACTCGACTCTTCATTCTGGCCATCAATGAATGGCGCAGTACCCGATGCCCACGAGTGGCCCGCATACACATCAAAGTGACGCAGAAATGGAAACATCGTGTTCGAACGGTCATAGTTGCCAATATCCTGCTGCAACAAACTAACCATTCCGCCCCAGTTTGAACTACTTAGCCAGGAGGGATTGAAGAGCCCATTGATCGCTGCCGCATGGATGTAATAACCGTAATGAAAATGATGATCATTCAGGCTCGTATCAGATCCAAAGCCAGCAGGATACCCAATCAGCGTTCCCCAGTTTTTGTCGTAGTAGAAAAGGTCACTGGCTTTACTTGGGGTCGCGGTGAACCAGGTTTGCATTGTGTTTTGCAGGCTTGTCTGCAAAGTGGTGAGCGCAGCCTTATCTGCCATGGAGGCTAGCGGCATCGCTTGTGCTACAGCACCGAAGTTCTTGGCCTGCGCATACGTGTCGCCCTGCAGCGTTGAGCCCTGAACGGCATCCACAAGCGTCTTCAGCTTTGCCATGTCGTAGTTTGTTGTTGGCGGCATGAATGGCAGAATTCCATGGTAGGTATCGGTCGTCGTAAACGATGTTCCGCTTTGCACCTTCATGGTTCCGCGATTCGTTAGATAGGTGTAGGGCGTGTTTACAGCGGTTGCCAGAGTGTCATACTGATGCGGATAAAGTGCCATCAGAAAGCCAGTGGACTTATTGTCCATCGAGGCAGTTGTCACAGTGTATGTAGTCGACACCGTGCTCGAACTCTCGTTGTAGCTCCAGTTCACTTCTGTCTTTGTTGGAAATGAAAAAGCAACCTTAGCATAGTCGGCTAGTTGCGTTGCAATGGTCGTGGCGTTCAAATTAGAACCGCTGGCGAGTCCAGGTAGCAGTGCCACAGACATATAGTTACTGCCAGATGGAGGCGTGCAGGTAAACACGCTTCCAGTCTGAACCCAGGCGCCGCCGGTCGGACAGAAGAGACCGTAGTAGTTGGTGAAGTTCGAGTCGCCCTCCGGCGTCGACACGGCGAGAATATTCCCATTGTTCGTGATGACGGTCGGCGTCCTCGCAAAGGTCACCGTGGTCGGCGTTCCGTCCGTCAGCGCATAGGCAAAAGGCATACCCCGGCCGATGCGGACCGTGAGGGAAGGGCCCCAGTTGAAGTCTGCACTCCAGTCTGAACTGTCGCTGAGGTTCACGCTCGCTGGATTCACGACCGTGTTACCTATCGTCAGGTCAGCATTGAAATACTGATAGAATGCGATCGCGCTCGCGTCATTCGCCGGATACCCGTCGTTATTCCCATGAATACCGATCGACATACCCTGAGGCGTCACTGCCGCCTGCAAGGGCTGCGGGAACATGTGATACGGACTGTTGGGCGATACCTCGCCAAGCGGATACCAATTCTTTGCAGTCCAGAACTTATGCGTCGGAACTGGCCCCGTTGCGGTCCTGTAAATGGTGGCTTGCGGACCGGATGCGCCCAATGGCAAAGTTGTGGTGTAGCTGCCTGCCCCCGCGCTGACCACCTGCGAAAGCAGGCTGCTGGTACCGAAAGTGCCAAGCATAAACAAGATCAAGAATGCCTTCAGCATGCGTGTCTTGTAAGCCTCTCTGAAAAGCCGCAATCCATTTGTCATTGAATCCTCACTCAACCCGGTTTCCTGACTGGGACCTTGGCGCATCGGCGAATGCAGGATCATTTCCGCCAATCATGGTGACCGACCCACCTCGGTTGCGCCCGTGCCTTGCTATTGGTTTTGTAGCTACGTATTTCTGCAAAGTACCCCGGCCTCACCACTCAGCCGGATGTAATTGCAGCACTTGGTAGAGCCTCCCGATTAAATGCGTCCAAATGCAGAACTGACAACGTAAGAGCGTGTTAAAGTTACGGGTTAATACCGTTCTGATTGGGTAAGTCGCCAGTTCGCAGAGTCCCAGCGCCAACTTGGCTTTCACCGCTATAGAATTGCGGTCCGACTCGCACGATTATTAATCAGAAAAAAGCGCCGCTTCCTTTATCAAGACCCGGTAGTCTCTCCGTCTGCAAGGCAGCAGTCCCCACCGTCGATGCTGCACACTTCGCCCTCAGGGAACTGCGTTGCATCTCCGAAAAAGCACGATTCAAGCACACATCACGTCTCTTCCCGGCTCCCCGTGACTTATCGGCCATCTTCCTCAACAATTGCGTCGCAAAAGACGCCTGCCGCCGGCAGCCGACTCCCACCAAAACATGCAAGGGATTCACCGTCTGCGCCGACAGAGCAGCCCACTCAAACTCGGCAACAAGGACGGAACCCGATCCGACAGTCCGTTAGAGGAGGGTCAAAATTTTGGATATTCCTGGAATGTTGCCGGGTAAACCGGGGTAGTTTTTACGTTCGATGACGAGCCAGAAGCCACTCTTTACCTTCATTCCCATCACTAGTCCCCGACGGGTAAGCCGCACTGCTACAAATCCGGCCTTTACCCATCACGCAACCTTGCAGCCTTGCGCGTTTGCGCAGGCTATTCAGCTCCAGTTACCTCAAAAGGTACGGTCAGCTTTGAACGGTCGCCACTAATTGTTGTCGCTGTAATCATCAATTTATAACGCCCCGGAGACGAAACCACCTTGCCCCCATTAGTGAAGGTATCAGTTGTAATCGTGACGGTGTCCTCCTGAGAGAGCGTATGAGTAAAGTCCACCACGGAGGTGGCAAGCGCGCAGCCGACAGTCACCGGCTCCGTTGTGCACGAGAGATAGACCCGCCCCGAACTGGTCCGCGCACGCAGGCTGATGCTGCTCGCCACAGATGAACCGGCTTTCACCTGCACTGGCTGCCATTGAATGCTGGGCGCTGACACGGTCGGAATCTTGTACACCCGCACATAGTCAACGAGAAGGTCAGCCGGATTGGGTGTTGTTCCATCTGGATTCCCTGGCCAGTCACCCCCCAGCGCTAAATTCATGAGCAGATAGAACGGATGTTCAAATACCCACTCTCCCCCTTCGGGTACATGACTTGCATCTTGAACATAGATGATATTCGCCGGGTCATCCACATAGAACTGGATCATGCCAGGTGACCAGATCTCGCCATAAGTATGAAAGCTTCCATCATCCACCCGAGCCCCGTTCGGAAGCTTGTAATCATTCCACAATCCATTCCCACCATAGTAGCGCGGACCATGCAATGTCGAGCGAATCATTGTCGGGCCGAGTCCGTTTGTCCGCGCAGTGAGCGATACATTCTCAGCAATATCCACTGATCCAGAAGCAGGCCACCCCGCGGTAGCGAAATTTGCGCCAAGCAGCCAGAAGGAAGGCCAAAGGCCCGCACCTACTGGGAACTTCATCCGCGCTTCAATACGCCCGTACTGAAAGTCTCGCAATCCTCGAGTCGTAATCCTCGCCGAGGTCCAAGCCCCGGTTGGTCCCTTGAGCGCTCGAATTACAAGATGACCTGCGCCATCAAGAAAAGCATTAGGCTTTCGCGGATCACACTCTTTCAGGCCCTCCGAATTGGGGGAACAGTAAGTTTGCAACTCGTGATTTCCCCAACCTGCTTGATTCCCGATGTCGTAGCCCCATTTCGATGGATCGGGTAACTGCAGTGCAGCTCCATCAAATTCATCACTCCACTCGGGATCACCCCACCGGAATGCCTCATTATTCAAGCTGGAATGCTCGTCTGTATGTCGTCCAAGAACGAACCCGGTGATGAATATGGCCGCGACGAGTAACATCGCCGAGCCACCAATCAGCACCTTCTTCCAGGAAATACCCCTAAGCCTTGAAACAGCTGCAGACTTCTCTCCCTCACCCAAACCGCCGTGCGCCTTGAGGAAGAAAAAAATCTTTTGAACGATCAGCTTTTCTTCCTGATTGGCGTCCGAGATGGCCACGCCCACAACAGAATCTGAACCTGATTCCAGCTCGGAGCGACGTTTAAATTCCGGTACATAGTGACCAAGCGGAAGGTGAATCTGGAGAGCGTGCTCCCTGCCCTCATTCTCGTAAAACTCGCGAAGCTTTTTGCGAAGGGACCGAGCGGTCACACGCACAATCGGATCGACATGCGAGTCAAAAGTCGATTCCTTGCGCCCTAGAGCCTCGACTGCAATACTGTATTCACGGATCTCCTCGGATTCCCCGTCAAAATATTTGTTGCATATAAATGACAGAAATCGAACCAGGCTCGCAGACCTGCTGATTTCTGGGTGACCGAGGACACGCTCCACCTCTGCTCTCTCATCCTTGAACGTCATTGAGACAGTAGGAGTTTCATTCATTTCCATGCGCACTACAGCCCTCGATGCTGACACAGCGTACCACTACTCCCGCAGATCATGTCGCGTTGAGTTTACCATTTGGCTAGGGTGAGCGGAACTGATCCCGACCGAACACTTCAGTAGGACCGCAACCCACTGATTAGAGCATCTCTCCTATTGCTGTAGAGTCTTGAATGGAAGCCTGAACCATGCTTTTGCATCTGCCGGAGTCAGTAGCGGCAGTAGTTCTGCAATGGCCAGATCGAGCGCCTCTGTGGTTCGCGCCTTTGCTGAGCGGA
>JANYDG010000039.1 GCA_025359885.1 Acidobacteriota bacterium
GTTAGGGGTCAGGGGTTAGGGGTCAGGGGTCAGAATGCAGGGGTCAGGGGTCAGAATGCAGGGGTCAGGGGTCAGGGGTCAGGGGTCAGGGGTCAGGGGTCAGGGGTCAGGGTTCGGGGGTCACGGAGTAGAGAGTAGGGAATAGGGATGAGCTGGGTGGGGTGTGGGTTGGGTACAATTTGGCTATGAAGCTTACTGGAAAAACTGTTTTTGTTACTGGGGCGAGCGCTGGGATCGGTGCGGCTACGGCGTTGGCGTTTGCGGCGGAGGGAGCTCGGCTGCTGTTGTGTGCGCGGCGGGTGGAGAAGCTGGCGAGTGTGGCAGAGCGGGCTCTGGAGCTGGGAGCGGCGGCGGTGCACACCTTTGAACTCGATGTGCGGGACCAGGCGGCGGTGGCTGCCGCGGTGGCGGGGCTGCCGGGGACTTGGGCGGCTATCGACATTCTGGTCAATAACGCCGGTCTGAGCCGGGGCCTGAACAAGGTTTACGAGGGCGTGATTGAAGACTGGGACGAGATGATCGACACCAATGTGAAAGGCCTGTTGTATGTGACGCGGGCCGTGGTGCCGGGCATGGTTGAGCGCGGGGCGGGGCATGTGGTGAATCTGGGCTCAACGGCGGGGGAGATTACGTATCCCAACGGCGCGGTGTACTGCGCGACGAAGGCAGCGGAGAAGGCGATCAACGACGGATTGCGGCAGGATGTGCTGGGGACGCCGGTGCGGGTTTCGAGCATCGATCCGGGGATGGTGGAGACGGATTTCAGCAAGGTGCGGTTTCGCGGGGATGAGGAGCGGGCGGCGAAGGTGTACCAGGGGCTGACACCGCTAGCGCCGGAGGATGTGGCGGACGCGATTGTGTGGGCAGTGAGCCGACCGGCGCATGTGAATATTGCGCATGTGCTGATGACGCCGGTGGCGCAGGCCAATTCGCTGCTTTTTCACAGGGAGACGGCGGGGACTAAGGGGACGACGGGGACGCAGTAGGTGTGGTTACCGCCACCCTAAGCACAAAAACAAGGGCGTGCTGAGGGTGGGGCACCCGGATTTGTGAATTTCCAAAAGAGGACAAAAAGAAAAAGCCCTAGTTGAGGGCTTCGATCTGGGCTTCTATGTGGATGAGGGCGGCTTCGAGCGCGGCCCGTCTGCCTGGGTTTGACGTGCGTTGGGAAAGGATGTTTTCCCGCTGCAGGTTGAGGGATTGAATCTGCCTGGCGTGATGTGCCTTATCGACTTGCTTTTTCCGCAAATCACTAGCGCTGCCTGAAAAAGTCGCTGCTTCTTTCAGGGATTGCTGCGAGCCTGCTGCCATTTGCTCCTCCACCGATTTGCTTTCCCAACCTCGGGCCATACCTTGATTGTACGTTGAGTGGGGGCATTTGCGTTGGGCTGGTTGCAGGCCGTATAAGGCGGATGTAGAGGAAATATGAGGGGGACACGCATGGAGCATTGGCAGATACCATCTTTTGGGATTGATTCGCTGGAGTTGGCAGAAAGAGAGTCAGGGCAGCCGGGGACCGGTGAAGTGCTGGTGCGGGTGCATGCGGTCTCGCTGAATTACCGGGACTTGATGGTGGTGGAGGGGCGGTACAATCCGCACCTGGCGATGCCCCGGGTGCCTTGTTCCGATGGAGCGGGTGCGGTGGTGGCGGTGGGCGCAGGGGTGACGCGCTGGAAGGTGGGCGACCGGGTGGCCGGGATTTTCATGCAGAACTGGCAGGAGGGGCGGCCGACGGCGGCGAAGGCGAAGGGTGCTTTGGGCGGGGATATCGATGGGATGCTGGCGACTGAGGTGGTGTTGCCGGAGTGCGGGTTGGTGCGGATTCCGGAGCACCTGAGCTTTGAGGAGGCGGCGACACTGCCATGCGCGGCGGTGACGGCGTGGAATGCGCTGTTCAAGGCGACGTCGACGCAGCCGGGGGATACGGTGCTGATTCAGGGGACGGGTGGGGTTTCGATGTTTGCGCTGCAGTTTGCGCGGATGGCCGGGGCGCGGGTGTTGGGAATCTCAAGCAGCGACGAGAAGCTGGCGCGGGCGACGGGGCTGGGGCTGGACGCGGGGCTGAATTACCGTACGCATCCGGAGTGGGAAAAGTGGGCAATCGGAGAGACCGGCGGCGAGGGCGTGGACCTGGTGGTGGAGGTAGGCGGATCGGGCACGCTGCCGCGGGCGCTGCGCGCGGTGAAGCCGGGCGGGACGGTAGCGCAGATTGGGGTGCTGACGGGCGCGGCCGAGGCGGTGGACGTGCGGGTGATTTTGTCGAAACAGATCCGGGTGCAGGGTGTGTATGTCGGCTCGCGAGCTGATTTTGATGCGATGAACAGGGGGATTGCGCAGGCGGGGTTGAAGCCGGTCATTGATGGGGTATTCCCGTTCAAAGAGGCACCGGCGGCGCTGCGGAGGATGGAGAGCGCGGGGCATTTTGGGAAGATTGTGATTTCAGCGGAGTAGGGCTGTGGCCGTTGAGGCAAGCAAGAGCGCGGGCATCCGGAGTGGATGCCCGCGCTTCTTTTTCGCAGATACACGTAATTGAGGAGTTATTTGGGGAGGACCTGGGTGCCGTCGAGACGGACGCCGTCCAGGCTGTTGGGGTTGAGTCCGAGGACGCTGAGGATGGTGGGCGCGACCTGGTTGGTGCCGACGCTGGAGTAGACGGTCTTGGACCAGAGGCCGGGGTTGGAGAGGAGCAGGATGACATTGGTGTCGTCATGCGAGAAGCCGCCATGCTCTTCCTGCTTTTTGCTGCTGCCGGTGTAGGTGACGCCGACGTTGGGGGTGACGATGATGTCTGGGGTGCGAGGATCGCCGTTGGGGGCGTAGCCGGGCGTGTTGTAGTTCATCGCGAGAGTCGGACCGGAGTAGATTTGGCCAAGGCCGATGGCGGCGGCGTTCGCTTCAAGAGTGGAGACGGCGGTTGCGACGTTGCTGCCACGCTTGAGCCAGATGAGCGAGACGTCGTCTTCCGTGGGTCCGATGCCGGTGGGGTTGTTGGGGTTCTCGGAATACGGGAGGGAGCTGGCGAGCAGTGTCGCGGGAGAAGTGCCGGTTTTGAGGATGGGGTTCCAGAGCGCGGGATCGATGGGCGACTGGCCGTGCTTGGCGGTAATGATGATCAGGGTCGAGTCGTAGAGCCCGTTGTCCTTGATGGCGTTGATCATTTGCCCGATGGAGTCATCGACGTACTGAATTTCGCTTAGCAGCGCGGCGCTCGGGGAACCGATGCCATCGAGGTAGCCGCCTTTGGTGGCGATGCTTTTCTCGATAAGCTTCTGACCAACGCTGACGGACTGGAAGTTCATCCCGAAGAGGGTAGGAACCTTACCGGCTTTTCCGTTGTGGGTCATGCCGCCGATCTGGTTGAGGATTGCATTGACCTTGAGGGTGTCGTAGCACTGGATGTTCTGGAAGCTGTTGGTCCAGGCGCTGTTGTCTGCGCCGGAATCGCGGATGGTGGCGCAGGAGACTCCGGTGGGAGTGCTGACGCCGGGCAGGCCGATCACGTTTGAGTTGATTTCAGGCGCGTAGAAATCGTCGAGGACGCCGATGCCGTCCTGGCCGGCGACGGAGGAGTAGGCAGGGTGTTTGTCGGCCCAGGCCACATAGCCGCCCGAATTGTGGATGACGCCGAAGATGGTGTTGACGCGGACGAAGTTCCAGGGCCAAACGGGCGCGCAGCCTGCCTTGGGATCGCGGGGGAGGCGTTTGGGATCAATCGATGCTACCGTACCATCGGTGAGCCCTGCTCCCGGTGTGCCGCCATTGAGCTGGGACTGATCGATGTCGATGCCTTCTTCGTATTCAGTGGTGGTGCCGGTTGGCTGGCCGTAGGGTGTGCAGGGACCAGAGCCGACGCCGTTACCGGTGGTCTTGGCGGGCGCGCTGAGCGAACGATCGTAGGCAACGTCATAGTAGACGCCCATGGAGCGGGGTGTGGCACCGCTGACGATGCTCATCAAGCCGGGAAAGGAGTCAGACGGCTTGGAAGCGCTGGCTGCGACGTAGTTAACGCCGGTGGTAGCAAGCGACGCAATGTTGGGGCAATAGGGGGAACCACTGTTGACCTTGGCCAGGCCCTGAGAGCAATTCTGAAAATCAACGGCGTGCATGCCATCGATGCTGATCAGCAATACGTGGCTGATCTGGGAGCTGTGCCAGTCTTTTGATTTTGCCAGTTCTTTAACTTGCGCGGAAGCGTTGGACGCGACGAAGGCGGCCAGGGACAGTATTAGCAGGGAAGTCTTTTTCATTTCCCCTCCTTGAGGTCGGATGGTAGCAACTGAAACGCCCCTCTTAGGTTGGGGACAGGTGAATGTGAGGTGAATTCGAAAATGACGAAAACAGAGTGGAAAGCTGGACTTAAACGTTGTAGGATTTGACCGTCTGCTGCGCTTTTTCGGTTTCGACGTGAAGGGCGACGTGGACTCATGTTTGAGGCAAAAGCAGGTCCTTCGCTCTGCTCAAGATGACAAGGGCAAGTGTGAAGTGTGAAAAGAAGGCAGAATCAAAAGTGGAAAGCGAGTCATGAATGGATCTTGGACTTAGAGACAAAGTTGTTGTTGTCACGGGCGGGGGCGCCGGGATAGGCGAGGGAATTTCGCGAGCGTGCCTGGCTGAGGGTGCGCGTGTGGTGGTCCTGGGGCGGGCTTCGCAGAATGTACAGAACTTCATGGCAGAGATGAAGGCAGCCGGCGCTGACTGCGATCTAGTGGAGGCGCATCTGGAGGATACGGAGCGCTGCCTGGAAGCGATTGTGGAGATTGAAGAGCGATACGGGTCGATCTACGGGCTGGTGAACAACGCTGGCGTCAACGATGGCGTCGGGCTTGAGACTGGAAGCGTGAAGGGGTTCATCGAGAGCCTGAACAAGAACCTGGTGCACTACTACGCGCTGGCGCATTTTGCGCTGCCTGCGCTGAAGAAGTCGCGGGGGACGATTGTGAATATCAGCTCGAAGGTGGCCTTGACGGGTCAGGGCGGGACGTCAGGCTATGCGGCGTCAAAGGGAGCGCAACTGGCGCTGACGCGAGAGTGGGCGGCGGAGATGCTGCCGTACGGAATTCGCGTGAATGCGGTGCTGCCGGCGGAGGTGATGACGCCGCTTTACAGCCGGTGGCTGCAGACGCTGGGGGACCCGGCGGCCAAGCTGAAGGAGATTACCGACAAGATTCCGCTGGGGAAGCGCATGACGCTGGCGTCGGAGATTGCGGCCGCGACGGTTTTTCTGCTTTCGCCAACCCAATCAGGGCATACGACGGGGCAGCACATCATCGTGGATGGCGGGTATGTGCATCTGGACCGGGCGCTGACTTAGGGCGAGTGTGAGTGTGAAGTGTGAATTCAGCAGCAGATTCCCTTCAGCAATGACAGAAAGAAAAGCAAAGGCAATGCAGAAAGCAGATTTTCCTCAGCAATGATGGAAAGATAAGCAGCGGCAGCGTTGCCTGGATGAAATCAGGAATCACCAGCCGAGGACGAAAGGCTGCTTGATGCCTCGCGCTGCTGTACCTTGGAGATAGGACTTCCCTTCCCGATCGTGAGCATCCCTTGATTGTTGAAATACGAGCACTGACGAAGGTGTACGAAGGCAAGCAACGAGTCGTTGCTGTGGATGGCATTGACCTTGAAGTACAACAGGGCGAGATATTTGGACTGCTGGGTCCGAATGGTGCGGGCAAGACGACGACCATTGGTATCTGCACGACGCGGACGCTGCCGACCAGTGGCACAGTGCGGATTGCCGGGATCGACGTGGTGGGCCATGCAGCGGAGGCGCGCAAGCTGATTGGCGTGGTGCCGCAGTACAACACGCTGGACCGGTCGCTGACGATTTTTGAAAATTTGTACTTTCACTGCCGTTATTTTGGGTTTTCGCACGGGCAGGCGAAGGAGCGGAGCGAGGGATTGCTGGCTCAGTTTTTGCTGACAGAGCGCAAGGATGCGATGCCGAGCCAGCTCTCAGGCGGATTGGCGCAGCGGGTGCAGATTGCGCGGGCGATTGCTCACCGGCCGCTGGTGCTGTTTTTGGATGAGCCGAGTGCGGGGCTGGACCCGCAGAGCCGGATTGCGATGTGGAGTGCGGTCACCGAACTGCGCAAGGAAGGCATCACGGTGGTGTTGACGACGCACTACATGGAAGAGGCTGACGAGTTGAGCGACCGGGTGGGGATTGTGGACCACGGGCGGATGCTGGCGCTGGGTTCTCCGCAGAAGCTGAAGGATACCTTTGGGGCAGAGACGATGATCGACCTGAAGCTGCGACAACTGGAAGGCGCAGAGTCAGTGGCCGAGGAGTTGCGTGTGCTGGATGGGGTGAAAAGCGCGGAGACGACGGCGGAGGGATTGCGGGTGTTTGCGACGAGCGCGGACGGGCTGCTGCCGGCGGTGATCCAGGCGAGTGTAAGGCTGGGGTTGCGGGATATTGCAATTACCGAGCCGAGCCTGGAGACGGTGTTCATTCACCTGACGGGGAGGGATTTGCGTGAGTAAGGACAAGTGGGCCGGACGGGAACGAAACCAAAGCGGGATTGAGCACAAGAGGGCGATGTTTCTGAAGGCGTTCTGGGGGCTGTATCTGCGCGATCTGCGGGTACTGAGCCGGGAGGTGATGCCTTTTCTGCTGCGTGTGGGCATGCAGCCGCTGCTGTTTTTGTTTGTGTTTACGTTCATCATGCCGCGGATGTCGGGAGGGAACCCGATGGCGGCGGCGGGTGGGGCAACTTTTGGAGCGGTGCTGCTGCCGGGGCTAATGGCGGTGGCGATCATGTTCAGTGGAATCGCGGCGGTAGCGCTGCCGCTCTCGACCGAATTTGGGATTACGCGGGAGATTGACGACCGGGTGATGTGTCCGGTGCCGGTGTGGGCGGTCGCTGTCGAGAAGATCAGTTTTAGCGCGCTACAGAGCATTGTAGCGGCGCTGCTGGTGATCCCGATGGCGATCTGGATTCCGGCGACGCCGGTGTATCCGCACATTCAGAACTGGTTTTTGCTGGCGCTGGTGCTGGTGATGAGCAGTTTGCTGGCGGGGGCGCTGGGCCTGGCGATCGGGTCGATCGTGCCGCCGAAGAATATTGGGCTGATCTTTTCGATTATTGTGGTGCCGATTACGTTTCTCGGATGCGTCTATTATCCGTGGGCGGGGCTGAGCCGGATTCCGTGGCTGCAGATAGCCGTTCTATTCAATCCAATCGTCTATATCAGCGAGGGCCTGCGGGCGGCGGTAACGCCGGGGGTGGAGCACATGCCGGTGTGGGCGATATTGCTGGCGCTGACTTTCTTTCTAGTGCTGCTGGGCCGCTTTGGGATTCGTGGATTTCTGAAGCGGGTGATTTCCTAGAGAGCGGATTGAGGATCGGGGTATTCTGGAGACGGACTCGTTTCCAGAGTTCTGGAGTATTGATTGCGTTTGGCGCGGTTGCACGCACTGGCTTTTGGGCTGGCACCGGCTTTGCTGATTGTGGCGGGCTGTGGAGGGCGTGTTTCTGCGTTTGGCGGGCTGACGGCGGCGCGGGTTTCGATCCATGTGGCTTCCAGCCGTGTGGATACCAACGGGAGTACCCGCCTGACGGCATTGCTGGCGGACGGGAATGCTGCCAAAGTGCGGTGGTCGGTTTGGGGTGGCGACCCGCGGGCGGGAGCAGGGCGGGTAAGCGCGGATGGGGTCTACACGCCTCCGAGCTATCTGACGCGCGATGCGGTCACAGTTCAGGTGCGGGCGCAGTTGGTCGACGCTACTGGTGGGACAGCGAGTGATGCGGCGGAGCTGACGGTGACGCCTGGATTTCTGCAGCCGCTGACGCCAGGGAATCTTTCGGTTGGGCCAGGCGGATCGGTGACGATCTCGGGGTCAATGACCGAGGTCGGTGGGAGCGCCGGGATTCGGTTTTTGCTGGCCGAGAGCTCAAATGGAGACGAGCTGGGCCCGAAGGTGGGTCTGGGGCCCGGCGCAGTCGGTTCGCTGAGCGCTCCGCGATGCGTGCGGAATGCTGTGACCGGGCCAAATCCTGCGTATACGGTTTGCTCGGTGACGTATGCGGCGCCTGCGGTCATTGGGGCATCGAAGACAATTTTTATTGTCGGCAGAATTGTCGGCAATGGTGCTGATGCATCGCCGACGACGAGTTGGACGCGGGTGCTGCTCAATGCCGGCGGGGTGAGCAGCAATCCTGCGACCCACCAGGCGCATCTGGCGGTGCCGGTGCAGTTGGGGTCCTCGAGCGGGAACAACATGGACTACGACGCGAGCCTGGGGCAACTGTCGGATTGCTGCGGTGGGACGCTGGGTGCGCTGGTGCAGGATGGGCTGGGAAACCAGTTTGTGTTGAGCAACAACCATGTGCTGGCGCGGAGCGACCAGTCGATTCCGGGGGAAACGGTGATCCAGCCGGGGCTGATCGACAATAGCTGCACGCCCTACGGGGTTGGGCCGGGGACGACGCCGGTGGCGAGCTTGACGCGGTATCCGGCGTTGAGCCAGGCGGGGACCAATGTGGATGCGGCGATTGCGCGGGTGACGCCGGGTGCAGTGGACACCAGAGGAAGCATTCTAGAGCTGGGTGCTCGGCAGCCGGATGGGACGCTGGCGGCAGCTCCGCCGGGTGTTTCGTCGTCAAGCGGCAAGGGTGAGGCTGCGACGCTGGGGATGATGGTGGCGAAAAGCGGCCGGACGACTGGGCTGACCTGTGCGGAGGTTTCAGCGGTAAGCGTGGATGTGGTGGTGGATTACTTTACGGATTGCGCGGAGACGGCGCATGCCTTTACGAAGACATTTACCAACCAGATTGCGATCGCCGGGCCCAGCTTCAGTGATGCCGGGGACTCAGGCGCCCTGGTGGTGAATTCGGCCAACGCGGAGCCGGTGGGGCTGTTTTTTGCGGGTGGAACGGATACGCATGGAGTGGAGCAGGCAATTGCCAGCCCGATTGGGGATGTTCTGTCGAGCCTGGATGCGCTGGTTCCGGGGACGGCTTCAACCGGGGCAGCGAGCTACCGGGTGGTTGGCGGCACGGATCATCCGGTTGCCTGCCTGAGCTACGGCGGTGCGCACGCCCTGGATGAAAAAGCGGCTTCATTGAGTGTGCCTGAACGGGAGCGGGGAGAAGCTGCGCTGGGGCTGGCGCAGTTACTGATCAATCCCGCAACGGGAGTGGTGCGGACGAGCGTGTCCACGAGTCTGGATCACCCTGGAGAGGCTGCGATTGCGCTTTATGTAGATGCTGGTGCGGCGGGCGCGACTGCCTATCCAAACCAGATTGGCGGCGTTACAACGAAATTGATCGTGAACGCCGGGATAGCCGGTGAGGTGGAACCGACGCATCCGCGTGGCGCTTTGCTGAACCAGGCACTGGCGGTGAAGCAGGAATCCGCTGCGGGACTGTTCCGCTCTAACCTCGCGATTTTTGGGGTGGGTGTCGGCCAGAGTCTTGACAATCCCAGGGAGGCGGCCGTGATGCTGTATGTGGACCGCAAGAAGTTCGCGGGCAAGCTGCCGGAGACGATTGAGGGGCAGCGGGTGCGGGTGGTGCTGATGGACCGGTTGCATGTGACACGTTCTCATGGAACGGCGCTGCCTATGCACTCGGCGTGTGCGGCATCGCAGCGTTTGATGGATCCGTTCGCAAGCGGGGTGAAGGAAGACCTGAAGCTTTTGCGGGATGTACCGAGCAAGTGATTGCTCCCCGGCTGATCGGGCGGGTGCGGTGTGGATCAGGCGAGCGAAGCGGGTGATGCCTCAAGCCATGGCAGGGGATTTGACTGTATCGACCGAGGTAACTGTGTCGGAGGGTACGATGAGTTCTTCTGCATCCGGGAAAAAGAGCATAAAGACCGTGCCTGAGTTGGCACCGAGAGACTCTGACCGGCTGCGAACGCGGATGGTTCCGTGGTGTTTGGCGACGATTTCTGAGCTCACCCAAAGGCCGAGACCCGTTCCGGTGACTTCTTTTGTCGTAAAAAATGGCTCGAAGATATGTTCGGCGACAGAAGGCAGCATGCCTGAGCCACTGTCTGCGACCTGGAAACGGACGCCTCTCTGGTTGGGATTGCTCCAATCATGGGATCTGCGGGCGCGGACCAGCAGACGACCTCCGGCAGGCATGGCATCGATCGCATTGCCGACAAGATTGGCAAAGACCTGTCGCAGTTCGCCGGCGAAGCAGTAAAGATCGGTCTTGGAGTCGTACTTGCGCTCGACGGTGATGCCGAGGTTGCGGAGGCGGCCGTGATGCAGGCTGAGGACAGAATCGAGCAGTTCAGAGAGATTTTCTCGGGCGGGTAGAGTGGATTGGCGATAGAAGCGGAGGGTCTGCTGGGTGATTTCTGAGATGCGCCGCAACTCATGCTCTGCCATTTCGACGTAGCTGCGGGCAGGCTCGGTGAGTTCGGAGTGATTGCTGAGGAGGTAGAGGAGGTTGGTGATCGCTTCCAGGGGATTGTTGATTTCGTGGGCGATGGAGGCAGCGAGACGTCCGGTGGCGGCGAGTTTTTCGGTTTTGCGGAGGGCCTCTTCGCTGCGCTTGCGATCACTGGCATCAAGGATGATGACGCCTACCCATCGCACCTTGTGAGGGGTGGTGTGAATTGGATATGCACTGGTGATCCATGTCCAGGGTCGGAGCGAGGCTTCGGAAGTGCCCGTAACTTCCTGGTCGCGCACGGGTTCATCAAGCTCGAAGACGCTGAGGATTGTTTTTTCGAGTTGTTGTGCGGTCGGGGCAGGCAGGACTTCAGGAAGCGTACGGCCGAGGTGGCGGCTGAGCTGGATGCCGGTGATGTCGGCAAAGATGCGGTTGACGCGGACAAACCGGCAGCGGTGATCAAAAAAGGCGAGGCCAATCGGTGCGTTGGCGAGCATGGAGTCAAGCAGGGAGAGGGTGTCGCTGAGGCCGGAACGCTGCTCTTCGATGGAGGCGACCATGCGATTGAAGGCCTCAATGAGGTCGCCGATTTCATTATGGACGGCGACGGGCAAGGGGAAATTCGCATGGTTTTCAGGGGATTGCATGAGCGCCCGCGTACCCCGGTGCAATACGGCCAGCGGCCCGGTAATGGAGCGAGCGAGGCCCCAGGCGAGCACGACCGAGGCTACGATCCAGATCATTCCAAAGATTCCGGTTAAGCGGAGCAGGCTGAATAGCTGTTCGTGGTCCCAGTCTGTATCCGTTCTGACCCAGGCGTATCCGTAAAGTTTGCCTTCAAAACGAATCGGAGCGACTGCATTCAGGTCGTCGGAATTGAGCGCGAAGAAGCGCGGCTGACCATCAGCGAGTTGGGGGATCTGGCTGATTTCGCCGGGCTGCATGATGCGTTCAGCGACATTTCCAGGGCTGAAGGCGAGCACACGCCCAAACGGATCTGTCACCGTAGACGTTTTGACGGTGGGACCTTTTGCCATCATCTGCACAGAAAGGTTGATCGTCTCCGGGCGACCGCTTTCGAGCGCCTCCTGCGATTGCGTAGCGAGCGACGCGGCTTGATGCTCCAAACGTTGCTGGGCGCGCTGGCGTGTTTCTTTGGAAGTCTGCCGAATGAGGATGGCGCCGAACAGCAGCAGGGATATCATCTCCAGCAGCAACAAGCCGAAGAGCAATTGGGCGCGGATTGATCGAGGCCATGCCCGAAAGGTCATCCTGGAGCACTCCAGTGCGTTGTTCCGGAGAGAGTCTGTTGCAACTAAGATGCAGAAAACTGGCGGGTGGTTTTCCTGGCAGTTAAATCAGTTGCAATTTGTTTCCCATGGAAGCGGCCATTTTCAATAAATATTTCATTGGTTCGCTTGCCAGCGACGATGACGCCAGCGAGGTAGATACCTGGAACGTTGCTTTCGAGCGATTCCGGGTCGCAGACGGGCAGGCGGTCGGGCCCGGTGGAGTGCACGCCGAGGCTCTCGATGAAGGTGAAGTCTGGATGGTAGCCGACGAGGGCAAAGACAAAGTCATTGCGCAGAATGACTGGGCCCTCGGGAGTTTGGATACGGACGGTGTCGAGAGTAATTTCGGCAACCTGGGAATCGAAGAAGGCGGTGACTTCACCATTTTTGATGCGATTTTCGATGTCGGGCTTGATCCAGTATTTGACGTGGCGGTGGATTTCAGGGCCGCGGTGGACGAGGGTGACGCGGGCTCCGTGACGCCAGAGCTCGAGGGCGGCGATGGCGGCGGAGTTTTTACCGCCGATGACCAGAATGTCGAGGCCGGAGTAGGGGTGGGGGTCGTCGTAGTAGTGCATGACCTTGGAAAGGTCTTCGCCGGGGACCCGGAGGTAATTGGGCAGGTCGTAGTAGCCGGTGGCGACGACGAGTTTGGCTGCGCGGAGGGTCGCTAGGCGGCCGAATCGGTCTTTGGTGTGGACGGCGAAGCTGCCGTCGGAGCCGGTGACCTGTTCGACGCGGTGGTACAGGCGGACGTCGAGCGAGTAGTAGGCGGCGACCTGGCGGTAGTACTGGAGAGCTTCCTGGCGGTTGGGCTTCTGGTTGGGGCTGGGGAAGGGAATGTTGCCGATCTCGAGCAGTTCGGGGGTGGTGAAGAAGGTCATGTGGGCGGGGTAGTTGTAGAGCGAGTTGCAGAGGCAGCCTTTTTCGACAAGGACGACGCGGAAGCCGGCGTTTTGGGCGTCGATGGCGCAGGCGAGGCCGGTGGGTCCGGCGCCGATGACGAGGACGTCGTAGGGTGCTGGGGCTGCGCCTTCATGGGGTACTGATCCGGTTTCCAGGAGTGCATCGCTCATGCTCTCTAGCTTAGGGCATTTCGAGATTTTCAGCATGAGGAGCAGGCGGGAAGGCTTGTATTCAACGAAAATGGTAGAATCGTGGAATTTGATGGTGGAAGGGTAGAAAATGCCGAGCTTAAATATCAAAAATAATGAGACCTACCAGTTGGCCCATCAACTAGCGAGGCAGAATAACGAATCGCTTACCACGGCTGTAACTGTGGCGCTTCGAGAGCGGCTGGACCGGCAAAAGCCGAATCCCAAGGCAGGGCTGGCCGAGTGGCTGATGCAACTCAGTCGGGAGACAGCGCCACTCATGAACGACGGAAGAACGTCCAAGGAACTGATGGACGCACTATACGACCCTGAAACTGGTTTGCCCATATGATTGTCGATACTTCGGTATTTGTCGCGATTCTTAAGGATGAACCCGAGGCCGCTGAATTTTCGATCCTCTTTGAGACTGCGGAATTGTTGCGAACATCTGCGGCGACGTACCTCGAGTCGTGCATCGTAATCGACGGGCTGAGAAACCCGAAACTTAGTGTGGATTTGGACGAGATCCTAGCAAGGCTCAGGTGATCGTTGAGCCGGTAACGCTCGATCAGGTCCGAATTGCACGGCAGGCGTACCGCGACTACGGCAAAGGCAGTGGGCACCGGGCAAATCTGAATTTTGGGGATTGCTTCAGCTATGCGCTGGCGCGGGTGAAGCGGGAGCCGCTGCTGTTTAAGGGCGATGACTTTGGGTTTACGGATGTGCGGCGAGCGGTTTGAACGGGTTCCAGTGCCCTATCATCAACCAGATGAAAATTCCCTTGATTCTGCTACTCGTAGTTCTTTCCTCATCGTCGTACGCGCAGGAAAAGAACGCAGACGCGCGTCATGATGCGATCTGCTCGGCGTACAAAGATGTGCCATTGCCCGCTGAGGCGACCAGCTTTCCGCAGCCTAAGAGTTTTCCGATCTGTGAGTCGTACAAGCTTTATTCCGGAATTGGCGAACCGAAGGACTATGCGGCGGCGCGGCGGTGTGCCTGGCAGGAGCGGCTGGCGATGCAAGCGGACCTTTCGCGGAAATCGACTACACGGATCAGAGCTGCGATCAACGATGACTCCGCGGTTGGGACAGTCCTCGAGGAAATCCTTTACCCTAGAGGGGTTGATTTGAGGAGTGGATGCGATGACGGTGATTCGGCAGGACGATTTTATTGCGAGTGTAGCGGGGGCTTTGCAGTACATCAGCTACTACCATCCGGTGGATTACATTACCAGTTTGACTGCGGCTTATGAGAAAGAAGAGAGCCCCGCGGCGAAGGACGCGATCGCGCAGATTCTGATTAACAGCCGGATGTGTGCCGAGGGGCACCGGCCGATCTGCCAGGATACAGGGATTGTGAACGCATTCATCAAGGTGGGCATGGATGTACGCTTTGAGGCTGCGGCGGGAGAGACGGCGCTCGACATGCAGGGGATGGTCGATGCGGGTGTGCGGCGGGCCTACCTTGACCCGGACAACAAGCTGCGGGCCTCGGTGCTGGCTGACCCGGCGGGGGCGCGGAAAAACACCAAAGACAACACTCCGGCCGTGGTCAACGTGGAGTTGGTGCTCGGGGACAAGGTCGATGTGACGGTGGCGGCCAAAGGGGGCGGTTCTGAGGCGAAGAGCAAGTTTGCCATGCTGAACCCCTCGGACTCGGTCGTCGAGTGGGTGCTTAAGACGGTGCCGACGATGGGTGCTGGGTGGTGCCCGCCGGGAATGCTGGGCATTGGCATTGGCGGTACGAGCGAAAAAGCGATGCTGCTGGCCAAACAATCCCTCATGGACCCGATCGATATTCAGGAACTGATAGCGCGGGGGCCGGTAACGACCGCGGAAAAGCTGCGCGTGGAGCTGTATGACAAGGTGAACCGGCTGGGGATTGGGGCGCAGGGGCTGGGCGGGTTGACGACGGTGCTCGATGTGAAGGTGCTGGAGACGCCGTGCCATGCGGCGAATCTACCGGTGGCGATGATTCCCAACTGCGCTGCGACCCGGCATGCGCACCTTGTGCTGGATGGCTCAGGGCCGGTGTATCTGGATCCGCCGTCGCTGAAAGATTGGCCGAAGCTGACCTATGACGTTTCGACGGCGACGCCGGTGAATCTGGATACGGTGACGCGCGAGGAGGCAGCGAGCTGGAAGCCGGGGCAGGTGCTGCTGTTGAATGGTAAGCTGCTGACCGGACGCGACGCGGCGCACAAGCGGATGACGGACACCTTGAGCCGGGGTGAGAAGCTGCCTGTGGACTTCAAAGACCGGTTTATCTACTACGTGGGGCCGGTGGACCCGGTGCGCGAAGAGGTAGTGGGGCCGGCGGGCCCGACGACGGCGACGCGCATGGATAAATTTACGCGGCAGATGCTGGCGGAGACGGGTTTGCTGGGAATGGTCGGCAAGGCGGAGCGCGGGCCGGTGGCGATTGAGGCCATCAAGGAATTTGGCGCGGTGTATCTGATGGCGGTGGGAGGCGCGGCGTATCTGGTTTCAAAAGCGATTCGCGGCTCGCGGCTGGTGGCTTTTGGCGACCTGGGGATGGAGGCGATCTATGAGTTCGACGTGGTGGATATGCCGGTGACGGTAGCGGTGGATTCCAAGGGAACGAGCATTCATAACACCGGGCCAGCGGAATGGAAGCAGCGGATTGCGGGGATTCCGATTTTGCAGTAGCTGGACTTCGAGAAAACAGAAGGCGCGAGCAATTGCCCGCGCCTTTTTGCTTTCTGAGAAAGAGACTCTCGCTACTGCTTGCCCCAGCGCACGACTACGCCACCGGTAAAGCCCAGGCCATTCTGAATTTTCGAGCCGAAGTTGGTAAGCAGGTATTCAGGTGCCAAACGGACGCCGACCCCAGGACTGACGTTGTACTCGAATGGGACGCTGGCGCTGACGGCGACTGCGGCTCCATCGGGGTAGAGGCCGAGCTCTGCGGGTGTGAAAGAGCCGATGTCGCCAGAGTTGTTGCCATAGCTGACGCCCGCCAGCACGCGGCCGGAGACCGAGTAACGCGGCTCCAGAATGAACCGGTAGGTGGGGCCGATCATGCCTGAATACTGGCTGATGGCCGGCTTGGTGAGGGAGCTGTTGGTCACACTATTGGGCCCGATATAGACGGAGCCGTAGTTGCCGCGGCCGTCAAGGGTGACACCGAGCTTCTGATTGAAGTAGCGCGTGACGCCTACATCCCAGGAGAACTCGTTGATCTTTTGCAGACCTTTGCCCGAGATGACGCCTTCGCCGCCTTTGGTGCGCTGGTAGCCTGCACCCACGTAGACCTCGTAAAGGTGGCTGTAAACGTCGTGGATAGCCTGCACGCGACGCTGTTCGCGACGAGCCTTGATGCGGGCCTGCACGCTCAGGGACGACTGAGCCGAAGTGGTCGCAGCGGGGGTTTCAGCCTGCGGAGCGGACGAGCTGCTTTGGGCCAACAAACCTACGCTCGAGGAAGCGCCAAGAACGAGTAGTAGAACAGTGCGGGTGAACGAAAACATCAGGATCGGAATACCTCCAGGCCTATCAGGAGACACGCGCGAACGCCAGCATCCCCTTTCGTATTAAATCACCTTTGGGGGGCAGGCCGTTTTGCGGAACCGACGGTTTACTGCCCCGGGGAAGATGAAATACGCGATTGGAATAGGTAGGACGGCCCCCGATGCCCTTTGGTATCAGGATTTCAAGACCCAAATCGGATGCAAAGAGATTAGTGAATCAGGCCCAGGTCGGCTTTGAGTTGGTCGAGATTGAATCCTGAGGGGGAGCCTTGCTTGGTAATCCAATCCTGACTGAGGAGGACGTGGGCCTCATCGACATATTTATCCCAAAAGGCGGTGGTCATCTTTTTTAACGCGCCCCAGGTGATGCAGGTAAAGCCATCGGCGTCGTAAGCGGGGACGAAGACGGCGTGACCTCCCCAGCTGTTGGGTTCGGCATTGGGGCCGCCATTGGGCACCAGGTCCCATACGTCCTGATTCTGCGCTGTGTTGGGCAAAGCAAGGCCAATGTAGACGCCGCCAAAGAGGTTGATGGCCTGGCGAATTTCATCGAGTTTTGTAAAGGACGGGTCGGCAAAGGCGAGGAGCTTGTGCCGGTCAAAGGAGCTTTTCTGCCAGGCGTTGAGCACGTCGAGTTCCACGCCGCCACGATCAGTTTTTGGGTCGCTGGGAGAGTAGCCATCCCACTTCTCGTAGTATTTGAGCACGTGGGCATCGGGAATTGTGATTTCAGTACCGTTGTTGAGAGACCAGACCTGGACGGCGTGAGCGATGCCGGCGATGGTGCAGTCGCCAAGGCGGTCGTTGAGCATCATGCCCCAGCTCTGAACCCCTTTGGTCCAGTCTTTGGCCGGCGGCGCTGCGGGTAGGCCTGCGGCGATGTAACTTGCCATCTTGAGTGTGCGGGAATCAGTTTTAACGGCCTTGCGGCCCAGTTTCATTTTGCTGTGATCTGCCACGAAGATTCTCCTTTTTGAGACAGCGAACGAACGATCTCGGCGGGGCTGCGCGAAAGCAAATGCGGTTCCGCCTGGAATTGAGTAGCCGGGCGGAGACCGCCTGAGATGTATCGCGTCCAAGGTGACAAATTAGAACGGCTTTGTCCAGAGAATAGTGACGGCTTTGGAGGCAGCGTGTCATGGATTTTTCGCGGGCGGAGTCGCGGTATTCGCAATGGCGCTTCGCCGCCTGGAATCGCGGCACTGGTATTCGCCAAGGCGGGAGCTGGATTTCAGGTGACCTTCAGTTGACCGTAAGGTACGGTGCGTATAATAGGGGAACTGGAGGATTGGTCAGAGATGATGCGATTTGTGTTGGGAATCGTTCTGGGAGTTTTGCTGCTGCCCGCTGGGGCCTATGTGTGGTTCAAGTATGGTCACCCGCCAGTCGCTGTGGCCGATGCGCCATTGCCAATGGAACGGCAGATCACCAGCGTCCCGCTGCATGCGCGGATTGACAAGGAAGCGCCGACTGAGGCCAAGGCCGAGGCCAACGAAGCGACATTCATTGCCGGAGCGCACGTCTACCGCCAGCAGTGCGCCTTTTGCCATGGTGTGTATGGCAGCAAGTCTGAAGTTGGTGAGCACATGTTCCCGGACGCGCCGCCGCTTTGGGAGAAACATCATGGCGAAGTCGTGGGTGTGAGCGATGACCCGGCGGGAGAGACCTACTGGAAGGTCGCGAACGGCATTCGCCTGACGGGAATGCCGGCCTACAAATCGGTGCTGACCGAGGCCGAAATGTGGCAGGTGAGCGTGCTGCTGGCGAACGCCGACAAGCCGCTGCCACCGGTAGCCCTGACGCTGCTGAAAGAGCCGCTTTCGTTTGATACGCCCGCTGGGGCCGCAATGGTCAAGCCGGTGGCGATGGCCAAGGCCGGCGCAGCCAAATAGGTGCTCAGCGAGCTGGAATGGCGATGAATCTGCGTAGTCTCCTTGCGGCCTTGTTTCTGCTGGGTGCAGCCTGCAATCACACTTTATGGTCGCAGGCTGCACCCAGCCCGGCTTTGCCTGCGGCTACGTTGCCCAGCGCGACGCTGCGTGGCGATGCGGCGCATCCGGCGCAGGCCGAAGGCTGGGTTGAAACAAAGCTCTATTTTGGTCTTGGCCCTGCGGGTGATGCTCGTAAAGGCGTGAGCGAAGCTGCCTGGCGTGACTTTCTGGATAAGGAAGTGACGCCGCGCTTTCCTGCCGGCCTGAGTGTAGTGGACATATACGGGCAGTGGCAGGGCAAGACCGGACCAAATATGACGGCGAACGCGGGCGCTCACCCAAGCCGCATCCGGTCAAAAATGCTGGTGATCGACTACCCCGGTTCCGCGGAAAATGTCGCAAAGATTGAGGCGATTCGCGTTGCGTGGAAAAAGCAGACCCATGACCAATCTGTGCTGAAGGTAACGCAGCCGGTGGACGTTTCGTTTTAGGTACACAGGCTGAGCCGGGCAGGTGTCATACTTGCTAGAGACCTTATCTATTCCAGACAGGCATGAAGAGGTACGTCCATGAGCATTCTCAGCTCCATTCGCAAGGGTTTCAGCTTCTTTCTTATGAGCATGGGCGTTTCAACGTACGCGAAGAAGCCTCTAGCGCCGGTAGCACCGAAGCCGCCAACCAAGCCCGAATAGGCGCTGCTCGTCGTTGGCCGGACTTGAAACGAATGTGCCCGCCGGGATGCCGTCCGCTGTCGGAATGGCTACAATAGAGCTATGCCGATTACTCGCCAACAGGCTCTTGATTACTTTGAATCCGACGACTTGATTGGTCTGGGGATGGACGCGGACGCGGTCCGCAGACGCCTTCACCCGGAGGGCGTGGTCAGCTACATCATTGACCGCAACATCAACTACACCAA
>JANYDG010000038.1 GCA_025359885.1 Acidobacteriota bacterium
GCGCTGCCCTTTGGCATGGCCCATTGGACCCTCCAGAACAACGCCAACTCCCCGTGGATGTTCTCCCCCCACATCCGCCGGATTCAGGGCCTCCGCTGCACCCATCAGCTCAGCCCATGGCTCGACGACTACGGCCACGCCACCTTCCTCCCCTTCTCCGGCGAAATCAACCCCGAGGCCAACGCCCGCGCCTCCTCCTACCGCCCGGAAGACGCCACCCTCACCCCCTATTCCCTCTCGCTCTTCCTCCTCCGCTACCGCGCCAAAGTGGAACTCATCCCCACCGAGCGCTGCTGCCTGCTCACCGCCGAGTTTGAAAACAGCGACGGTCCCAAATCCTGCGGCCTCGTATTCGACATTCCCGGAACCAACAGCAGTACTGCGAGTTCCATCCAGCCCGACCCCGCCAACCACCGCATCCTCTTCACCTCCACCGCCAACGCCGGCGGCGTGCCAGAAAACTTCGCCACCTACTACGTCCTCCAGTTCTCCGAGCCCTGGGATAGCTTCGAACTGCACAAACCTGAAGAACAAGCCGGCCGCCACCCCAACTCCAAAAGCAGCCCCCAGATCGGAATCGTCAAGTTTAAGCCCGGTACCACCATTCAATCCCGCATCGACTCCCGCATCGACGCCCGCATCGAATCCCGAATCGACGCCCGCATCGCCACCTCCTTCATCTCCTTCGAACAGGCCCAGCTCAATCTGAAAAACGAGCTCGGCACCCAATCCGCCGCCACCCTCCGCGCATCCGCCGCTGCGCGCTGGAACGAAAGCCTCCATCGCATCGAGATCGAGGGCGCCACAGCCGAGCAGCGGCGTACCTTCTACTCCTGCCTCTACCGCGCCCTGCTCTTCCCCCGCACCTTCCACGAACCAGCTGCCGACGGCACCCCGCACCACTACAGCGCCTTCAACGGCAAAGTCACCCCCGGCCTCATGTTCGCCGACCACGGCTACTGGGACGTCTACCGCGCCTGGTATCCCTTCATGTCCATCGCCTTTCCCGAAAAACTTGGCGAAATCCTCCAGGCCTGGGTCAACGCCTGCCAGGAAGGCGGCTGGCTCCCCCAGTTCCCCGCCCCCGGCTACCGCGCCTGCATGACCGGCAGCCTCATCGACTCCATCTTTGCCGACGCCGCCGTCAAGGGCATCCCCGGCTTCGACCTCCAGGCCGCCTACGCTGGTCTGAAAAAACACGCCACCACCAACGGCAACCCCGACCAGGGCTACGGCCGAGTCGGCATCGAAGACTACCTCAAATTCAACTACCTGCCCGCCGATCGCAACCAACCCGACGTGCAGTCCGTCGCTGAAACCGTCGACGCGGCCTACGGAGATTTCTGCATCGCCCAGGTCGCCAAAGCCGCCGGCCACCAGGCCGACCACGACCTCTTCCTCAAACGCTCAGAGAACTGGCGCAACCTCTTCGATCCCGCCGTCAACTTCCTCCGCGGCAAAAATCAGGACGGCTCCTGGCTCGCCCCTTTCGACCCCTACACCTGGGGCAACCCCTACGTCGAGGGCAGCGCCTGGCAGCACCGCTGGGACGTCCCGCATCAGCTTGCGGAGCTCATCGAAGCCATGGGCGGCAATGCAGCCTCCGCCCAAGCACTCGATCAAATGCTCGCCGTCCCACCCATCTTTAACGTCGGCGTCTACGGGCAGGAAATTCATGAAATGTCAGAAATGGCCGCCGTCGAGTTCGGCCAGTACGCCCACTCCAACCAGCCGTCGCACAACCTGCTCTACCTCTTCGCCCACGTCGGCCGCCCCGAACGTACCCAGTACTGGGTCCGCCGCGTCATGAACGAGCTCTACTCCCCCCAGCAGTTCGCCGGCGATGAAGACACCGGCTCCATGGCCGCCTGGTACATCCTCAGCGCCCTCGGCTTCTACCCCGTCTGCCCCGGAAAGCCCGAATACACCCTCGGCAGCCCGCTCTTCCTCAAATCGACGATCCACGTCCCCGGCCGCCAGCCCTTCGTCGTCGAATCCCCCACCAACACCCCGGAAAATGTCTTCGTCAACACCGTCAGCCTCAACGGCCAGCCCATCACCGGCCCAACCCTCTCCCACTCCGCCATCACCCAGGGAGGCACCCTCCACTTCGCCATGACCGCCTCCGCCAAATCCTGACCACCACCGTCACTGACTAAGGTTTCCTGAAAACCAATGCAAATTGACAGACGATTGCAAGAGGCACATCCTTCCGCGAGAGGGCCACGATGCAAACAGTCAACCTTACCCGAATATTCAGGCATGATCAGGAATTCTGTGAACTCTCTCGCCTGGGTGAGGTTGTATTTTTCTTGTTGAAAAATCCAGTGAGCAAAGCTTCTTCGGTCTACTCCATTCCTGAAAATGCTCTAAAAGACGCGCCGCTCGGTGAATGGCTGGCCCTGTCCTTCGCCCGCGCCCGTAACCCAGCCTTCAAGCTCCCGACACCTGCACCAGCGCCCGCAAAGTCGGCATCGTCGCCAGGTCCGCCAGGGTATGCCGGTCCAATTCCTTGAAAAAGGCCGCATACGCCTCATCCAGCGCTTCCTTCAAAAGGCAATCAAATCGCAAAGGGCAGGCCTGCGTAAAGCAGTCGATAATCTCCCCACCGGGCTCCGTCATCCGCAGCACTTCCCCGATGCGTACCTCCGTGGGGTCACGCATCAGCCGCACGCCACCACCCTTGCCCTTGGTCGTCGCCACCATCCCCCGCAACCCAAGCTGGTGCACCACCTTGACCATGTGCGTATACGGCACATGAAACAGCGTGGACATCCCGCGAACCGTCACCACCGCCTCCAAAGGCTGGTCACGGCTCGCCAGATACAGCAGCAGGCGCAGCGTTAAATCAGAAAAACGAGTCAGTTGCATATCTCAAGATTATGCCTTCCTTCACCCGTCATCCCGGCCCACACGACGCTCTTCTGTTTTGTCACTAATCAGCCGCCGCCGCCGCATACATCCCCTTCTCCATCGGAATCAGGATATCCGCCAGCTGCGCATAAGCTGCACCCCAGGCTTCAATCACCTCAGGCGTCGCCGCGTCACCCAGTACCGCCTTGATCGCGAGCAACAGATATTTCCCCACAATCGGGTATTGGTCCGCCTGCACATGCACCCGCACGTGGCTGCGCGCAATCTGATTCACCGCCGAACCCAGCAGGTCCAGACGGTCGATGTTCCCCGCATACGCCAGAATCGCCCCTGCCAGCCGCTTCGCCTGCGTTCCGTCCGCCTGGTCTGATGCATTGAACATCGATCGAAGCTCAGGATGTGCCCCGAGCATCTCCTGATAAAAATACCGCGTGATCTCTTCTCCGTGTACCTTCAAAGCCGGCAACGTGGACTGGACAATCTTCTTCTGCTGATCGAGCATGATTCATCCTGAAGATAATATTGATTCTAAATCTATATTAACCGACACCGGCGCACCCTCCAGCCATCTCTGCCAGAAATCACGCTCAGTTCTGTCGATTAATTCCCAAATCAGATGCGATGAGAAATTCCGGGAACCCTACTCAAACACCCGCCCGTAGCGGTTTCGCCGCCGCTCCACGCTCTCCCGGATCGTCGCGTACACTTCGCTCATCGCCACCGGATAGTTCAGGTAAGCATCACCCTCATGCCGCGCCCCCGGTGCCGACCCCTGAGCAGAGTGAAATACCACCGCGATATTCGCCGTCCGCGGGTCCCGCCGCAGCGCCCGGCACACAGCAAATCCATTCGTATCCGGCAGATTCATGTCCAGCACCACAGCGTCCAACCGATGCGCCTGAGCATAAGCAATGCCTTCCGCGCCCGTCAGCACATTCGATGCCTCAAACCCTGAAAGCTGCAACAACTCCGCCAACCCCTCTGAATGAGCCTGGTTATCGTCAATCACCAGCACCCGCAGCGGAGCCGTCGGCGTCGTTTCGTCTTTACGTTCCATCAGCGGCATACTCGCTTCTTAGCATAACCTCACGCTAGCTTCCACAGTGAATCAATTTGCCCGCAACCCGCGCCGACACACTCAGCATTGGAAGAAAAACATCCTCCCAGCAGTTAGAATGTTTCCGACCACTCTTGAGAGGCGAGAATGAAGTTTCGCAATCGCGTGCTGGGACTTCTGTCTCTGCTCCTCGTCATCACCTATCTCGATCGCGTCTGCATCTCCGTCGCCGGCCCGCGCATTCAGCAGGCCCTCACCATCGGCCCCATCGGCTGGGGATGGGTCACCGCAGTCTTCACCCTTTCCTACGCCATCTTTGAGATTCCCAGCGGAGCTCTCGGCGACCGCATCGGTCCTCGCAAGGTCCTCACCCGCATCGTCCTCTGGTGGTCCGCCTTCACCTCCATCACCGGTTTGGTCACCGGCCTCGGACCCCTGCTCCTCGTCCGCTTCTTCTTTGGCATGGGCGAGGCCGGAGCCTTTCCCAACGCAGGCTCAACCGTATCCCGCTGGTTTCCCGTCAAGGAACGCGGCCGCGCCTTTGGCATTATCATGATGGCCAGTCAGTTTGGCGGTGCCATTGCCCCGCTCCTCGTTGTCCCAATCCAGGTGCAATACGGCTGGCGCGCCTCGTTTTATCTCTTCGGAATCCTTGGCGTCGTCTGGAGCGTCCTCTGGTACGGCTGGTTTCGTGACTCCCCCGCCCAGATCAAGGGCATTCCCCCTGCAGAACTCGCCCAGCTCAAGGGTCTGGGCGCCCACGCCCATCATCCCTTCCCCTTTTGCCACGCCATTCGCTCCGTCAATCTATGGTCCATGCTGGGCGTCGCCTGCTGCTACGTCTACACCTACAACTTCTTCCAGTCCTGGTTTCACACCTACCTGGTCAAGGCCCACGGCTACAGTGAAAAAGACCTGTTGCTCTCGTCGCTGCCCTTCATCGTCGGTGGTGTAGGTAACTTCAGCGGCGGCCTGGCCAGCAATGCCGCCGTCCAAAAGCTGGGGCTGGAGTGGGGCCGCCGCGCAATTGGCATTGCGGGATTGGGCCTCTCTGCCCTTTGCACCATTCTGCTCATGTTCACCCATCAGCCATTGCTGGCACTCGCACTGCTCTGTCTCATCTACGGGGGCATCTGCTTCCAGCAGCCCAGCGTCTTTGCTGCCTGCCTCGACATCGGGGGCGAGTACGCCGGCACCGTCGTCGGCGCCATGAATACTGCGTCTCAGGTCGGCTCATTCCTCTCTTCCCTGGCCTTCGGGTATCTCATTGATCGCTACCGCAACTACACCCTCCCCTTCATTCCCATGGCCGCTCTGCTCATCCTTGGCTTCTGGCTCTGGTTCAAAGTCAACGCCAACGAACAGCTCATCCCAGACCGGGTCCACTCAACATCTCTCCCAGTCCCTGCAACAGCCACGTAAACGCGCCGTCGCCAAACCAAATCCTGCAACTGCGATAAGCTTGGAGATTGGCCCACTGCAGCGCGAGTGCGACCTATAGACCCTTTTTTGAAGACAAAGCGAGGAACTCCCGTGGCAAGCAAGCTCTATCACAACCTCATCGGCGGCCAGTGGCTGCCTTCAGTCAGCGGTCAGACTCTCCAGAACATCAACCCCGCCGACCACTCCGACATCGTCGGCATCTTCCCCAGCTCCAACGCCGCCGACGTGGCCCTCGCCGTCGCCGCCGCCAAAAAGGCCTTCGCCACCTGGCGCCTCGTACCCGCCCCCAAACGCGCTGAACTCCTCTTTCGCGCCGCCGCCCTCCTCGCCGATCGCAAAGAGCAATACGCCCGCGAAATGACCCGCGAAATGGGCAAAGTCCTCGCCGAAACCCGCGGCGACGTTCAGGAAGCTATCGACGAAGCCTACTACGTCGCCGGAGAAGGCCGCCGCCTCTTCGGCGTCACCACCCCCTCCGAGCTCGCCAACAAATTCGCCATGTCCGTCCGCATGCCCGTCGGCGTCATCGGCATGATCGCACCATGGAACTTCCCCATGGCCATCCCCTCCTGGAAGCTCTTCCCCGCCCTCATCGCAGGAAATACCTGCGTCATCAAGCCCGCCGAAGACACCCCCTTATCGACATACAATCTGGTCCAGACCCTCATCGATGCCGGTCTGCCCCCCGGCGTCGTCAACATCGTCTCGGGCTGCGGCCCCGAGGCCGGCGCACCCCTCGTCGAACACCCCGACGTCCGCGCCATCAGCTTCACCGGCTCCTCCGCCACCGGGTCGCTCGTCGCCCAGCGCGCCGCCGCCACCTTCAAAGCCGTTTCCCTCGAAATGGGCGGCAAAAACGCCATGATCGTCATGGACGACGCTAACCTCGAACTCGCCCTTGAAGGCGCGCTCTGGGGCTCCTTCGGCACCACCGGCCAGCGCTGCACCGCAACCTCCCGCATCCTCCTCCACGAGACCATCGCCGCCGAATTCACCCAGAAACTCGTCGCCCGCGCCGCCGACCTCAAAGTCGGCAACGGCCTCGACCCCCAGGTCGAAGTAGGCCCCCAGATCAACGCCCAGCAGATCGCGACCTCCACCGAATACGTCGCCATCGCCCTCGCCGAGGGCGCCCAGCTCCTCACCGGCGGAACGCCCCTTACCGACGGCCCTTACGCCAACGGCACCTTCTTCGCTCCGACTGTCTTAGGGTCGGTCACCCCACAGATGCGCATCGCCCGCGAAGAAGTCTTCGGACCCGTCGTCTCCCTCATCACCTTCAGCACCTTCGAAGAAGCCATCGAAATTGCCAACTCCATCGACTACGGCCTCTCCACAAGCCTCTACACCAAAGACATCAACCGGGCATTCTCCGCAATACGAGACCTGGAATCCGGCATCACCTACATCAACGCCCCAACCATCGGCGCAGAAGTCCACCTCCCCTTCGGCGGCGTCAAACGCACCGGCAACGGCCACCGCGAAGGCCTCGGCTCCCTCGACTTCTACACCACCTGGAAGTCAGTCTACGTCGACCACAGCGACACACTCCAACGAGCCCAAATCGACAACGCCGAGTGAGGTTCAAATGCAAGATCAGTGGTACGGGGACCATAGAGATTTGATCAAGTGGGGCGGTTTGCTTGAAATTGCTCAACAGAACCAACTAAGACACATCCTTCAGGTGTGCTACTACCGCCCATGCAAATGGGATCAAATTCAAGTCGACGAGAAGTTGGTTGATATAAGTCCGAGAGTGACTAAGCATTTTCGTGATATCAGTCTGATCAAGAAGTTAGATGGAACGATCCCGATTGAGATTCTTACTGAGGCTCTTGAGGATCGTGAAAGCTATCTACAAACAGTTTTGACTGCAATCCAGTCTAGAAGTGAAGCGCCAGGAATAGTCTTCCTTGATCCCGATACAGGGCTACAGCCTGCAAATGGGAAGTCTGGTCCGACTCACGTACCGGTAGGAGAACTCACATCCATCTGGAATGCCCTCTCTCACGGTGATGTCTTGGCGCTTTACCAACATCAGACCAACAGAGCGGGTAAACCATGGATACCGGAGAAGAAGAAACAATTCGACGGTGTTCTCAATACCTGTTCGAAGATCGTGAAAGCGCCTGAGTCGCGATTGAAAGAAAATGCGGGCCTGCCCCGAGATGTTGTGCTTTTTTACGCGATTATGACGACGTAGCCGCAGCCACAACTGGATTAAACTTGTGCCATGCTGCTAACCGCCAAAGACCTACTCGCCGCCGCCCAAAGCCTCTCCCAGGCTGACCGCGCCTGGCTCGCGCAGGAACTTCTCCATCCCCCCGGTGACGGCTCCTCTGAAGCAGAGCTCGAAGCCGCCTGGAGTGATGAAATCAAACGCCGCCTCGACGACATCGACTCCGGCAAGGTCAAACTGATTCCTTTAGAAGAAGTCCTGGAGCGAATGGACGCCCGCTTGGCAAGCAAACAACGACCATGAAGCCCGTTCAAGTCCTCCCTCAGGCTGAAACGGAAGCAAACAAAGCCTTCGACTGGTACGAAGAACAAAGCGAAGTTGCAGCCGGCCGATTCTCGTTAGAGCTACGCAAAGCCTTCCTCGCAATCCGCCAACGCCCACAGCTATACCCCACCTATCTCCACGGAACCCAGCGACGCATACTCGACCGTTTTCCCTTCTCCATCGTCTATCGCGAACTGCTCAATCAAATCCAGATCATCGCCATAGCCCACGCCAAACGCCGCCCCGGCTACTGGAAAAGCCGCATCGGTCCGGCTGAATAGTCCGGGAACGACGCGGCTCAAAATTTCCAGTTATCGTCAAACCCTTTCACCCACCACGCGACTACTGCTCCACCAGCTCCACCCGGCGGTTCTTCCCCCGCCCATCCTCGTTGCGGTTGCTCGCCACCGGAGCCAATGGCCCCGCACCCTGCGCCGAAAGCCGCGCAGCAGCAACGCCATATTGCCCGGTAAGCGCTTTTACCACCGCATCCGCGCGTCGCTTGGCCAGGTCCATATTCGCTGCCAACCCGCCTACGTTATCCGTGTGCCCCACCACCAGCAGCTTCAGCGAAGCCTGCTCCTGCAACAGCTTGCCAATCTCCTTCAGCGCCGCATCCGACTCGGGCTTCACATCAGCCTTGCCGGTATCAAAGTAGATCCCGTAAACGGCCGAGTGCCCCTGCGTAGCAATATCGTCTCCCAGCGCCTTTGAATCGACCGTCACCAGGTCCTTCTCCATCGACTTGGTCTCCACCACAAAGAGCACCGTCTGCGTCCCATTCGACAGGTCGCTCCACTGGCCCACATGCACCGTCACATATGCTGCCCCACCCGCACGTTCCAGCTTGGCCGCCAAAAAGCGATGCCCGGCTCGCCAACTCCAGTCCTCTGCGCCCACCGATGCCAGTTGCACCGGGCCGCCACTCCCGCACCCGTCATTGTTCAAGCAGGAGTACAGCGGCTTGAAACCAGCCTTGGTAAGCGCAGACTCAAAATTCTTGTAAATCTCCAGTACCGACCGCGGAGCCGGTGTGTCGTAAACAATCCGCGTTATCTTGCCCTCAACCGTCTGGGTCTTCGGCACACCAGCATTCGGCCGGCTCAGCGGCACCTTGAATTCATCAAAATTGTCCACAACGTATTTGGAGATAGTCGAACCCGGAAACCGCGAAACAAGCGGGTGGTCCATACTACCGGCAACATCACTCTGGCCAATAACCACGGCCGGTTGCACAACCAGCAAAAGTGCAAAGGGCAAAACCTTACCAAACACGTGCATGGAACCTCCTTGTTTTGCATAAGATAAACTCAATCCCGTGGCAGCCAAGCGCTTGAATTTGCTCGGCATGTATAGGTCCCAGTACCCTGACGAATCAATCCTGGCTCGCAAACTGCGCGTCGACGACATGCCTGCAAAATCGTTTCCGACAATTTCTAGGTCCTCCCCTGCCCCACCCCAGCAAAATAATTTCTGAATCCAATCCCCCTCTCCGATAGTCTTTGATATATCTTAAGATATATCGTGAAGCACTCAAACGATGTATCGTAAAGAAATCGCATCACCAGGAGAAACACCATGTTTGGAAGAGAAAAATTTGCACGATTCGCAGCACAACGCTTCGCCGAGGGCCATCCCGGCTTCGGCCCCAACCCCAGTCACGACGAAAATCACGACGGCGGGCCAGCAGGTCCAGGCCGCTGCGGCCATCGCGACCAGCGCCATCACGCTCGCCACGGCGGTCCTTTTGCAGGATTCATGGGCGGACGCGGCTTTGGCGGCGGCCCCTTCAGCGGCTTCGGCGGCCCATTTGGCGATCAGGCCCGAGAGCGCCTCTTTGACTCCGGCGAACTGCGCCTCGTCATCCTCGCCCTCGTCGCCGAAAAACCCAGCCACGGCTACGAAATCATCAAGGCCATCGAAGAGCGCCTCTCCGGCGGCTACGCGCCCTCACCCGGCGTCGTCTACCCCACCCTCACCCTGCTCGAAGAAGAAGGCTACGCCACCGTATCCTCCGCTGAAGGCAGCAAAAAGCTCTACACCGTCACCGGCCTCGGCACCGAGTACCTGAAAACCAACCAGGCCACCGTCAAAGCCATCTTCGAACGCATCGAGCAAGCTGGCAAAGCCTTTGGCCGCGGACGCTCACCGCAGATCATGCGCGCCATGATGAATCTCGGCTTCGCTCTGAAAATGCGCGCCGGCCAGGGCAATCTTTCGCCCGACCAGACCCGCAAAATCACCGAGGCCCTTGACGCCGCAGCCAAAACCATCAGCGAGGTGTAACTCGACGCGGAGGTCCAGCCCATGCACCACGAGACCCCAGCCCTGGAGGCCCAGAACCAAAGCCTCCAGGCGCTGGTTTGTCAGCTCTTGATCCAAAATCAAAGGCTTCGCGAAGAACTCGCGCGCCTAAAGCCAGCAGTTTCTACCGCGACGGCCACTCATCCACCACAACCCCAAGATCATTGAGCTGCTGAATTGTCGCCTCAATCTGCCGCCGTATCGCCGGACGCATCTTCTTGTCTGCCAGTGGAGATTCCTCTATCGCCACCACCCGACCATACGGCCACGCGCCCTCAGGCAGCGCAATCAGCGCCTCCACCAGGTCCTGCTGACGAATCTGCAGCTCCCGCCGTCGCGCATTCGTAGGCCGCATCAGCCCGCCTTGGCCGATCTGGCTCGGATTCGCATCCGCCATCGTCACCCGCAAATTCACCATCTGCGTGTCAAAACTCAAAAATGGATTGGCCCACGCACCCGGCTCATGCACATCCACATAACGGCTCTTCGTCGGCAACGCAATCTTCGCCAGTTGTGCCCGCTGCTGGTCGCGCTCTGAAGAGGCAGCCTGCGCCTGATGCTCTGCATTCACAGCAGTTTGCGTCACCTTGCTGACCGCCTGCTCTTCCTTGCGGCAACCCACAAGCGCGACCGCCATCGTCAGAACCGCGGTCAAGACTCCAAGTTTCGAAGCAGTTTTCACGGATTGCAGCATCTCGCTCCTCAATTTCCTGTCCAAACCGCAGCTCGCTTCTCCAGAAAGGCCTGCGTTCCCTCGCCCTTGTCAGCCGTCCCGCAGCACGCGCCAAATTCCCGCGCCTCGGCCGCCAGCGCGTCCTCCAGCGTCATATCCAGTCCGCGGTCCACAGCGGCCAGCGTTCGCCGCAGTGCAATGGGCGCATTCGTTGCCATCTCCAGCGCCAATGCTTCGGCCCGAGCCATCAATCCATCCGCAGCCACAACCTCATCCACCAGGCCAATTCGCAGCGCCTCTTCGGCTGAAATGATCGCACCGGTCAACAACAACTTCAGCGCTGCGCCTCGTCCAATCAGTCTGGGCAGACGCTGCGTCCCGCCAAAACCGGCAATCACGCCCAGCTTGACTTCCGGCTGACCGAACCGGGCCGCCTCGCTCGCCACCCGCAGCGTGCACGCCATCGCCAGCTCGCATCCACCGCCCAGCGCAAACCCGTTCACACACGCAATCACCGGCTTGCCCAGCGTCTCTATCCGCCGGAAAATCCCCTGCCCACGCTCCGCATACCCGCGCCCAGACTCAGCATCCAAGCCCGACAACTCGCCAATATCTGCGCCAGCCGCAAAGGCCTTCGGCCCCGCTCCCACCAGCAGAATCACTCGAATCGACTCATCGACTGCCACATCTTCAACCGCCGCCGCCAGCTCCGCCAGCGTCGCTGCATTCAATGCATTCAGCACCCGCGGACGATTCAGCGTAACGACAGCAATCGGAGCCCGCTTCTCCAGCAGAATGTTCTCAAACCCCACACTCACACCCACACGTCACACGTCACACTCGCACTTCACACTTCACACTTCGTACTCACAACCCTAAATCCGCTTGATCAGCTCTTTCCCCATCGCGTCCAGCACGCCGTTGAGAAATCCCACCGATTCTGGCCCCGAATACCGCCGCGCAATCTCCAGCGCCTCATTGATCACAATCGCAAACGGAGTGCTCTTGAACCCCAGCATCTCTGCCACCGCCAGCCGCAGCACATTCCGGTCCACGCCCGGCATCCGCTCCAGACGCCAGTTCACCGCATGCTTCACAATCAGCGCATCAATCTCTACCGCGTGCACTGTTGCCACCCGGTACAGGTCCTCGGCAAAGCCCCGCACCTCAGCGTCCGACTCATCCTCGCGCGCCAGCCAAAATGTCTTCCGCACCTGGTCAGGCGTCTGTTTGCCCAGATCGCCCTGGAAAAGCATCTGCATGGCCAACTCTCGCGACTTCCGCCGTGTGCCCGTCGCCGTCATAAGCCCTCGCTTTGCAACAGCTTCCGTCGCAGGGAAACCATCTCAATGGCCGCAATCGCAGCCTCAAATCCCTTGTTCCCAGCCTTCAAGCCAGCACGATTTAGAGCCTGCTCCAGCGTCTCGCACGTCAAGACGCCAAATGCATGAGGAACGCCAGTCTCCTGCTGCGATTGACCAATTCCGCGCGCAACCTCGTTATAGATCGCCTCGTAATGCGCCGTCTCGCCGCGCAACAGGCAGCCAAGCGCAATCACCGCATCCACGCGGCCCGGCCCGCCTACCGCTGGAATCCTGTCCGCTATCATCCGCGCAGCTGCGGGTACTTCCCACGCGCCCGGTACCCTCACAATCTCGATGTGGCGCCGAGCCGCCCCACTGCGCAGCAAAGCGTCCAGAGCGCCCTCCAGCAGGCGATCCGTAATCACCGCATTCCACCGTGCAACCACAATCGCAAAGCGCATGCCCTCAGCCGATAGATCTCCCTCGATCGCAACCGGCTTGCCCTTCAGCGGATCAATCCATTCCCAAAAGGTGAAAAACTGCCCTGCAACTGGCTCAACTGTAAACATCCGCGACTTCCAGTGGGTCTCCGTCACCTCAGTCATACCCGCGGTTGGCTCCTCACCATGCCCGCGAAACCAGGCAATTACCATCTCCCGCACCGTATCCAGTTGCGTCACTTCAATCAGCACATTAGCCGCGGAGGGCATCTCGCCAGCCACAATCTCCAGGTTGCCCAACGGTGCCAGAAAAGACGCACCCCGGCTTTGCTCCTCATCCCAGCCTTTGCCGGGAGAGAAACCCAATTCACCAAACAAGCTCGCTAGCCGCTCATAGGCAGCCGCCGTTCCAGCCGGCCTCAGGAAGGAAATACCCTTGATCATAGTCTCGATTCTATCGCGCCAGACTCGCGCGCCAGCACTGCGCGCCAGCATTGCATGCCAGGTTTGCACGCCCGGCCCGCTCTCCCACCGACCACCCAAACAAAAGCCCGCACCAGGCCATTTCAAGCCGGTGCGGGACATTTTTTAACTTCGCCTCAGACTCGATCTTCTTACGTTGTCGTCCGCGGCTTCACTGCAATCAACGTCGCCGGTACCGGCTGTCCGTTCGGGTCCACCAGCCCGGGCTTGATCTGCTTGGTGTCTGTCAGCGTCTTCATATCGATGTAGTGCACCAGGTTATCGCCCGATGTCGATACAAAGAAAATCGTGTTGTCCAGGCTGAAAGCACCAGCAATCGGTGCCGTCGGTGCGCCCGTAAGCGTCACTTGTCCCACCGTGCCCAGGGCCCCACTTGCGGTCGGCTCGTAGTAGGGCAACGTTGCCGTACCCGCCCCCGTAGCCAGATAAGTCACAAACGCCAGGCTTGTTCCCGGCGAAGCAATCACATGGTTCACAGCGCTCGCCTGAAAGGGCAGCGTCGTCTGCACAAACGGGGTCGTCAGCGTCACACCAGTATTGGCCTGCGGACAAGCCCCCTGGTTAAGATTCCCGATCAGATTCACGCTGATGTCCGTAAGAGTCGGCGTTGTTCCTCCATCCAGGCCTACGCCCAGAATGTGCTCTCCATCAATCGTCGCCGCCAGCGCGTCCGTCTGTACCGGCACTGAAGCCGCCTCAGGATACGCCTGCCCTAGCGGGTAACCGGCAGACGGCGTCAAATTCGGGCACCATGCATGCGCCACCGTCGGGTTGCCACTCAAAAATGCGCCCACGCTCGGCACCGTAATCGCCAGCCCGGATGGCGTATTCGAAAGAGGATAGGTGGTCCAGCCCGTGTTGATATTGTTCACAAACAGTGTCGGAACCGCCACACCCGCAGGATTGGTCGAATAATCGTAGCTGGTACCAACGACATACAGCGTCTTCGCGTCAGGGGTCCACTGCGCCGCCTGACCAACTCCTGCAAATGTCGCATACGTCCCTCCTCCCGTCCTGTACAGGTAGAAAAGCCGCCGAATTGGGTCGTTGATCAGAATCGTCTGATTATCCGGCGCAGCCGCCAAAACCACTCCAGGAACGCTCAGGTCTTCCTTCGTCAGCGTGTTGGTTTGCGTGCTGTAGACCATCAACTCGCGGCTTGAGCCAAAATACAGGCTCGTCCCTGTCCGGTCCATCACCATCGAGTTGGGAACATACGGCATCTTCACCGTCGAGCCAACCGTACCCGTCAAGAGTTCAACCGGAATGAAGTATTGCGATTCAGGGCTTGCCAACCATACAAAGCTGCTCGCCAGCCCAGGGGTGTTGATCGCCACTTCGTTGCTGGTAATCGCCGTGCCCGTCTGGTTCACACCAATCTTGTCAATGGGCGCAGGATTGCAGGTGGAGGGCTGACATACCGCATACACTGCCGCATTGCCCGCAAAATTAGCCGAGACCGTTCCGCCAGAACCCACACTGATGTTCAACGGATTCGTCGATTGGTAATCCAGCGTTAATCCCTGAATCTTGTTGCCATTCGTGTCTGTAATCGTCGTAACCAGGTTCTGGCTCACACCCTGCGTTACCGTTCCACTCGTCTTGCCATTCAGCTTCACGTCGATCGTCGCTGGCGGGCAGGTCGAGAAAAATCCCGCCGAAGATCCCGATCCCGCTACCGAAGCTGTAATGTACGTCGTGCCCGGCAATGTCGCCGTAATCACCCCAAACTGATCAATCGTCGCCACAGATGCATTCTGCGATGTGTAGCTCAAAGAACCGATCGCCGTTGAACAACTCGGCACTCCAGCCAGATTCGGACCGCACAGAAGTTCCTGCGTTCCATTCACGCTGTAAAAAGCCTTCGCATCCAACTGCGCCGTCTGCGTCTGCGAAAGGCAGCCGGTGATCGTGGTCGTCGGATCACTCTGCTTCTCCAACACCAGCGAAACCGCCGTCGTCTGCGCGTGCACGTAAATTTGTACCTGGTTTGAAGCAATCCCCTGGGCCGTCGCCGTCACAAACGCAGATGCATAGGGCAGCCCGTTGGTCGTCGGCAGGGGCGAGGGCTTGAGGCACGTCGTGTAGTCAGGAATACCGCCGCCGCTGCGCTTGTTCCACACACCCGCGCACAGGTTTCCTGCTGGCGAAATATCCAGCAGCTGGTTGTTCGTCGTCCCGTAGTTAAAAGAGATTACCCCGGCAGAACTGCCCTTGCAGTTTTTCGCCTGGGGCGATGACAACTGCTGCGTCTGACCAAAGGCCAACGAGATTCCCGTCGTTCGAGGCTCCAGATCGATCGAAGCCACATCCGTCAACTTCAATCCGTACCCTAGACCATTGCAATAGTTCGCACCGGGATTGCGGGAGCAACCGGAAAAAGAAAGGCCGGCCGGAATCGCTAGGCACAGCAAAAAAACAAGCGTCAGCAACCGCTGCATGAAACCTCCCCGTCCCACCTTGGAAACAGCAGAACGGTCAATCAAAAACGTCTGGAATCCGAAAGGAACCCGAATGAAAAGTGTATCAGGACGCGGCTACCTCTCGCTCAGCAACCCACATCCCCAACAAGTTCTCTTCCAAATGGACGGTTTCCCCGGCAAAACGCGAGCCACAGAAACAAAAGCGGGTGCCCCTGGTCCCGATTCTGAGACCAGGGATTCCACTCCCCCAACTGAATCCCCCTGACTCACTCCCCCGCCGGCATATACTTCGCAAACCAGTCCAGCGCCCGCACCAGCACATCCGTTCGATGCTCCGGATTCACAAAACCATGCCCCTCATTGGGATAAACCACCAATTGCGTCGGCACATGCTGGTCTCGCAGCGCATGCCAGAACTCAAACGACTGCGGAGCCGGGCACTCTCCATCCCGGTCGCCCACCACCGCCAGCGTCGGCGTCTTGATCTTTTCAATAAAATTGATCGCCGAGCTCTTCGCATACACCGCCGGGTCCTTGTACACCGTCGTCCCAAAATACGGCGTCATCCACTGGTCAATTGAATTTTCCCCGTAATAGCTCTGCCAGTTCGAAATCCCCGCTCCCGCCACCGCCGCTTTGAAACGGTTGGTCTGCGTAACCGCAAACATCGTCATGAAACCGCCGTAGCTCCAGCCCGTCAGCCCAACCCGCCCGTTGTCCACCGGATATTTCGCGACCACCGCGTCCACTCCGGCCAGGATGTCCCGCAAGTCGCCATAGCCAAAATCCTTGCGATTGGCCGCCGCAAACGCCTCGCCCTGCCCATAGCTGCCACGAGGATTCGGCTCCAGCACAAAGTACCCCAGCGCCGACAGCGCCGTCCCCGTCAGCGTGCCCCATCCGCCCCACTGCGACTGGGCCGCCGCCGCAGGACCTCCATGCACCAGCACCAGCATCGCGTACTTCTTCCCCGCGTCGTAATTCTTCGGGAAATGCAGCCATCCCTGCACATCAAAGCCCTCGTTCTTCCAGGTCACTGACTCCGTCTTGCCCCAGGACCGCTCCAGGCCATCGTTGAAGTGCGTCAATTGCCGCAGCCCCGCCAGCTCCGTAGGCGCGGGACCATCTACCTTCGTCGCAAAAATTTCCATCGGATGATCAAACGAACTCGCATTGAACACAAACAACGACCGGTCCTTCGTCGCCGAAAGACTCATCTCGTACTGCCCATCCCCCGGCGTCCCGGCAAAGCTGTAAATCGGCGCTTCCGCCTTGGCTGATTCAACATCCATCCGCACCATTTGGCTATTTCCGCCCGCCAGTTCGCTGATGAAAAGGTGCCCCGCATCGCCCCACGTCATCCACGCTGGGCTGGTCGGCCGGCCCGCCGTCAGGTTACGCGGTTCTCCGCCTTCGGCTGGCAACAGGTAGACATCCCCGCCCGTCGATCCCTGGTCGCTCATCAGCCCGCCAATCAGTGCAATCCTTTTCCCATCCGGCGACCATCGCGGCACCGCGATCTGCAATCCATGCAATTCGCCCGTTGCCTCAGCCGGAGCAAACACCACCTTCGGCGCCGAGCCAGGCGACTGGGTGTACAGCTTCGCCACCCACCAGTTGTTTTCCCCCGGCGGGTCAGCTGCCACATAAGCGAGAGTCTGCGAGTCCGGAGCCCAGTCAAACTCATACACGTGCAACTGGGCCGGCGTTGTCATCGATGGCGTCACCGGCTTCTTCCCGTCCGCCGCCACCACCGCCACACGCTGAATCTCGATGCCGTCCTCACCAATCACTCCGGCCCACGGCTTCATCGCCGCCAGCGCACCAGCCGCGCGCGTCGCCCCCTCAACGTACAGAAACGCAATCTTCGATCCATCCGGCGAAAACTCCGGAAAGCCGACCTCACCGTGAGCATCCGTCAGCCGCTGCACCGCCGCCTTCATCTTCCCCGCAGCCAGATCCCCGCTCAGCGTCGCCACAAAAATATCGTCCTGGCTCGTCTTTCCAGTCGCCTCGCAATCCCCCACGAACGCAATCCGGCGTGAGTCAGGGGCCCACTTCACCATCCCCTCACCACAATTCTCGCTCGGCTTCTTCGCCGCAGAAATCCGCATCAGCTTCGAAGTGTCGCTCATCGCGGCCAGTGAAACGCCCCACCCATCTTTCTGGTGATGCACAAAAGCCAGCATCGTTCCATCCGGCGAAACCGCCACCGGGCCAAGCCCATGACTCCGGTTCAGCCCCTTCAGCACCGCATCCACCTGCGCCCGGGCCGACTTCTCCTGTGCCCTCAAAGCGCACGGCAGCGCCATCAGCAGCAAAGCAAAAATTGTGAGCGAATATTTCGATGCAATACGCAAGGCGTGGCAATTCCAGTCTCTGAACATACCCAAAATCCTACCAGTTCCCCGCACCAACGCGAGTACCCCGAAACACCAGACTCGACCCCGCCCCTCGAGCCTGGGTTTCCACTTGCAAAACTAGTGCCCCGCAGCGGCCTTGATCGCTAGAAGCGTCTCAAGCAGCGGCCGCAAACCCTTCAGATCCAGCGCATTCGCCCCATCAGACTTGGCATTCTTCGGGTCGTCATGCACCTCCAGAAACAGCCCATCTACCCCCGCCGCCACCGCCGCCCGAGCCAGCAGCGGAATAAACTCCGGCTGACCGCCGCTCACCCCACCCGCCGCCGAGGGCTGCTGCACCGAATGCGTCCCATCAAACACCACCGGAGCCATCGCCCGCAGCACCGGCAACGCCCGGTAATCCACCACCAGCGTGTTGTAGCCAAAGCTCGCCCCGCGCTCCGTCAAAAACACCCGCTCATTGCCAGTGGATTTCGTCTTTTCTACCGGGTACTGCATGTCCCACGGAGCCACAAACTGCCCCTTCTTGATATTCACCGCGCGCCCCGTCTTCCCCGCCGCCACCAGCAGGTCAGTCTGGCGGCAAAGAAAAGCCGGTATCTGCAGCACATCCACCGCCTCAGCCACCACCGCGCAGTGCCCCGGCTCATGCACATCCGTCAGCACAGGCAACCCGGTAGCCCGCGCCACTGCCCCCAAAATGCGCGTCCCTTCCACCAGCCCCGGCCCGCGAAAGCTCTTCACCGATGTCCGGTTCGCCTTGTCGTAACTCGCCTTGAAAATATAAGCAATACCCAGGTCTGAAGTAATCCGCTGGATCGCATCCGCCATCGTCCGCACATGCGTCTCTGACTCAATCACACACGGGCCGGCAATCAGAAACAGCCCGCCTCCACCCACCTGCACCGGTCCAACTTCAAACACATTCGCCATAATTCAGTTATCAGAACACAATCCCCGCCCGGCTCGCCAAGCCTTTGCGCAGTCTGCACTGCCTATCTGGAAACCCGCAGCGCCTCACGACTCTTCGAGCGTCCCTTCTCCCACATCTGAAACTCCTCGCGAACCGACACGCCCGGCCTTCGAAACTTCCGGTCTCTTCCGCTCAAATACTGGATCCAGGCATGGTGCTCGTCATTCTGGTTCAGCTCAAAAGCGATGGCCCGAGGCGCGTCCAGTTGCGGCTCAACCTGCCCCCGAATTTCCTGTCCCCGACCTTCCTGTCCCCGACCTTCCTGCCCGCTTTCAACCTGCTTCGCTTCAACAAGCTTTGTTTCCTCACGCTTCCTCGCCACCGCACTCGGCAATTCCGGCTTGGCCGACGGCGTGCCAGCACGAAAGAGCCAACCACACTCAAAAGTCGCAAGATACGTCACACCAATCCGTAGAAAGCTGAAAAATGGAATCGCATGCCGCAGACTCGGCAGGCTCACAACCAATGCCATGCAACAAAGATGCGTAAGCACCGATGAGACGATGGGCAGCGAAAAGCCCACCTCGTGCTCCGCGTTGATCACCAGCCACGCCAGGAATAGGTGATACGACAACAGCATCGACACATAGATCACCCACGGCCCCGGTGGCAGCATAATCGCCACTGCATAACCAATCAGGGTGCAGACAACAAATGCCAGCCCATTCTTTAACGACAACTTCCCCATCCAGCCCTCCGCAACGCAGCCTACCCTTCAGAATCGCGAAAAATCAGCCAAGCCCGCAAATTCGTATGAGTAGACGCTTCATCAACTTAGCATGTGCGTCGCGACATCAATCAGCCTCAAAGGTGGGATGCGCCCTCCCACCTTGGGCCTTTCGTAACCCCTCTCACCAGGCACCCCAACCATTCTGTTCCGGGCCGCCATCACTTGAGCCCGCTCGCCACAGCGTTTGCATCAAGCTACGAGACCGCGTCCTCAACCTTCCCAGCCTCTATCCCAACCGTCCGTCTCGGCGACCCATGCGCATAACTCGCCGCCACAAAGTCCCTGAACAACGGATGCGGCTCCAGCGGCTTCGACTTGAACTCCGGATGAAACTGGCAGCCCAGAAAGAATGGATGATCCGGTATCTCCACAATCTCCACATAAGTTGAGTCCGGCGTCGTACCTGTAAGTCGCAAACCGCCACCCACCAGCAGCGCCTCATACTCCCGGTTAAACTCATACCGGTGCCGATGCCGCTCGCTGATCTCCGTCTTTCCGTAAGCCTGGGCGGCCAGAGAACCAGGCTCCAACACGCAATCCCAGGCCCCCAGCCGCATCGTTCCGCCCATCTCTTCCACACCCAGCAACTCGCGCAGCTTGTAAATCACCCGATGCTCCGTCGCCGGGTCAAACTCGCTTGAGTTAGCCGCCTTCAAGCCACAGACGTTGCGCGCAAATTCAATGCACGCCGTCTGCATCCCCAGGCAAATGCCAAAGTAAGGCACCTTGTTTTCCCTCGCGTAGCGGATAGCATTCAACATGCCCTCCACACCACGCTTGCCAAACCCGCCCGGCACCAGAATCCCGTCGAAGCCAGCTAACTGCTGCTCATACGACTTATCGCCTGGTTCCTTTTCTTCCAGCCCTTCCGCCTCAATCCACGTAACCTGCAGCTTCAGGTTATGCGCCAGCGCTCCATGCACCAGCGCTTCCTTCAGCGACTTGTAACTGTCTTCGTACTCTACATACTTGCCCACAGTCGCAATCGAAACCACATCCTTCGGGTTGTAAGCCCGGTCCACAATATCCCGCCACTTATCCAGCTTTGCCTCCGGCGCATCAATATGCAGATACTTCAGCGCCAGAGTATCTACACCCTCCTGCGCAAACACCAGCGGACACTCATAGATCGACTGCACATCCTTCGCCGTCACCACCGCACGCTCTTCCACATTGCAGAATGCAGCAATCTTCGCCTTCATCTCCTTGGGCAGATACCGATCCGTCCGGCAAAGCAAAATATCCGCCTGAATCCCGATCCCCAGCAGCTCCTTCACCGAGTGCTGCGTCGGCTTCGTCTTCAGTTCCTGCGCCGCCGCAATCCACGGCACCAGCGTCACATGCACAAAAACGGTATTCTCCCGCCCCAGCTCCTGACGCATCTGCCGAATGGCCTCCAAAAACGGCAGCGACTCAATATCACCCACCGTCCCGCCAATCTCCACAATCACCACATCCGCCCCATGCGAAGCCACCTTGCGCATCGCATTTTTAATCTCATTCGTCACGTGCGGAATCACCTGAACCGTCTTCCCCAGGTAGTCCCCCCGCCGCTCCTTCAAAATGATCTGCTCATAGATCCGCCCCGTCGTCAGGTTGTTCTCCCGCGACAGGTGCGCATGCGTAAACCGCTCGTAGTGACCAAGATCCAGGTCCGTCTCCGCCCCGTCATCGGTCACAAAAACCTCGCCATGCTGAAACGGCGACATCGTCCCCGGATCGACATTCAGGTAAGGGTCAAACTTCATCAGGTTGACCTTCAAACCACGACTTTCCAGCAGGCAACCAATCGAGGCTGCGGCGAGCCCCTTGCCTAAACTGGACACAACTCCGCCCGTCACAAAGATGTACTTTGCCGACATTGCTGCTACCTCTAAATTGTTCTGTTGGGATTGGCCGTACAGGTGGGGCACAATCAAGTATGGCAGATTGCCATCCCGATTGGAAGGTGGAAAACCAGCCCGCACCCAACTACTCCGATTTCGGTGCCCCAGGTCCCACTTCTGGAACCTGGGACAAACCCTCCTCAACCCTAAAAATGGAACCCAACCTCCGCCGTCATCGTCCGCGGACTCACATAATGCGTCCCGCTGAACGTCGACAAAAAGTTATACAGCGCATACTTGTTCGTAAGATTCACCGCCGACAGCCGCAAACTCCACTTCTGCTTGTCGCCATGGAATAAATTGTCCTGCCCCAGTGAAATATCAAACAGGTTCCTCGCTGCAATTCTCGGTGGGTTCCGGTCGTTGTTCTCGGTGTTGAATGAAGGAATCTTCACCAGCGTCGAGGTCAGTTCCTTGGCCGGGCACAGATTCGGCAGCGCCTGCGTCGGCGTCGCCCGCACCCCGCCGCACATCAGCCCCGCCTGCGCCTGTTCATCCGCCGTCAACTTGCTCAGGTCAATCGCCGGCGTCCCATCCGGCAGCGCCGAGGCCCCACAGCCGCTGTTCGGGTCGCTGGTCGCGTTGTAGCATGGCACCGAACCCGCCACCATGCCGCTGTCATATCGCCAGTTAAAGCCCACCCACGGCCCCATCCAGTTCCCGTTCTTCGTTCCCAGTTTGAAAGGCGTCTGGTACTGCACATGCGTCGTCGCGTTCATCTTCTCGTCATGGTCAATGCGAAACGGCAGCCCGCTGCCGCCCACCGTCGCCCCCGCACCGCCCGTCTGCGGTGGAAATATCCGTGCCGCCACCGACGACATGATCAGGTACGCTGACAGATTGTGCCACCCCGGCAGTTCCGCCCGCAACGCAAATCCCGGCACCTTCGAGTTGTGCCAGTCAATCGGAAACGTAATCGGCGTATTCCCCAGCACACTGAAATCAAACGCGTTATGCGTGTACTTCCAGATATAGTCCCCGCTGATCATAAAATTCTTTCCAAACGCCTGCTGCAATCCCGCGTGAAACTCATTCCGGAAGCCCGGCTGCAACGTCCCGCTCACCCCAGGGCTGCACCCCAGCAGCGGATTCAGCACCGCATTCAGGCACCCCTGGCTCGACAGCACCAGGTTCTCGTTAAACGGCGTCTCCAGCGTCCGCGCATAACTCGCCCGCAACACCGTGCTTGTCTGCTTGATCTTGTACGAAGCGCCCAGCCGAGGCTCCGCCTGGTTCGCCTTGGTCAGCCCGTTGTACAGGTCCTCGCGAATCCCCACATTAAACAACCACGGACCCGCCGTAATCTGGTCCTGCGCATAAAACCCAATCTCCTTCACATCGCCACGACCAGCAAAGTGAAATTGCCCTCCACCCCGCGTCAAATCATACGGCCGCAGTACCGGCAAGTAGGCGGGATTTGCCAGCCCATCGCCGCACGAAGCAGCCGTATCATACCCCGCCACCGGGTTCCCATCTCCATCCACGCAGGGCGCGTTATACGTCGGGTCCACAATCCCCAGGCTGTCGTTCTCCCGCAAAAACGTCTGCGAATAGATCGCTCCCACCTTGATCGTCTGCCGCCCCTTCGCATACGAAACATCGGCATGAGCACCCGCATTCATCAACGTCCGCGCCTGCCCAATCGATGAGGTCTGCAAATTCGCCGGCCCCCGGTCTGCCAGCGGATTGCTGCTCGCATAATAGTTGTAAGCGTCGCGTCGTACATACGGCCCAAAGTTGAAAACCGCATTGGTGTTGATCACATGCGTGTACGTCGGCGCAATGTTAAACGTGCCAATCTGCGACCGTTGATCTGCATTCCCCACACTGCCAAATGTCGGCGTCCCCGTCGTCCCCCCCGACACCACATTCTGTACGTTCAGGTTGTCATACGTGTTCGGCGTTTGAAACCAGGAGCGGCTGTAGCTCAGGTTCAGATGCACCGAGTCTTTGTCCGTAAAGCTGCGATCCACGCGGTCAAATACGTTTTCCTCATTGCCCTTCGCGTGAAATACACGAAACTCAGGAGGGTCCAGGAACCGCCCCGTATTCAGCCCGTCAATCTCGATGAAGTTGCCCCACTTCGCGCCACCATAGCTCAGGTCCACCGCCCCCGTCGCCGAGCCAAACGTGCCGTATGACGAAGTAATACTTCCCGTCGGCGTCGTCACACCCTGCCCCGAACGCGTCGTCACTTGAATCACCAGGCTCGTCTTGCCGCCAAACTCCGCCGGCGGCGCGCCCGCAATCACTTCTATCGACTGCACCGAATTCGATGGCAACTGGTTCGAAAACGCCTTGCTCTGTTGGTCTGAAACATTCTGCCCGTCAATCGAAAACGACGTCGAAGCGTGATCCCCCAGCCCATGCATCTGCCCATTCGAATCCGTCGCAATCCCCGGCGATGACTCCGTAATCAGCGAGCTCAGGCCCGAAGACTCGCTCTCCAGCGGCAGCTTCTCAAACATCCCACGGTCTACGTCCGTATGAAAGGTCGAGTCCGTCTCAATCAGATCGCCCCCGCCCTCCACCGTCACGCTCGTCACCGCGGTGCCAATCTTCAGCGCGTCAGTCTGCGCAATTGCCACCGTCGACTTCACCTCAACATCGCGCGTATACCCGTCAAATCCCTCCGCCGTAATCGCCAGATGATAGGTATTGAAGGGCAAATTCGCAAAAACATACTTCCCCGCAGCGTCGGTCACCGTCGACCGCGTAAATCCGCTCACAGGATTCATGATCGACACCTGCGCACCCACCACCACCGCCCCGCTGCCATCGGTCACCACACCATTGACCGCGCCAGAATTGCTGCTCGTCTGCCCCGAAGCCGGCCCCGAAGCCAACCCCGAAGCCAACCCCGATACCTCCGCCGAAGCTGCACCAATCAATAGAAAAAATGAAAGAAGAAAAATGCCACGATTCAAAATCATGAATAAGCCTCCAGGCCAGGGCAGGAAACGACAGCCACTCCTGCGAAAATCCCCGATTTCCCTCAACAGCCTCAGCCTCAAACGGTGCTTTTGCATTCTCTGAAACGGTGGTGCCCCCCCCCTTTGCCAAGTCGATTTTCCCCTAGGAAAATCAAGCCTCGCCACAGTGGAAAAGTTCACCGAATTTCGGAAAAATGCCTACAGCATCCGCAAAGCGATTCTGCAAAGGGTGAGCGCCAGAAACGCAGTCCAACTCAACCGCGGGCGCCGATGCAAGGGCATCTCAAACCTGATCGGGAGGGGGGCGAGTAAACAGCCGATATTGCCACGGCCGCACCACCACCGGAGCCACCGGCACAACCACTGCCGCAAGTTCAGCGACTGCATGAATCGCAGCAGCAGCCACATCAACCGGGGCCGCCGAGTGAATCATCACGCACACCGGGCACAAATCCGTACTCGCCGCAACATTGGTCGCTGGATGAATATGCGCCACTGAGACAAACGCCAGCAGCGCAAGCAGCACCAGGCACGCCAGGGAATGCGCGCGCACGGCCCACGGCCCCGCACCCAACACTCCCGACTTGCCCCAGCGCATTTCCATCAGGCTCCTGCCCACTACCCTTAAGGATACACAGATTAGACGCACGCCAACGCCGATTAGACCATCGGCACGCCTCAAAACCATCTTCACTATTCATCGTCTAAACTGTGTTCCCATGCTCTCGCGTCCAAAATCACGCCTTCTGGCCCTCGCCCTCGCGCTCTCTCTCGCCCTGATTTCGCTGGCTATTCCCCATGCCAGCGCCCAGACCAGCGACCCCCACGCCAACAAAAAGCCCCTCACCCTCAAGCCCGATATCCCCGGCGTTCAAGTCAACCACCGCCTCATCCTCAAAGACGGCAGCTACCAGATCGTGCGCAAATATGAGGTCATCGGCAACCGCGTCCGTTACATCTCCGTCGAACGTGGCGGCGAATGGGAAGAGCTTCCAGAAGAACTCATCGACTGGCCAGCCACCCGCAAGTGGGAAAGCCAGCAGGCCGATCTCGCCCAACAAGCATCACCCGCCATGCAGGAGGCCGCCGACCTCGACAAAGAAGAGGCAGCCCAGCGCCAGCAGCAGCGCGAACGCATGCCCACCGTCGCCCCCAATCTCACCCTCCCCGACCAGGACGGCGTCTTCGTCCTCGACGAGTTTCGCGGCACTCCCCAGATCGTCGAGCTCGTCCCCGCCACCGGCGACCTGCAAATGGCCCGCCAGCACGGCATCCGGGCCGTCCTCCCCCTCCAGGGCCAGACCGCACACGTCGAGCTCGAAGGTGCCCAGGCCAAAGTCAACATCCACGTCAACGCCCCCACCCTCTACCTCTCCCTCGACGACCTTGATTTGAAAGGCTCAGCCGACGCCGAACTCGTCGCCTCCCACGCCCTCACCGTCGAAACCAGGGGCGCAGCCGCCGTCAAAAACGGCAAGCACGGAGCCACCTCACCCACCTCCGGCTTCGCCATCGTCCGCGTCGACCAGCGCAAAGCCGTCCGCATCGTCGGCACCGTCCACCTCAGCGTCACCGGCGAAATCTCGCAGGAAGAAGACGTCATCCCAGCCACCGCAGAAATCCTCCCCGGCAAGCACTGGCTCAAACTCACCCCCAAATCCCCCCTCAAGATCGGCGAATACGCCCTCGTCGAAATCCTCTCCCCCAAAGACATGAACGCCACCGTATGGGACTTCCACGTAGACCCCCGCGCGCCCCTCAACGAAACCGCCATCGGCCCCATCGACAGCAAGTAAGCCCCCCAGCAACCTCACTTTCCCATCCTGTAAACTTGCCGGGCCGACGCTCGGCCCCTGTTGATGCACTGTCTCCAAAACGGCAAGCCACAGCGGCCGCACTCCGTCCCGAGAAAGGATCCAGGATGACCCTGTCCGCGCCAAAGTACCTGTCCCTGTTGCTCACCCTCGCCGCCACCACCGCATCCTTGGCCGCAACCCGTGAGCCAGCAGCGCTCCACAACAAGCTCGTCACCCTCCGCTGCGACCCGCAAGCCGGTACCTGCGCACTCAGTTGGCCCGACGGAACCCACATCGGCCCCTTCGCCGCCGCCGTCGAAATCGAAGGCCACCAACACCTCACCACCACCGACTATCCCAGCCACAAAATCGCCCGCGGCAACTCCTCCGGCGAAATCACCATCCTCCACTCCGGCCTGCCTGATAGTCCCAATCTGATCCAGCACATCACCCTCCCCGCCAGCCAGCCCTACATCCTCCTGGACGTAGAGGCCGCAAGCGACCACACCATCAGCACCCGACACATCTCCCCGCTCATCCTCGCCCCCGGCGGCTCCGCCAAACTCAGCACCGGCGGCACCCCCCACGTCATCTTCACCCCCTGGGACAACGACATGTGGGTCCACTACAACGAACCCGCCAACCCCGACCCAAAAGCGCAGTTCGACCCCGCCAAAGACCCCGACAGCTACGAAATCACCGCCATCTACGACAACGCCTCCCGCCACGGCCTCGTCCTCGGCTCCATCACCCACGACCTCTGGCGTACCGGCATCCTCGCCCGCAGGCTGGCTCCCCAAAGCGTCGGCGAACTCGAAATCTACGGCGGAGCCACCGGCCACTGGTCCCACGACGTCGAACCCCACGGCCTCGTCTCCGGTACCCACGTCAAATCGCCACAAATCCTCGTCGGCTACTTCCCCGACTGGCGCGACGGCCTCGAAACCTTCGGCCGCGAAAACGCCCGCATCCACCCTCCCCTCCCCTGGCACGACGGCGTCCCCTTCGGCTGGAACAGTTGGGCCGCCTACGCCCAGTTCATTGACCGCAAAAAATACGACGCCGTCGCCGACTTCATCCACACCGACCTCGAGCCTAAAGGCTTTCAGAACAACCACACCACCTACATCAACTGGGATGGAGGCTGGAGCCAGCTCACCGACACCGAAATCATCGCCGCCGCCAAACGCATCCACGCCCAGGGCCAGAAAGCCGGCATCTACATGGTCCCCTTCGCCTACTATTACGACGATCTCTCCAAAGTCGTCGAAGGAACCAACGGCAAATACACATGGAACGACCTCATCCTCCGCGACTCCCACGGCCAGCCCCTGCCCAAAATCGACGGCCCCTTCCACCCACTCGACCCCACCCACCCCGGAACCCTCCAGCACATTGACTGGCAACTAGCCCGCTTCGTCGCCTGGGGCTACGACTCCGTCAAAATAGACTTCCTCAACAGCGGCGCCCTCGAAGGCCACCACCACGACCCCGCCATCACCACCGGCGTCCAGGCCTACAGCTTCGGCATGCAGCGCATTGAAGACGACCTCGCCCCCGCCAAAATCGGCCGCCCCTTCTTCATCAGCCTCTCCATCGCGCCCCTCTTCCCCGCCTATGGACACAGCCGCCGCATCTCCTGCGATGCCTTCGGCCGTATTGAAGACTCCGACTACCTCCTCAACGCCGCCACCTACAGCTGGTGGACCAACGGCACCCTCTACCAGTTCAACGACCCCGACCACACCGTCATCGCCAAAGACAAAGACCCATACCACGACCAGTCCCTGCCCAACAGCGTCCAGACCCTCGAAGAAGCCCGCAGCCGCGTCAACGCCACCGTCATCTCCGGCACCCTGCTCATCGACAGCGACGACCTCATGGACCCCAAAGCACAGGCCCGCGCCCGCGAACTCCTCACCAATCCCGAAGTCCTCGCCATCGCCCGCGCCGGCCGCGCCTTCCGCCCCGTCGAAGCCGAAAGCGGCATCCACGCCACCCCCCTCTTCCTGCGCTCTGAAAAAGACGGCAGCGTCTACCTGGCCGCCTTCAACTACAGCGAAGACCAACCCGCCACCCTCGAAGTAGACCTAACCCGCCTCGGCCTGAGCCCCACCAAAACCTACACCGCCCACGACCTCTGGACCAACCAATCCCAACCCATCCACGGCAAACTAACCCTCCACCTCACCCCCGCCCAATCGCGGTTAATTCATTTGTATTGGAAGTAAATTCCGTTCAAACTGATTTGGATTAAGACCCCACCCAGTGCTACACTTTTGGAGTCGAGAATGCGAATGGAAACACAGCACCGTGTCTTCAAAACGGCCTGGTTCTCAAAAGCATCCGCAAAAGCACACATCACCGATTCGGAGTTGTGCACTGCCATCAGGCAAGTGATGCTGGGCCAATGTGACGATCTCGGTGGCGGTGTCTACAAGAAACGTCTCGGCAGGAATCTGTATCGCTCACTTGTCGTTGCCAAGGGAGGGCGGTATTGGATTTATGCCTACTTGTTTGCAAAGAAGGATCAGGCGAATATCGACAAGCAAGACTTGGCTGACCTGAGAGAGTTGGCAGACGTATATGCGTGGAAATCCGATATCCAGATCAGCGTGGAATTACAACAGGGAAAAGTAA
>JANYDG010000052.1 GCA_025359885.1 Acidobacteriota bacterium
GACGACATCCTGCAGGAGGCGGAGGTCGATGTTTTCTTTCATCTTTTCGCGCTGGAAGGTGTGGAATTCCTGAGCTGCGGAGACGAGGGATGAGTCAGATTCGGTGCTGGTTTTGCCGTCGCTGGCTTTGCGGAGATCGTCGGCGGTGGAGTCAGTAAAGCGGAGGATGACCTGGGTGAAATCCTGGTCGAACTCGGGCTTTTTGGTGAGGATTTCGAGGCTGTGACGCTCGATGGAGGTGGGTGGGGTGAGATGAATGTGACCGGTGCCGCCGAAGATTGCGCCGGTGATTTTTCCATTCACTTCACCGAAGAGGGCAAACTCGCCACTCGTGAAAGTAAAGGTGGCTGCGTCGCGCTGCAGGGTGAAGTTACTGACGGTAATGGTCACTGGGCCGGGAAGCAGCGTGCGTAACTGGTGATAGAGAGGGTTGGTATTGGCGCGCTGCTGGGCGGTGAGCTCGCTAGTAAAGAGGCAAGAGACAGCTGCAAGAGTTACAACAGAGAGCAGGTTACGGGTAATCGAGATATTCAAGGAACAAGCCTTTAGTGCGAGAGTGATGGGCAGAGCAAGTGTGTCACATTCTGTGATTTTGAACCAGAACTGAATGCGTATTTAGAAAGGATTAAACAGCGCTAAGAGAGTCTATGATTCGCGGCGGCGTCTCTGGTGGGTGGAGGGTAGGTGGAGGTCTTCGCGGTATTTTGCGACTGTACGGCGAGTGACCTGGATGCCTTTGGCCTGGAGCATAGCGGCGAGCTGGTCGTCGGTGAGGGGATGGCGGGTGTCTTCCTCTTCGATGAGCTTTTTGACCATCCGCTTGAGCACGACGAGAGGTGTATCGGCGCCCTCTGGACCGTTGGCACCCTCAGAGAAGAAGGCACGCAGTTCGATGACGCCCTGGGGGGTGAAGGCATACTTGTTGGCAACGGCGCGGCTTACTGTGGAGGGGTGGACGCCGATCTCTTCGGCAACTTCTTTAATCATCATGGGGCGCAGGGCCTCGATACCGATGTCGAGGAACTCCTTCTGGCGACGGACAATGACCTCGCAAGTACGGAGGATGGTGCTTTTGCGCTGAGCGATGTTACGCATGAGCTGCATGGCGGAACGGAAGCGCTCTTTAACGTAATCCTTGACTTCCTTGTCGGTATTTTCAGCTACGAGCATACGGCGGTATCGCTGACTGAGGCGGAGGGTCGGCATGTCTTCTTCGTTCATGGCGACCATCCAGGTATCGCCGCGCTTGACGAAAGCGACGTCCGGCTCGATGAGACGGGTCTCTTCGCGGTTGTAACGACGGCCGGGGCGCGGGTCAAGGGTGCGGATAAGATCGATCGCGGTGCTCACCTCACCGACTGGGCGACCGACGGCACGAGAGATCTCCTTGAGATCGCGTTTTTGCAGCATCATCAGGTGGTCGGCGACGATGAGCTTGGCCGTAGTAAAGGTCTGGCGACGGTCATCGAGTACTGCCTCGGCCTCGGCGCGGAGACTGTGATGGGGGTTGAAGTCTTCGTCCACTGGATCCACCGGCAATTGGCTTGGTTCATGATCGACAGCAGCGAGAAAATGCATTTGTTCGGCAAGGACGTCCTTTTGGTCCTCGTTGCTTGCATGCGGGCGTACCGCAGACTGTTGTTCAAAGCCCTGTTCGGGTGGAATTTGGTCCGCCGCGCTGGAAGGGTGGCGAGCGAAAACGATTTCAAGTTCGCGCAACTGGCCGTCGAGCTGAATGCGGAGGCAATCGCGGAGGTCCAGCGCGCCAACGCCCGCCGGGTCAAGATGCTGCAACAACTCAAGGGCTGCCTGCATGTGCTCGAGGCTACAGGCAGGTGATTCGCCCGGGGTGACGAAGACTTGGACGAGCTCATCCAGACTGGTTGAAAGATAGCCGTCTTCGTCAAGGTTGCCGATGAGGAATTCTGCTGCCTCATGGACATGCCGGTCGATACTCATGGAGCCGAGCTGCCAGAGCAGATGATCAGTGAGCGTGGTTGGCTGGGAGAGGAAATGCTCGAAGGAAGGCTTATCGAGCTCTTCGTACTCTTGGCTGGTCTTGAATCCAGGGTCGAGGTAGTCCTGAAAATAGGAGCCGAAGTCGATCTCTTCGAAGGGATCTTTTGGAGTAACTGGAGTTTCTTCGACGACCCGGTCACGCATTGCCTCACGGCCGCCAATCTCATCAAGGGTGGGAACCGTCTCGTCAATTTCTTCGAGTACTGGATTCTCGACCATTTCGGCGTTGATCATTTCGGTGAGTTCGAGCTTGTTCAGGGCGAGGACGCTCACCATCTGCATCAGACCCGGAGTCAGGATCTGGCGTTGCGACACCTTCAGATTCAATCTCGGTTGCAACAGAGGCATACGGTCAATTTACTCGTTCATTCCCCAACAGTGTAAATCTCTTGGGGGGCAGGCCCAAATGAAGTTGACCAGCTCCGGGACAGTTGTACCGGAATGGGCACAAACGTGCATCTATATTTTGTAAATTCTTTTCTAATCCAGAGAAAAGCCTTCACCTAGATAGACGCGTCGTACTTCTGGATCGTTGCCGAGCTGATGCGGGGTTCCGGTACGGAAGATCTTTCCTTCGGCAATGATGTAGGCGCGGTCGGTAACGGAGAGGGTTTCGCGGACGTTGTGATCGGTGATGAGGATGCCGATCCCGCTTGATTTCAGGTCGAAGATGATTTTTTGCAGGTCGAGGACGGCGATGGGGTCGATGCCGCTGAAGGGTTCATCGAGGAGGAGGAAGCTGGGCTGGATGCAGAGGCAGCGGGCAATTTCGACGCGCCGTCGTTCGCCGCCGGAGAGGGCGTAGCCCTTGGTGGAGCGGATGTGGCGCAGATTGAGCTGCTGAATGAGGCGCTCGGTGCGGACGCGGCGCTCCTGGTCGGGAATGGGCTGGGCTTCGAGCACTGCCAGGATGTTGTCTTCGACGGTGAGTTTGCGGAAGACAGAGGGCTCCTGGGGCAGGTAGCTGATGCCGTGGTTGCGGGCGCGAAGATACATGGGGACGCGGGTGATGTCAGTTTCATCGACCAGAACGCGGCCTGACTCGGGGGCGACGAGGCCAACGATCATGTAAAAGCTGGTGGTTTTACCGGCGCCGTTGGGGCCCAGCAATCCCACCACTTCTCCGCGAGAGATGCTGATGCTGACGTCGCGTACGACCTGGCGACCGTTATAGGATTTGCCGATTCCCTCGGCGCTTAGTGTTTGCATTCCCATCCAGAGGATTTAAATTTGGTTTTTCCCTACTTGGGAGATTGTGTTTCGGTGACTGTTTTAGCGCCGTCGCCCACGACAGTGACGCTATCATCGCGGCTATGGAAAATCAACGCACTGCCTGAGACCGTGCCGCGGGTCTGGTCGGTAATACGGGGCGGGGCGGCAGCAGTGCCGGTCAGAGTAAAGGTGCCATCGTCACTTTGATAGACGAGGGTCTCGCCGATGCCATGTCGTCCCGGCCAATCGACTGTGACGTGGCCGCGTGCGGTCAATTGATCGACGGCGGCATTGACTGGCGAATTGACTGGCGAATTGGCGGTGCTATTCGCGGCGGAATCGGCAGGCGCACCGGAACCACCAGGGCCCGCCTTTGGATGCGCGCCTGCCGGCATCAGGCGAAGGTCTGCCTGCTGTGCCACGATGGTGGCTGCTACCCCATTTCCCGCGGTTCCAGTGCTGCTGGTGGTTTCGGCGGTCACGCTCCCGATGGTTCCGCCCCTGAACTGCGCGATCCGTTCGCCTTCGGAGTAATGAAGCTCGCCGCTGCGCAAGCGAATAAGGGACGGCGTTGCGGCGCGACCACTCGCCAAAGGCTTCGCCTCGGTGTTCCCGACCAGAACTGTTCGTACTGGTTTAGAGGACCCCCTGGCAGTCGCGGTGAGGGTCAGTTTTTGCCGGTTGAGGAGGATCAGCGGGGCAGAGATTGAGTTGGCTCCTTGCCAGAAACGCGGCTGGACGTTGGCGGAGCTGCGCGCAGATTCGTGAAAAATGACTTCGCCGGATTCGCGATGTAGTTCTGCTTCGGCGGCAATGGCATGGATGGGGCCGTTGGCCCCGGTGCCGCGGAGCAGGGTTGAGCCCGGGAGGGTAGTGATGGGCTGGCTGGGTTCGTGGTACGGGGGAGTTGGCGTCGCCGATGTGGCCCAACTTGCCTTTACATCTCCGTGAGCGTAGGCGTCGCCGGTGACGCGGGAGAAATCAATTTTGAGAGCGCTCAACTGCAAACCGCCATTTTGAATGCGGGGAGCTCCTGAGAGATAGAGCACCTGGGTTTGACCATCGTAATCTGCGCGGTCTGAGGTGGCACGCGTGTCGGGATCTGCCATTCGAGAGGAATTCGGCCTCGAGTGGGCAATGGGAGCGGTTTGTACGAAGACGACATGGCCGTACTGGACGATCGAGGCAATCTCGGAGGTGGCTGACAGGCCTGATGAGGGGTTTGCAGGTGTGTTGGAAGCCTTCGCGCCTGTCGGTGAGGCAAAGACTACTTCGAGCCGATCGGAACTACTGGCCTGATGAGCGCCGTCTGCCGTTTGCTGTTCAAAGGCAGCGTTACCGGAAGCGGTGAGGCTTTTGAACTGGCCGCCTGACGCGAGTTCAGCGACGACCGAATTCGCCGAAAGCCTGGAGGTTGCCGCGGTTGGATCACCCACGGATTCAGAGGAGAGCACGACAGCGCCTAAGCCATGGATGGTGCGGATTTCGCGGCGGGTACTGGCAAGGGCTGTGGCGGACGAATCACTACCTTGCCCGCCGGGTTGGTTGCCGGCAGAGGGGGGCTTGTTTGCATTGCGGACGGGCTCGAAAGACAAATCTGCAGTAGAGGATAGCCAGCTACGGTGCAGAAGTGTGGAGCCGCCTTTTGTGAGGGGGATGCGTTGCCTGCTATCGAAGACCACGCCTTTTTCAAGGTGAGCCTGTTGCAGCTGGCCTGATGGGTCAAAGCTGAGTTGGGCGGTGGGTGCGGAGCCATGCATCTCTCGGCCGGACTGAGTGACGTCAAGGCGCGTACCGCCCTCGAGAAGCCCCCGGCGGGGATGATTTTTTGTATCGAAGTCGAGGTTGCCGCGGGGTGCGGTGAGATGGCTTCCAGCAGCGGTGACCAGATCGACGCCGTTTGAGCCCTCCATGCGGGTCACTGAACCGTCTTCACTGAAGTGGATGAAGGCATTGCCAGACTGAAGGATGGAGCCGGAGAACCCAGCCCTTGCCTGGGAGAGGGAGCAGACCTTTTGGCTGCGCTCAAACTCGGCGTGACCAGCCTGCAGGGTGACGGCACTGCCGGGGCGCTGGACGTGGAGATCGACGGAGTGGTCCAGAATGAGCTGGCCATTGCCGGAGTCGAAAGTGGCTCCGACAGAGCTGCCGCTTCCCTGCTGGAGCACAAAATCCACGCGCTGCGCGGTAGTGGCAATGCCACTGCGCTGGTCAAAGGAGAGGCCGCTGGTCTTGACGTGAATCTCGCCGCCTTTCTCCTGATTGGCAACCTGAGTGGCAATGACAGGGATTTTTTCGAGCGCTTTGCCTGCTTTGGGCTGGAGGGCGGACTGCAAATCCTGAGGCTTGAGCTGTGCGATGGCGGGCTTTTCACCGGGACGTTTGATGGTGATTTCAACGGCCCCTGCGGCCTGGGCTAAGCCTGCGCCGGGATCATATTCAAACTCGCTGCCAGAGATGGTATCGGCGCTTTGGCCGTCTTCACCATAAAGGTCAATACGGACATCGTGGAGCAGGGTACGGCCGTCCTTTTTCATCTGAACGGCTTTGGCTGCGTGGATTTTGAAGAGAGTTTTGCCCTTGCGCGACTGCGTGTAGTTGACGCCGTCTGCCTGCTGCTGGATGTCGATGCCGAGGCGTTTGGGCAGGTCTTTGGTGAGGAAGTGACGACGCCACTGACCTGCTGCCAGAAAAATGCCGATGGCAGCGACAATCAGCACTCCACCAACCAGGACGAGGGTGCGCAAGCGTTCGATGGTGAAGCGGAACGACAATCGCTTCCGGATTGTCATTGCAGTCGATTCAGTCTTGCGACCAGACGCTGGGCGAGGCTTTCGCCCAATTCAGACCACATCAGGCGGGCTGAGGCTTCTGACTCTTTTTCGACGGCATTGGTCAGCTCGATGAGCTGTCGGACGTTCTCTTCAATGCAGCGGATGGCCTCTGGAGTGAGGGCTACATCTTCCTGGAGAAATGGCGCGTCGGAGCCAAAATCGATACGGATGTGCCCCTCCTGCTCATAGGCACCGTCGTCAAACTCGGGGCCGTATCCGATGACGCGGACGAGACGGGGGGTGCGAACCCAGTTGGGATGCGTGCCTCCGTCCGGCTCCGGCTCCCAGAGGGTCCAGCCGATTTGGAACTCGTAGGCGTAGTCGGGGTGGAGCAGTTCGAGGGCTTCCTGAACGGCGATTTCGATTTGGCAGCCGTGCTCGCCGAGGCCGTAGACCTCCTGATAGGCGGCTGCTTCGCGCCAACTGACGGGCCAGGCTGTGGCTGAGAAGACTCCGGGCTCGCCACCGTGGCCGGCGAACTGCTGCAGAACCGCGACGAGCTTCTCCTCAAGAGAGGCCTGGCGGAGTTGGGGGTACCAAAGACTTAAGGAAAAAGCGTCGGACATTCTAATCAGTTTAGACGCGAAACGAGGGCTTGAGGATTCCACAGTTGATGCGCAGGATGGGGAAATCCGCCGCCAACTAGGGGCTGCTCTTGATAGACTCCTCTCGATATGAATTCCTTACTCAATTTGAACCGCCTCAGCCTTTTGTCGTTTGCCGGTTTGCTCACCCTTTTGACCGCAGCGGTGACTGCACCGAGATTGCAGGCGCAGGGAGAATCTCCGCAGCAGTTTGCCGAGCTGGGCACCTGCAAACTGGAGAGCGGGCAGACGATTCTCGGTTGCAGGCTGGGCTACCGGACGCTGGGCAAACTGAATGCCGAGGGGACAAACGCAATCCTGCTGCCGACGTGGTTTACAGGTACGAGCGAGCAATTGATGGGGGGCATACTCGGGGTGAGGGCGGCGGACCCGGAGAAATACTTCTTGATTTTTGTGGATGCGCTGGGGGATGGGATTTCCAGTTCGCCATCGAATAGCAAGGCTCAGCCCCGGATGACTTTTCCGGCGTTCACGACGCGAGACATGGTCGAGACGGAGTATCGGCTGACGACGGAAGTGCTGCATTTAAAGCATTTGCATGCCGTCATGGGCATATCGATGGGTGGGATGCAGACCTTTGAGTGGATGGTCGATTATCCGGACTTCATGGATTTGGCGGTGCCGATTGTGGGTTCCACGCGGATGACGGGCTACGACCTGGCGTTGTGGCAGGCAGAGGAAGACGCGATTCGCGCCGACCCGGCGTGGCGCGGGGGCAGCTATGAGAAGACGCCGGCGATGCCGGTCGTGGCGCTGTTGCACGACATGAACCTGACCACTCCAGCACATTACGCGCGGGAGTTTACGCGGGAGAAGTTTCCCGCGCACTACGCGGCGTATGGGCTTGTGGGGGCAACGGAGTTTGACGCGAATGACCGGATTTATCAACTGGAGGCGATGATTCACCACGACGTGAGCCATGGGGGAAGCCTGGAAGAGGCGGCGAAGAAGGTGAAGGCGAAGGTGCTGGTCATTCCCTCGCAGCAGGATCATATGGTCAATCCCGGGCCGGCGATGGACTTTGCCAAGCTGCTGGGCGCAAAGATGTTGCTGCTGACCTCAGATTGCGGGCACGTGGCCTTTGGCTGCGAGGCGGAGCGGGTTGGGCCGGGGGTGGCGGAGTTTTTGGAGGGTAAGTAGGGGCCTGGTTGAATGCTGTGCCGATTTTTCAATTTGATGCTGATTTATTGATTTGGCACGAAAGCTGGAAAAGCGCATACTTGAGCTATGCGAACGACGATCAAACTCGATGAGGATGCTGGGGAGATTGTGCAGCTTTATGCGCGAGGGCATGGAATCTCAATCAGCAAGGCGATTTCAAACCTGGTTCTCGAAGCTGCGAACCCAAAGATGCGCACCCAGTACGAGGACGGAATTCCGGTTTTCGATATTCCACAGGGCAGAATCATTCTTGATGAGGAGATCCGTGCGGCTCTGGCGGAGGAGTTTTGACCCGATACCTGCTGGATGTGAATATTCTGCTCAGCCTGGTGTGGAAAGATCTCGATCACCATGCTTTGGTCAAGAGCTGGTTCGCCAGCTCCGGGCAACATCACTTTGCTACGTGTCCGATGACTCAGGCTGGATTTCTGCGCATCAGCAGCAGCCCCAGATTACTGCCTCACCCTGCGACGATGGCCGAGGGTTTTGACCTACTCTCGAAACTAACTCAAATGGCGGGGCATGAGTTCTGGCCTGCCGATCTGCCTCTGCGTGAGGCAACTATGTACTGTTCAAACAAGCTCTTTGGGCCGGGCCAACTGACGGATGGCTACCTGCTTGGACTGGCAATTGGCCGCAGCGGTACGCTGGTGACGCTGGATCGCAGTATAGGGCAGCTTGCCGGGACGGGATTTGCGCAGCATGTTCTGGTCCTGTAGCTCGTAGCGCTCGTAGCTCTAACTCACAACGATTTCGCTGAAGTCGGCGACGCCTGAGAAGCCCTCCAGTACGGACTGGATGAGGGCGAGGCGGGCGGCGCGGAGTTCTGGTTCAGGGGCCATGACCATGACGGCTTCAAAGAATGCGTCGACGGCGGGGCGGAGGGTGGCGATAGCTTCGAGGGCGGCGGTGTAGTTGCGCTGCTGGCGGAGGCTGGCGACCTGCCCGGCGAGCGAGGCTGAGGCGGCGAACAGTTGCCGCTCTTCTTGCCGGACCAATACGGATTCGGTCAGGCCGCCGGGGGTTTCGCCTTTTTCTGCGGCCTGCTTCAGAATGTTTTTGATGCGCTTGAAGGCTGCTGAAACGGCCACGAAGTCAGCGGATCCACGGACGGCGGTGAGGGCTTCGGCGCGGGCGATGGCGTCACGGACATCGTCGGAACCGGCGGCGAGGACTGCGGAGACGACGTCGTAGGCGAAGCCGCGAACATCTTTTAGATAGAAGCTGAGCCGCTCGGCGAGAAAGCTGCGTACGGCATCGGTTGCATCGCCGGCGGAGGAGACCACATCGCCGATGGCGAGTGGCAGGCTGGATTCAGCGAGGATTTTGATGATGGCGTTGGCGGCACGGCGCAGGGCGAAGGGGTCTTTGGAGCCTGTAGGCGCGTTGCCGATGCCGAACATTGCGGTGATGGTCTGGATGCGGTCGGCGAGGCCTAGGAGCTGGCCCTCAACGGTGGACGGAATCGCATCGTCGGTTGAGGCCGGGGTGTACTGCGAGTAGATGGCTGCGGCAACGGTTTCGCCGAGGCCCTGGGCTTTAGCGTAGAGGCCCCCGATGATGCCCTGGAGCTCGGTGAATTCTTTGACAAGTTCGGCGGTGAGGTCGGTTTTGGCGAGTTCAGTGGCGGTGACAAGGGCAGCTTCGTCGAAGGAAATGCCTTTGGCCTTGACGGCAGCGGCGAGTGATTTCACGACCCGGAGGTTGCCTTCGGTTTTCCAGGCGTAGCTGCCGAGTTCCTTTTGGAAAGTAACGGACTTGAGCATTTCCACGCGGGCAGTGAGAGGAATCCTCTGGTCGGTTTCCCAGAAGAATTGGGCGTCTTTGAATCTGGAGCGGAGAACACGCTCGTTGCCGTGCCGGATAATTGCGCGGCCCTCTTCATCGACCTGGGTGTTAAGGACGGTGAGAAAGTGGGGAGCGAGCTTGCCAGCTTTGTCCTCCACGGCGAAGTACTTCTGGTGGTCACGCATGACGGTGACAACGACTTCTTCAGGGAGGGCGAGGTATTCCTGCTCGAAGGTGCCGTAAAGGACGGTCGGCCACTCGGTGAGGTGGACGACGGTTTCGACCAACTCGTGGTCTTCGCGCCAGCGCGCGCCCTGGGTTTCGGCAATAGCGCGGGTGACGTGGTCTAAAGCTTTGCGAATCGTGTGGCGGCGGGCGGCTACGTCGGCATCGACGAAGGCGGCGCGCAGGGCGTCGAGATAGGCGGCAGGAGTAGAGATGATGACTGGCGATGCGCCGTGAAGGATGCGATGGCCGCGACTTGAATTTCCTGCGGCGATGCCGGCGATTTCGAGGGGGACGATTTCTGAATCCAGCAAGGCGACGACCCAGCGAACGGGGCGGACGGAGCGCTCGGGCTTGCCAGCGCGCCAATACATGTTTTTGGCCCAGTAGATGGAGAGCACTTCTTTGGGCAGATCGGCGGCGAGGAGTTCCGCAGTCGCACGGCCTTTGCGCTCGACGGTGGCGCCGACGTACTCACCCTTGGGGTTGGTGATCTTGACGAGCGCGGTCACTTCGACGCCAGCCTTCTTGGCGAAGGCGATGGCCGCCGGGCCAGCGACATTATTGGGGAAGGCGATCTTCCACGAGGGGCCCGTGAGCTGGTCTTGAGAGTCAGGCTGAGACAGGGCCAGGCCCTCGACGCGAACAGCGAGGCGGCGCGGGGTGGAGCAGGTGGTCACGGTGCCTGCGGCGTCGAGGAGCCGTTCGCGGGTGAGTAATTCAGTGACGCGGCGGCCCAGCTCGGCTTCGGCCGCGGCAATCATGCGCGCGGGAATCTCTTCGAGGCCAATCTCCAATAAAAACTCTGCCATAACTTGACTTTCTTCCCTGGCTGGCGGGTTGGCCGGCCTGTTTGCTTTGCGGACTTATGCGACGACGCTCATGCGACGACTTTCATGCAACGATTTGCTGCAATGCGTAAGCTCGGGCGACGCCGACGGCGAGGGTCCGGATGCGGGCGATGACGCCGACGCGCTCGGTGACGGAGATGGCTCCGCGGGCATCGAGCAGATTGAAGAGATTAGAGCACTTGAGCGCTAACTCGTAGGTGGCGAGGAGGGGGAATCGCTGTTTGTCGGTCACGCTTGCATGCTCGGCCTTGAGGAGTGCACCGGCCTGTTCGAGGAGGGACTGCGCTTCGGCTTCGTAGCGGTTGAAATGCTCCCAAAGCTTGTCGACGTCGGCGAATTCAAAGTTGTAGACGGAGAACTGGACCTCTTCTTCAAGGCGAACATCGCCATAGGTGACTTCGACGCTGGTTTCAGGATCGCGAGCCCAGACGATGTCGTAGATGGAGTTTGCGTCCTGGAGGAAGGCGCAGATGCGTTCCAGGCCGTAGGTGAGCTCGGCGCAGATTGGGTCGAGATCGAGGCCGCCGCACTGCTGGAAGTAGGTGAACTGGGTGATTTCGAGGCCGTCAAGCATGACCTGCCAACCCACGCCCCAGGCACCGCCTGCGGGCCACTCCCAGTTATCCTCTTCAAACTTGATGTCGTGGCGGCTGAGGTCGATGCCGATGGCGGTGAGCGATTCCAGATAAAGCTCCTGCACGTTGACCGGCGGCGGCTTGAGGATGAGCTGAAACTGGGTGTGCTTGAAGAGCCGGTTCGGGTTTTCGCCGTAGCGGCCGTCGGCGGGACGTCGCGAGGGCTGGGCGTAGCCGACGCGGTAGGGTTTGGGGCCGAGGACGCGGAGGAAGGTTTCGGGAGCCATGGTGCCTGCGCCTACCTCAACATCGTATGGCTGCTGCAGCACGCATCCGCGGGCAGCCCAGAAGCTCTGGAGACGGAAAAGCAGTTCCTGAAAGGTGAGCGGAACGGGACGGGAAGGAACGATAGCGGTTGCAGGGCCGACGTTGCTTTGAACTGAAGACACGAGGAACTCTCTCTCAAACGGGAAAAAGGCTTTCCCAATTCTACCCCACGGCTACTCAAGCACGGCTAGATGCGATTGAGTGCTTCTGCGGAGCGCAGACGGCGTTCGAGGTGGCGTTCGAGGGATTGTTGGGTAAAGCGGCGGAGGTCCTGGGCGCGGCGGCGGGGCCAGATTTCTGCGGTGAAGGCGGTGACCGGCGCGCGCAGGATGCGCTGGGAGAGTTGCCAGGAGTCAGCGGATAGCAGGCTGCCGACACCCTGCCGGTGCCGAGAGCAAAACAGACCGTCTGCCTGGGGATGAAAGCTGGCCTCGCCGGGGGCGAAGCGCTCGCCGCAGGCAGTACAGCAGGCGAGGTCGGGCAGCCAGCCCATAAGGCGGGTCATCCAGAGCGAGAAGTACGTAAGCGGCATCCAGGGCTGAGTGACCGAGGTTTCTTCGAGGACGGCGAGCATGAGGCGGAAGACCGTTTCCTGGGGATCGTGTTCCTGGAGGACTTCGTCGAGGACCTCGGCGTAAAAGCTGAGGACGGCGGCGCGGGTGTAATCGATGGGGGCGGAGAGGGGTGAGCGGAGGAGTTCGAGCTGGTCGAGGCGGACGAGCTCCTGGCGGGGACGCTCGACGAAGAAGGCGCGGGCAAGGGTCATGGCTTCGAGCGCACCGCCGAAACGCTTGCGGCTCTTGAGGGCTGATTTGGCGACGCCTTTGACCTTGCCGTAATCGCGGGTAAAGAAGCTGACGATGAGGTCGGCTTCATTCACAGGCCAGGTACGGAGGATCAGGGCGTCGGAGGCTAGGACGGTCATGCTGAGACTATCTTCGCATTCTGCTCGCTCAATTGAGACTATTCGCTCATCCGAGTCGATCCCTTACCTTGTTCCTCACCTCAAAGTAAGGTACGTCTGTTTTCGAAGGAATTCCTATGCCAGTCGCGACGATTACTTCGAAGGGCCAGATCACGATTCCGATTCAAGTCCAAAAAAGCCTGGCCTCAAAGCTTGAGACCAGATCAACTTTTTTGAAGATGGAGATAGTCAATACAGCTTCCAGCCCAAGACCGGCTCCATTACAGAGATGGAAGGAATCCTTCAGCATCTCGGGCTACCACAACTGGGCTGCGCTCCCAGCACTGCAAAGATGGATCAGGCCGTACTTGACGCTGTTTCAACAGACTACCTGCGCTCCATCGGTGAGCCGGCTGATGAAGCTGGAAACGCGAAAACCTCATGATCGCTCTGGACACGAACATTCTGGTTCGCTTTCTGACAAAGGACGACCCACCGCAATCGATTCTAGTCCGGGCGGTGATGCTTTCGCTTACGGCTCAGAATCCGGCGTGGGTCGGGCTGGCAGTCATGCAGCAGTTGGTCTGGGTCTTAACCAGCATCTTCGGCGCAAGCCGCTCAGACGTTGTCACAGTTTTGAAACTCTTCCTCACGAGAAAAGAACTTCTTCTGGAACAGTCCGACGTAGTTCGCCATTCGGTTCGAATCTACGAAGATCCAAAGGTAGAATTCAGCGATTGCCTGATTTCCGCCTCGGCCCAGGCAGCGGGATTTAAGCAAATCCTGACGTTTGATCAGCTGGCAGCCAAAACCGCGGGAATGACGCTGGTTCCCTGAAAAACACAAACGCGCACCCCGAGTTTTCGGGCCGCGCGTTTGGAAATTCTGGGGCCGAAGACTAGCGGCCGAAGTGGACGGCGTTCTTTTCCGTGAAGTGGGCCCACTTCTCGGGCAGATCGTCCTGGGCAAAGATGGCCGAGACGGGGCAAGCTGGAACACACGCGCCGCAGTCAATGCACTCGACGGGATCGATGAAGAGCTGGTCGGCGCCGTCATGATCGCCTTCGTCTTTTTTGGGGTGGATGCAATCGACGGGACAGGCGTCCACACAGGCGGTGTCCTTGGTGCCGATACAGGGTTCAGCGATTACGTATGCCATAAGCTTTGCTCTCCGGAAAGGTCGTGGTTCGGGTGCTGCAACTCGCCCATAGTAGCACAACGGGCGGAGTGGTTGGCAGTGATGTGGCACCAGCAAACGTGTGTGAATGCCTGCGATACCAAAGGGCGATACGGATGGCCGGGCCGGAGTGAGGCGTCGTCTTACGGTTTCGCCTCTGCCGCAACCCGTGCTGCCCTTCGCGCAGCATAATCAGCCGGCGAGGGCAGCGGTGACAGATCGCGGCCGGCGAAAAGATCGGAGAAAAACCCGAGCAGTTCCCGATGAATCAGTCTGTTTGAGGCGAGAATTTCGCGGCTGTCGAGACGGCGGTAGGTGCCGTCAAAGCCGGTGGCCATGCCTCCTGCTTCTTCGACGAGCAGAAAACCCGCGGCTGTATCCCAGGGGTTGAGGTTGAACTCCCAGTAGGCGTCAATGCGCCCGGAGGCAGTATAGGCCAGGTCAAGCGCGGCAGAGCCAGCTCGGCGGACCCCGTGAGAGCGCAGGGTGAACTCCTGGTAGAAGTGGATATTGGGGTTTTCATGGCGCTTGCGACTGGGAAAGCCGGTAGCAACGAGGGCCTCGCCCAACTCAGGTACTGACGAAACACGGATCAGCTTTCCGTTCAAATACGCACCTTTCCCCTGTTCTGCAACAAACAATTCATCGCGCATGGGGTCGTAAATGACGGCGGCCACAATTGGGCCGTCGTGCCCGGTGGCCAAGCCCGGCGAGCGGTGTTCGAGACCCATCGAAACGCAGAAATGCGGGAAGCCGTGGGCGAAGTTGGTGGTGCCATCGAGCGGATCGATATACCAGCGATACTCTGAGTCAAGCCGGTCGCGCGCGCCTTCTTCGCCATAAATCCCGTGCGCGGGAAAGGCCGTCAGGAGCGCCTCCTGCAGATAAGCCTCTACGGTTCGGTCAGCGATCGTGACCAGGTCCACGTCGCCTTTGTACTCGGTGACAACACCCTGGGTGAAGAACTCCCGCAGCTTCGCACCGGCGGCGCGGGCGATCTCGGCAGCCCTGGGCACCCACATAAATTCAGGGTTCATGCGGTCTTCCCGTCGATTGAGACGCGGCGGCCCAAGCGGCGGCGTGTAAGCTCGGTGATGCTGCGGATTTGGTGCTTGTAGATGAAGAGATTGGGATGGCCTTCGCGGGTGACGCGGATCATACCATCGTCAAAGTATTCAATCCAGCCGTCAATGGTTTCACCATCCCGCAGTTGCACCTGGACACTGACCTGACGATCGCTGAGGGAGCGCAGGTAGAGCGCCTCCTGCCCGGTATCGCCCGGCGGCGGCGTACGACTTGGGCGAAGGTGCGAAAAGGGTGGAGTCATGGCCTGATTGTAGTGCGAAGCTCAGGCTTGCGGAAGGGCTGTCAGCTATTTGATGCTTGCGAACCTTTTCTACCGCTCCGCCGGAGGAGCCGAGTCGTTGAAGTAGCCGCTTCGAAAGCGAATGTCAAAGGCATCTGTCGCTGCGCGGGGAATGGTGACCCGGATGCGATGAAAGCTGGTGCCTGGCATCTGATTGACCGGGTAGTAGCCGAGCAGATACTGCGTACGAAGGTCCTCCGAAAGCTGAGCAAACGCTTTATCGAGCCCGCCTGCGTTGGCGTAGAAATACTTGCCTCCGGTTTGCTCTGCGAGCGTGATGAGCGCATGTTCTCCGCCGGTATCGCGCCCTGCCGAGGCGGTAATGGGTACGTCGATGATGCTGTAGACCATGACTTCGCCTCGCTCGGCCTGCTCAAGAGCCTCGGCATAGGTCACGTTTTCGGCGGTGTCTCCTCCATCGGTCACCAGCACCAGGACCTTGCGCCCCGACTTGGGCTGCAAATTTTGCGAGGCTAGAAAAATCGCATCGTAGAGCGCGGTCGCCGGACCGCCGCGCAGGCTGCTGAGACCACGGTCGATGCGGCTGGCCTGGTTGGTAAAGCCTACGACTTGCCGCACCTGGGTTGAAAACTCCAAAAGACTGATCTGGTCCTGACTGCGCAGCAGGGCGTGGACAAATTTCCGGGCTGCCTCCTGCTCCAGGGGCAGGTCTTTGCGCACGCTACCGCTGGTATCAATGGCTAACACGAGATTCAGAGGGATCTCTGACTGGCGCTCGAATACGGCAATTCGCTGCGTGCGCCCGTCCTCTGAAATCTCAAAATCCTCCTTTGACAGGCCGCCTACAATTGCGCCGGTGGCATCGGTGACGTTGGTAAAGACGTTCACTAGCTTCACATTGACGTGCAGGACAGGGATATTCGGATCGTTCTCGGGTGCATTTGCTGTAGCAGCAGTCTGTTGGCTGGAGATTTCTTGACTTCGCTGCGCAAAAGCACCCGCTGCACCGCTGGCAAGGATGCAAAGCGACAGAATGCCGAGCCAGCCTCGATGCAAGCGGTTCATCGCGAACTACCCTCCACAGGCTTTTCAGCGGCCAGCAACTCCTGCGGAAATGGATCGCCGTCAGCCCAGACCGCGCCATCGACAAAAGTCTCCTTTTTCCAGATGGGAACAGTTTTCTTGAGCGTATCGATGAGCCAGCGACTGGCATCATAAGCCGCCGCGCGATGAGCCGAAGCCACGATGATAAGCACGCTGGTTTCGCCAACAAACAGACGGCCCAGACGATGGACGATGGTGACACCACGAATGCTGAACCGTTCAATTGCCTGCGCCGCCAGCTCAGCCATCTGCTTTGTAGCCATCTCTTCGTAGGATTCGTAATCGAGGTAGAGGGTGCGGCGACCGCGGGTGTTGTCGCGCACAATGCCGTCGAAAGCAATGACCGCGCCATCACTTCCCTGCTTGGCAGCGGCGAAAAGCGCATCAGCCAGGATCGGTTCACGCGTCAGGTAAGTGACAACAGTATCGGCTGACGCAGGGCGATCGTATTCGCCTCCAGACACAGGCGGCAGTAACCCAACGAGGTCACCATCTTGCAAGCGATCGGCCCCGCGGGCGTATTCGGCATTGACGCTGACTGCAATACGTGGCAGCAGTTGCACCGCACCGGGCTCATGGCGCAAAGACTCGCCAAGCATCGCAAGCATGTCTGCCACCGTCGCCCCAGCAGGCAGTTCCAGGGCAGCCGTCGTGACCACATCTTTCAACACACCAAAGGGAAGAAGTTTGACTCGCATGTTCTTCAAAAGAATACCTTCTCGTTGGACGCAAGTGGCGGCAATCTGTCTCTTTGCGCCTGAACCAACCGCTACGAAGACAATTTGCCCGTCATAGTCATTCTTATTTCATCCAGTCTCCCTTTGAAACCGACGCGGCTGCGTGTATGCTAACGCCAATTGGCGCTCATTTTCTCAGCTCACTTTGCACTCACTTCGGCAAGCCCATCAAGAGGCCACATGAGATCAGGAACCCATCCCCGCGTTGTTGGTACGCCGCAACTCCGCAAAGAGGGTGTCGAAAAGGTGCAGGGTCGCACAAAATACATCGACGACCTGGAACGGGAAGGGATGTGGTACGGGGCCACGGTCCGAAGCACCATTTCTCGCGGGCGTGTTGTCGCAATCCACTACGACCCGCGCATTGACTGGACGGAATTTGTCGTTGTCACAGCCGCGGACATACCAGGAAACAATCACATCCAGATGATTTCAGCCGACCAGCCATGTCTTGCAAACGGACACGTTAATCACTGCGACGAAGCTATTGTCCTGCTTGCTCACCCGGACAAGCGACGTTTGCCTGAAGCTTTGACTGCCATTCGAGTAGACTACGAGCGCCTGCCGGCCGTGCTTTCGATAGAAGAGAGTGAGACCCAATTAGAAATTATCTGGGGACCGGATACCCATGAAGGCAATCTCTTTAAGCAGTTTTATGTAGAGAAGGGCGATGTTGATTCTGTCTGGGCCAACGCCTCGCATATTGTCGAGGGCGAATACCGGACAGGCGCGCAGGAGCACCTCTATATTGAAAACAATGGAGCCATTGCCGAATTCAGCGAAGAAACCGGAGTTACAGTGTGGGGTTCCCTTCAATGCCCCTTCTACGTGCATAAGTCTTTAATGGCAGTTTTTAACTTACCCGCGGACAAGGTAAGAGTGATTCAAGTCGCCACTGGTGGAGCCTTCGGAGGCAAGGAGGACTATCCTTCAATCCTTGCAGCCCATGCAGGTCTTCTGGCAATGAAAGTCGGCCGCCCAATCAAACTAGTTTATGACCGCATGGAAGATCTTGCGGCGACAACGAAACGCCATCCTTCACGTACGCGGCACCGCACAGCCATCGATGAGAACGGCAAAATCCTCGCAATGGAAATCGACATCGCGACCGATGGAGGCGCCTATGCAACGCTTTCTTCGACCGTGCTTTCACGTGCAACCTTACACGCTACAGGGCCTTATGTGTGTCCCAACATTCGGATAACCGCCCGCGCGTGGGCCACGAATACCGTGCCCTGCGGAGCCTTTCGCGGCTTTGGCGCACCACAAACCATCTTTGCCATCGAAAGACACATCGAGCAACTGGCGCTCGCTGTAGGCCTGGACTCAGACGAAATTCGACGCCGCAACTTCCTGCATGACGGAGACTCCACTGCAACGCAGCAGGTGATGATTGAACCTGTAATCCTCGACAAACTCCTTGATCGTGCAATTGAAGTCAGTGAATTCCATGAGAAGCGGATTCAATTTTCCGGGGATAACCCATCCAGCCTGATTAAACGCGGGATAGGCCTTGCCGCGTTTTATCATGGCTCTGGATTCACCGGCTCGGGCGAACGCTATCTCAATTCGCTCGCAGGGATCGATGTAGCTCCAGACAACAAAGTGCGTGTACTGGTGTCGAGCACCGAATTTGGTCAGGGTACCAATACAATCCTTGCGCAGATTGCGGCCGAGTCGCTGGGAATATCCTATGACGATGTCATAATGGCTCCTTGCGACACTGCAATCGTACCCAACAGCGGACCTACTGTCGCATCGCGAACATCGATGGTTGTGGGTAAACTCATCGAACGAGCGGGGAGCCAACTTATTGCGAGTCTCAAGTTGGAAGCAGGTCTTTTAGACTCATATTCGACGCAAGATTTCTTCTCAGCCTGTGATCTTTACCGTGAACACAAAGGAAAAGTTGAATCTCTGAGCCGATACGAAGCTCCGCCGAACATCTATTGGAACGACCAACTCTATCAAGGTGAAGCCTACCCCGCCTTTGCATGGGCCGTTTATGTCGCAGAAGTTGCAGTGGACACCACAACTTATTCCGCAGAAGTAAACGCCTTTCATGCTGTGCAGGAAGTGGGAAGAGTCCTTAATCCCACTCTTGCCGCCGGGCAGATTGAGGGAGGCATCGCTCAAGGTATAGGTTACGCTCTTTATGAGAAAGTGCTATACAAAGACGGGCACATGTTCAACAACCAGATGACAAACTACATCATCCCGACAGCACAGGACATACCGCCGATCAATGTCTACTTTGAAGAGATACCCTTCGAGCATGGTGCCTACGGAGCAAAAGGCATTGGAGAATTACCCCATGACGGCCCAGCACCAGCTATTCTCAATGCAATTCAGAATGCACTTGATCTAAGTTTTACTTCGATTCCTCTACTTCCCGAGGACATTTGCCTACGCATGACACAAGCTTCACATGCGATGTCACCGGTGTCCGCATGATTCACCCTTCGCATACGGTCCGCTTCACAGTGAACGGACAATCACGTTCAGTTGATGCTCCGCCGCTAAAACGGTTACTTGACGTGTTGCGCGAAGATCTCGCACTGACTGGCACCAAGGAAGGTTGCGGTGAGGGTGAGTGTGGATCTTGTTCGGTTCGCATCAACGGCGAACTCGTAAATAGTTGTCTAGTTCCAATCTTACAGGTCGAGGGGGCTTTTGTAGAAACAATCGAGGGGCTGTCTCAAGCCGATGTCATCGCTGAACTACACCCACTGCAGCAGGCCTTTCTCCAACGTGGCGGCGCGCAGTGTGGCATATGCACTCCGGGAATGCTTGTAGCTGCTGCACATCTTCTTTCACACACGCCAAACCCAACCCTTGAAGAAACTCGTGAGGCACTGGCAGGCAATCTCTGCCGATGTACGGGTTACGTCAGGATATTTGAATCGATCCTTTCCCTGGCAGCGATGGAGGAACCAGCCGATCATGCGCGGTAACCCTGCAACCCATCTATTCATTCGCCCTTCTAACCTCAACGGCATCCTTACATTACTTGCTTCAGAGCCGGGTCAGTGGACTCCTTTTGCTGGCGGTACTGAATTAATGGTTTCACATGCCGCTGGTCAACTCAGAGCTCAAAAACTGATTAATATCTGGGGTGTTCCAGAACTAAGCCGAATTGATATGGACGATAACTTTCTATCAATCGGAGGCGGCGTAACTTTCCGCCAGATTCGTGATCATGCAACAATCGCCTCTGAATTCCCCTTGCTTGCTCAAGCAGCTGGTTGGATTGGGTCCATTGCAAATCAAAGCCGCGCCACCCTTGCGGGCAACATCGTGAACGGCTCGCCAGCCGCCGATGCCCCCCCATCTCTGCTCGTCTATAACTCTGAAATTGAACTCATCTCACAGCGCGGCGTACGACGTGTTCCCTACGCCAGCTTTCATGTAGGCTACAAGCAAAATATCCTCCGCATCGATGAACTTGTCTATGCGCTCCATCTGCCGCGACGCTTCACGACACATAACCACTATCTCCGCAAGGTGGGGGCACGTCGGGCAATGGCCATATCCAAGGTTGCGCTCGCCGCAACAGCAGTTGTCAAGAACGACATATTTTTGGAGATACGACTAGCCGCGGCAAGCGTTGCCGACCGACCCGTGCGTTTGTTGATAACAGAAGCTGCTCTGGCTAATCAGCCATTGACTCATAAGACAATCGCGAATGCACGTATGGCCATCTACAACGAAGTGAAGCCCATCGACGACATCCGTTCGACAGCAGAATATCGGAGATGTGTAGCTGCCAATTTGTTGCAACAATTCATCATGCAATGCATTGCACGAGAGTATTCAAGATGAACCTGACTCTCAAGGCATGGAATGATGCACCCAATGAAATCGCGATAGCTCCACTCCTCGATTGCTGCGCGTCACGCGAATGGGCACAACAACTCGTGTCAATGCGCCCCTTCCAGGATATGGAATGCCTGATCAACGCCGCAAGCCAGGTCTGGGCGACGATGCAGGAAGCTGATTTGATGCAAGCTTTCCGGGCCCACCCGCGCATCGGCGAGCGCACACACACTCAGTCTACCGAGCAATTCATAACATGGTCACTCAAGGAACAGTCTTCAGCGAGCGATGTGGCAGAGGAAACGCTCCAAGCCTTGCGAAGTGGAAACATTCTCTACGAGGAACAATTTGGTTTTACCTATATCGTCTGCGCAACGGGCAAATCAGCAGGTGATATGATCGACATTCTAAACTACCGATTAAGCAGCAACAGACAAACGGAGTTGCTCGAGGCCGCCGAACAACAACGACAGATAACAGAGATTCGACTGCGAAAGTGGCTAAACATATGAGCACCCTTTCGATACATGTTCTGGATACCGCACTTGGTAAGCCCGCCAGTGGTATTCACATTGTGCTTGAGCAGAGAGAACAATCAGGATGGCTGCCGATCGGTCGAGGATGTACTGACACCGATGGACGTTGCCGCAGTCTTTGCAACCAGATCGATTCTGGGACTTTTCGTCTGAACTTTGCAATGGAGGAATACTTCATCCGGCAGAATCGACAAAGCCTCTATCCCGAGATAAGTATAACTTTCCGAGTGAATGGTGACGAACACTTTCATATTCCACTTTTAGTCAGCGACAACAGTTACACTACCTATCGAGGTAGTTGACTTGACAAGGAGATTGACGGATGGCTTCTCTGGGACTTAATCGTTATGGCAAGGCGCGCGTGCGGGTAATGAAAGTAGTGCGGTACGACGATTTTCATGAAATGAAGGAGTGGAGCGTAAAAGTGCTGTTGCAAGGCAACTTTGAGACATGTTTCACTCAAGGGGAGAATCACAATATATTACCTACGGATACAATCAAGAATACGGTCTATTCCTTGGCCAGGGACTCCACATCGTCCACGCTCGAAGACTTTGCCACCGAACTTGTTGCCTATCTACTGGCCAACAATCCCCAGGTTTCACAAGCCGCCGTCGAAATAGAAGAGAAGAACTGGCGGCAATTGCTCATCGATGGTGAGCCCCATGCCACAACATATGCAATCGCTGGGCCGGAAGTGAAGACTACGGAGGTACTGGGAGAAAGAGGCTCAGCACTCAAGATAAGTTCCGGCATCGACGGCCTGGTAATTCTGAAAACGACAAAGTCTGCTTTCACGGGGTACATCAAAGACAAGTTCACAACTCTCCCTGAAAGTACTGATCGCATTTTTGCTACGCGCGCAACAATTACTTGGGAATATGACACTCTCCCAAGTGACTATGAGAGAGCGAGGGCGTCAGCTATCGAATCACTCTTGAAGACATTTGCTGAGCACGACAGCCTGAGTGTGCAGCACACGTTGTATGACATGGGGGTTGCCCTGTTAGCAGCAGTGCCAGAAGCACAGCGTGTAAAACTAACAATGCCAAACCTTCATTGTCTTCCGGTTGATTTAAGCCGATTTGGGCAGAACAATCCAAACCAAATATTTGTCCCAACCGATGAACCACATGGCTACATTGAAGCTGTCATCGAGCGATAGGTGAATAGACATGGCTCTGCTTATTCAAAACGGCGAGATTGTTACCGCTGATTCTCGTTATTTCGCAGACATCTTCGTTGAGGATGAAACCATTACCCGAATCGGAAGTAACCTTGAGCTGCCCCCAGGAACTGAAGTCGTAGACGCCCGAGGATGCTTGATATGTCCTGGTTTCATCAATCCGCATGTACATATTTACTTGCCCTTCATGGCAACTTTCGCGAAAGATACTCACGAGACAGCGAGCATTGCGGCTCTGATGGGCGGCACCACCACTTTCATCGAAATGTGCTGCCCATCGCGGCTGGATCACGCGCTGGATAGTTATTATTTATGGAAAGAGAAGGCCCATAATCACAGCGCCTGCGACTATGCATTTCACATGGGAGTCACGCGTTGGAATGATGAAACCGAGTCACAATTGCGAAGGATTGTGGCAGACGGTACATCTTCATTCAAAGTATTCCTTGCGTACAAGAATTTTTTTGGCATTGAGGATACTGAGCTGTTTCAGACACTCCGACTTGGCAAAGAAATGGGAGTCATCACGGCGGCCCATTGCGAGAATGCAGAAATTGTAAGCCGATTGCAGACTTATCTTCTGAGTGTTGGAAAAACAGGTCCCGAATGGCATGAACCGAGCCGACCTGAAACAGTGGAAGCAGCGGGGACTCATCGCTTCGCAGCATTTGTAGAGTTAACCAAAGCTCAAGGATATGTGGTTCACCTTTCCTGCGCTCCGGCGCTTGAAGAGGCCGCACGCGCAAAGCAGCGCGGTGTGCGCCTTGCAATTGAGTCTGTGCTACCTCACTTTCTACTGGATAATAGTTTGACAGAGCAGCCTGGGGTTGAGGCAATGAAGTACGTGATGTCTCCACCACTACGAGACAGGAGAAATCATCGATCACTTTGGAACGGGCTTCGATCGGGAATTATTGATACTGTTGGCACAGACCATTGTCCTTTTGACCTAGCGCAGAAGGGGCTGGGCGAACTGGCTTTCACGGATATCCCTAACGGCATTCCCGGGATTGAGGAACGAGTCAGTCTGATGTACACACGCGGCGTTGTCACTGGCCAGATCGATATTCATCGCTTTGTAGATGCCTTGAGTACGCGAGCAGCAAAACTCTTTGGACTCTTCCCTCGCAAAGGAACGATTGCGCCCGGCAGCGACGCTGACTTGGTTGTCTTCGACCCGACGTATCGTGGGATTATTTCTGTCAAGACGCAGCATACTCAAAATGACTACAACGCCTTCGAAGAGTTTGGCGTCAAAGGTCGTGCTTCTGTAGTGACGGTGCGCGGTAAGGTGCAAGTTCGCGACGGAGTCTTTGTCGGTGATCGGTTTCGGGGGCGCTTCCTGGCGCGCGAACCGATAGGAGATACACATGGTGAATAACAGAAGTTTCGACCCACACGTGGCAGTTGAACTTTTGCGCGAGCTCCGCCATCTTACTGCCGATGAAAGCGGCGCCCAAAGGGTTGCATTTACGGAAACCTGGAGCGCAGCTCGTAATTGGTTTCAGAGCAAGCTTGTAGGCTTTCCGTTTGAGTATCATCGCGATGCTGCCGGAAATCACTGGGTTACTCTCAAAGGTATCTCTGACCGCGTGTTGATTATTGGTAGCCACCTGGATTCGGTACCCAATGGAGGATGGCTTGATGGAGCGCTGGGAGTTTTAGCGGGCTATGCTATTCTCTATCACTTCGCCATCTCGAAAGTAACTCCGGCGGTCACAATTCGTCTCGTAGACTGGGCAGATGAAGAGGGTGCCCGCTTCGGACGAAGCCTTTTCGGTTCTTCTGCATTTGCTGGGACTCATTCAATCGAGGCTGATCGAGGTCGGACAGACAAGACAGGCGTCAGCCTTGAGTCTGCTCTGGCTGAGATCGAAATTGACATCGATAAGATCGGCGAAGCTTCAAACGAGAGGGCTAACGCACGGGGTTACCTTGAATTACATATCGAGCAAGGTCCAGTGCTGGAGAAGCTGGGACTATCACTTGGTGCAGTCACTGGAACCAAGGGGGTTGAGCGTCATGTCATTGTTTTTCGGGGGCAGGAGGCGCATTCTGGGTCAACACCAATGACGCTTCGCCGCGATGCCCTTGCTGCCGCAGCAAAACTTGCGCTGGAGATTCGTCAGATCGCCATGAAACATGTAGATGCAGTTTGCACGATGGGTAGTTTGAAGACTTATCCGGGCATCGTAACCGCTGTCGTGGGGCGTGCCGAGGCAACACTTGATCAGCGCGACCTTGATGCCCATGTACTAGCGCATATGCTTCAGGAGGCAAAGACGGCAAGCGATCGATTTGCTGCGGAAGAAGGCTGCTCCGTGGAGTGGTGCCGTATCTGGAATATTGAGCCTTTGCCTTTCCATCCAGAACTGATTGAGTTATGCGAAGAAGCTATACGCGAAATAACCGGGGCCTCGTATCGTTTGCCATCGGGTCCATTGCATGATGCGGCCGAGGTGTCGCGTCTCGGAATTCCGACGGCGATGATGTTTGTGCAGTCTTTGGGGGGTATCAGCCATAACTGTATTGAAGATACCCGCGAGGCAGACTTACTGCTGGCCTTGCGAGCATTCCATCTACTGACTGTGAAGACTATCCTATGGATTGCATCTCAACCTGACTAATCAGCACTGAGGCGATCGCCTGCGCGCACGCAGAGCTGTCGGCTTCGCTGAGAGAGTCTTTGTATCGCGTCAAGCTCAGCATCTTCGATTGGTGTATTCGCGAATCGATCTGCTTGGAAATGCTCAGACCTAAGCAGTGGGGCGGAATCAGACAAGAGCACCGCAAAAATGTTGGGTATCAGCGCAATCATCTGGCCGTCGAACCTGGCTGATCAGGCCGTGCTATGCCGCTTCAATCGAGTTTCCTGGTATGTGTTAGCTCCGTTACTGTGCCCGACTTGAGCCTTCAGGTCAGCTTAAGCCTTAGTCGTTGATAATACGTTCATGCGGGTCCTGCTTATTGAAGACGAAGTTCGTCTGGCCGAAAACGTCGCCTCTGCCCTGCGCGACGGTCCCGGATTTGCGGTGGATTGCGCCCGGGACGGTGAGATCGGCCTCGGGCTGGCGCGCAATCTCTGCTACGACCTCATCATCCTTGATTTGATGTTGCCCCGACTTGACGGACTTTCGGTGCTTAAGCGACTTCGCAGCCGGCAAGACCATACGCCGGTGCTGGTCGTTACCGCGCAGAGTGAAGTTGGCTCGACCATCACACTGCTCAATTGTGGCGCGGACGACTACCTGAGCAAGCCATTTGACCTGGGTGAATTGCTGGCCCGCGCCAAGGCGCTGATCCGGCGTGGAAAAGGCGTAGCCCACCCCACCCTGCAGGCGGGCGAACTGGTGCTGAACACTCTCGAACAAACCGTGCTACGCGCTGGCAGCGAGATAACGCTGTCGCCAATGGAGTACCGCATTCTTGAGTACCTGATGCACAGGCCCCGAGTCATTGTCTCCAAGCAAGAGTTGCTTGAGCATTTATACGATTACAATTGGCAGCATCACTCCAACGTGATCGAAGTGCACGTCTCGAATCTGCGTAAAAAGATCACCAGAACAGACGAAGCGCTGGCATCTGGGACAAGTATTGAAACGCTGCGCAACCGCGGCTATCGCCTATTGCTAAGCCGCACGCCGGGAACTTACGCAGACGACGGCAGGGACGGCGAAGCGTGAAAGCCTACTCTATCACCCGCCGCCTCATCATAATGGTCCTGTTGGTTGAGCTGTGCTCGGCTGTTTGTGTAAGTGGTGTTGCGTACATTTATGAGCGACACGACCATTTTCGTGCGTTTGACATTCTTCTCAGTGGGCGCGCCGACTCAGTAGTGGGTGCGGTGCAAAGTTCCGACGACGCCCAGGATAGCCTGATGCTCGACGGGAGTGAGATCGATATTCCACATGACGACATTTACGATGTCCGCGACGCTACAAATCGGGTGCTGGGTCACTCTGCCGAGGTGGTCGACTTTGCCCAGGCCTTTCGGCCAAGCCCCAGCCGCGCCGACAAGATTGACCCGGACGGCGACGAGGCATCTTTCGGCAACGTCGAGTTCCACGGCAAGGCATATCGCGTCATCCGCGTCCTGGGTGTGAGGGTGATTGATCCAGGCGAAAAGGGGGGCATGAGACGAACTGTCGTTGTCTACTATGGCTCGCCAGTGCATCGAGTCTGGAAGGCAATCTACCGCGCAGTAACGTTCTACGCGCTCAGCAGCCTCGTCGTGCTGGCGGTAACGGGAGTACTTATGTCGTGGCTGCTCAATCGCGGGCTGGCGCCGCTGCGCGCACTGGCTTCGGGCGCGGCGGCAGTTTCAGTCACCTCGTGGACATTTGATGCGCCTGCGTCAGCGCGGATGACGCGTGAACTCTCTCCCCTCGTCAATGCTCTCGAAAGCCTGCTGCTCGGTTTGCAACAGTCCTTTGAACAACAAAGGCGATTCGTCGGCGATGCAGCTCACGAATTGAAGACAAGCGTAGCTGTTCTCAAATCCTCATTGCAATTGCTGGGGATGAAGCCACGCAGCCAACAGGAATACCACGCAGGACTGGAGCGCTGCCTGCTGGATTGCCAGCGGATGGAGCAGTTGGTTGCCCAGATGCTTACGCTGGCCCGCATCGAGGAGACAGACGCCAAGAGTGCCGGGGAGCATAGCTCCGATATCTATGCCTGCCTGCAAGATGTGAGCTCGCAACTTGTTACCATGGCCGAGGCCAATGAAATTCACCTCGTACTAGTTGGCGAAGACTCGTTGTACGCAGCGCTGGACCCCGGTCAATTGAAACTGTTATGCACAAATCTGCTCATGAATGCCATGCAGCATAGCCCTTCGGAGTCTGTCGTGACCGTCAAGGTTGGAAAGACTGACGGCTTTGCCGAGATTCGATTCTGCGATGCCGGCGACGGTATTGACGCAGCAGATCTGCCGCGAATTTTCGAGCGCTTTTCTCGAAGCGACCCCTCTCGCAGCCGCAATACTGGTGGTACAGGCCTGGGCCTCGCTATTTGCAAAGCCATCACAGACAAATGTGGTGGAGCGATTAAGATCAGCAGTGAAATACGGAATGGTACCACCGTTCTCGTCCGCATTCCCCTTTCAAGACCAGGCCGGGTCGATGCGGTGCAACCGCTTTCATGACAAAACAGTGAATGTGGAGAATTCTTCAGGCCGGCTTAAGCTTGAAGTGGAATAGTAAGGGGAACGGTGCAGAGCCCGACTAAACTGATTTGGAGAATTGCATGACGATGAAGCAGATCTTTAACCAGCTGACCAGGTTCAGCATGGTTGCCGCTATGGCAGTAACAGCCACGGTACCCGCAGTGATGACAGCGGCCGCACAAAAGCCTTATACGATTCAGGACAAGTGGACTGTCGGCGGCGAAGGCGGATGGGATTACCTGGCGGTCGATTCCGCAACCCACCACCTCTTCGTTACGCACGGTGCCCGTGTCGAGGTGCTGGACCTGGCCAGCGGCAAACCAGTCGGCGCAATCACTGGACTCAAGGGCACGCATGGCGTCGCCTTTGACACCAATGGCAAGCTTGGCTACATCAGCGATGGACGCGCCAATGCTGTCGTCGTGTTTGACCGCACCAGCCTCGCCACTTTGGCGACGATTCCTGTGGGCATCAACCCAGATGGCATCCTCTTCGAGCCAGTGACCAGGACGGTCTGGACCTTCAACGGCGGCGGCAAGAATGCAACCGTGGTAGATTCCGCGACCCAGAAAGTGATTGGCACAGTAGCCCTCGCTGGCAAGCCCGAATTTCCCCAGGCGGACGGGGAGGGCAACATCTACGACAACATTGAAGACAAGAATGAGATTGTTCGGATCGACGCCAAAGCTCAGAAGGTAACGGCCAGTTGGCCTGCCTGTGAATCTCCCTCGGGCCTTGCGATCGACTTGGCTGGCCACCGCCTCTTCGCAGTATGCGATGGCAAAAAGATGGCGGTCGTTGACTACAACACCGGCAAGCTGCTCGCCACGCCGGCTATCGGTGATGGCCCCGACGCCGTAAGCTACGATGCCAAACAAAAGCTGGTCTTCTCATCGAACGGCGAAGGTACGATGACCGTGATCGATGCCAGTGGCAGCGATTACAAGGCCATTCAGACTTTGTCGACACAAAAGAGTGCGCGCACCATGGCTTTTGACGAAGCTACAGGCCGGGCATTCCTCGTTGCAGCCAGGTTCGGCCCGCCGCCTGCGCCAACAGCAGCCAATCCCCGGCCCTGGCCCTCGGTTCTGCCCAACACGTTTGTGGTCCTTGTCGCGGGTCATGAATAGGCTCGCCAACAATCTGAGAGGCAAAGGAGGCGTTCTTCTGAAGTGCGCCTCCCCGAGCCTCCCTACCCCCTTCTGCCTCACGTTGGGCGGTCTCGCTTGGTCGGGGATGGCCTTGTCAGCGCTGGCATTTTTTTGCACCGCGTCGTCGGCGCAAAGTGTCGAGGCTGTCGAGGCAGTTCCCCCCAACCTGGCCGTGCCCGCAACGACGGGCCAGATCATCACCCTGGACGAAGCAATTGCGCGCGCCAGGATGAATGAACCCAATTTTGCCTCCGCTGTCGCCGCCGCCAAAGTTGCGAACCTCGACCATGCTCTGGCGCGTGCTGCTGTTCTTCCGAGCGTTGTGTACCATAACCAGTTTCTCTACACCGAACCCCATCATGCCAAGGGCCAGGATACCAACCAGCCTCCGCGATTCATTGGAGGCAACGCAGTGCATGAATATACCAGCCAGGCAGTTGCGACGGAGACGATCGGCCTGCAGGGGATCACTGCAGTTGCCCGGGCATCGGCTGCCTCATCGATTGCAAATGCAGGGCTTGAGATTGCGCGTCGCGGTCTCATTTCGACCGTCGTAACGCTTTACTACAGCGCGCTCGCGGCAGATCAAAAGCTCCTCGTCGCCCGGCGGGCTGCAGATGAGTCTGCCAATTTCATGACGCTCACGCAGCATCGCGAAGATGCGCGCGAATCAGCCCACGCCGACACCATCAAGGCCCAGTTGACCGACCAGCAGCGCAGACGCGACCTGTCCGACGCACAGTTGGCCAACGAAAAAGCGCACCTCGACCTCGCGGTTTTACTCTTTGATGACCCGCGAACCGTTTACACTCTGGTACCGTCTGCGCCAAACGAGTTGCCTGTTCGCATAGAAGCTGAGGCAGCTGCGGGGCGGCACAACCCTGACCTCGAAAGCGCACTGGCGACGCTGCACGCCGCTTCCCTCGATGTTGTCGGAGCCCGAGCCGGCTACTTGCCCGACCTGAGCCTCAGCTTCAACTACGGCATCGACGCACAGCAATTTGCTATTCACGCGCCCGATGGCTCGCGGAATCTCGGCTATTCGGCATCAGCCACCCTCGACATTCCAGTCTGGGACTGGTTTTCAATCCACGACCGCGTCAAGCAAAAGACGAGTCTGCGTGAGGCTGCCCGCGTAACGCTGACCAATACGCAACGCACCCTCATCGCACAATTCAACGAGGTCTACAACGAAGCCAATGCCGCACACGACCAGTTGCAATCACTGGCCGATAGCGCGGCAACAGCTCGCGAGAGTCTTCGACTGACCCGGTTGCGCTACACTGCCGGGGAGGCCACCGTGCTCGAAGTTGTTGACGCCCAGTCCTCCCTGACAGCCGCTGAAATTGCACGCGAAGACGGAAACGTCCGCTATCAGACGGCATTGGCCAACCTGCAAACTCTGACTGGAAACCGCTAGCCCATGCTCACACCGCTCCGCCCAGCCTCCATTCACGTCCTGACTGCATGCGCGCTGCTGTTTGCCGTTGGCTGCCGCAAGGCAGAGGTCGCGCCGACACCGGAAGTTTCCGTTCAGGCTGCACAAGCCCATATTGGCGACATCTCTGAAGAGACTGATGCCGAGGCCACGCTTTCCCCACTAGCACAGGCTGCAATCGCCCCTAAAGTTACGGCACCAATCAAGCAGTTGCTGGTGCAGCGCGGGGCGAGGGTCAAGGCCGGGCAGCTCCTGCTCACCCTTGAAGCAGCTGACCTGGCCGCCGCCGCTCTTGACAACCAGGGCACCTACACCGCTGCCAAGGCTGGCTACGAGACAGCCACCCACGCCTCAGTTCCCGAGGACTTCACCAGGGCGCAGCTTGATCTCACCCAGGCAAAGACCAATCTCGACCTGGCGCAAAGCATAGCCACAGCGCGAGCCCAGCTCTTCAAAGAGGGTGCAATCCCGGGTCGCGATCTGGATACTGCGAACGCTTCGCTGGTGCAGGCCCAGGCTGCCTATGACATTGCCAAGCTGCACTTCGAGGGGGTACAAAAGACCACCAACAAAGCTTCTCTTGAGGCAGCCAAAGGCCAACTTCAATCTGCCCAGGGAAAGCTTCAGGGTGCGCAGGCTCAGCTCAGCTACACTGAAATTCGCAGCCCCATCAATGGCGTTGTCACCGACCGCCCACTCTTTGCCGGGGAAACTGCCGCTGCGGGTGCGCCAGTAATCACGGTCATGGACACGTCGGCGCTGATTGCCAAGCTGCATATCTCTCAAATTCTCGCCCAGCAGCTTACAGTTGGCGCGGCCGCCACCATCTCCGTCCCGGGGATAGCCGATCCGATCGACGCCAAAATCTCCCTCATCAGCCCCGCTCTTGACCCTGGCAGCACCACCGTTGAGGTCTGGCTCCGTGCCGAAAACCCCAAAGCGACCTTAAAGGCTGGAACCCCCATTCATGCCACGATCACCGGACGGACTGCCTCGAAAGCGCTGATTATCCCGAGTTCAGCGTTGGTCACCGCGCCCGACAACAGTAAATTTGTGATGGTCATCGCCCCTGATTCCACGGCCCACAAGCATCCCGTCACCCTGGGCGTGGTCACCGATACGCAGGCCCAGGTCCTCTCCGGGATCACCGCAGCTGATACGGTCATCACCGTGGGCGGATATGCGCTCGATGAAGGAACCAAGGTAAAAATCGGAGCCGCAGACGACAAGGGTGTCAAAGGCGGAGACGACAAATGACTTCGCCCACGCCAACGCCTGAACACCACCGGCCTTTCTGGCTGCAGCACATCTCGCACACGATCTTCTTCTTCCTGGTGGCTCTGACCCTGGGCGGCGCCTATGCTGCATTCCAGGTGCCCATCGCGGTTTTTCCGGATACCAACTTTCCGCGGGTTGTGATCGGCATCGAAAACGGCGTAATGCCCGTTGAGCAGATGCAAGTGGCTATCACCAAGCCAGTCGAGGATGCCGTCAACTCCGTCCCCGGCCTGCGAACTGTTCGCAGCACCACAAGCCGCGGCTCGGCCGAAGTCAGCCTCTTCTTTGATTGGAATGCGGATATGTTCCACACGCTGCAACTGGTGGATGCAGCGCTATCAAAAGTGCAGCAGACCCTTCCCTCGACCGCACGTATTACGACCAATCGCCTGACATTTGCGACATTCCCCATCCTCGGATACGCCCTTACAGCCGATGACCGGGGAGCCAATACCGCTTCGCAGACACGTCTTTGGGAAATCGCGACCTACGACCTCAAGCCGCCGCTCAACCGGGTTGAAGGCGTAAGCACCGTCACTGTGCAGGGCGGCAAGGTTCCTGAGTACCACGTCATTCCTAATCTGTCGCGGCTCCAGGCCTCGGGTATCACTCTCACTGACCTGGTCAACGGCATCCAGTCCTCGAATATTATCGACTCGCCCGGCCTCTATGAAGCCGACCATCAGCTTATCCTCGGCCTCATCGGGTCACAGGCGCACTCCGCCGAGGACCTGGCCGCGCTGGTCATCAAGACCACGCCCGCTGGTGCCCCTATCCGTGTGGCCGATGTCGCGCAGGTCGAGTCGGCATCGCTTCCCGTCTACACCGCCGTTACCTCCAATGGAAAACCCTCCGTCCTCCTGAATATCGCCCGCCAGCCTTCATCGAACACCGTGCAGGTCGCCAACGCGGTCGCTGCCAAAGTTGCGAACCTGCAACCCAGTCTCCCCGCTGGCGTGCACCTGGTTCCCTTCTATGACCAGTCACAACTGGTTCGCGAATCGATCGCCAGCGTCCGCGACGCCATTCTCATCGGCCTCGGACTTGCCTGCCTCATCCTTTTTCTCTTCCTCCATGACTGGCGTTCCTCGGTGGTTGCGGGGCTGGTCATCCCGGTCACCGTCGCCGTAACGATCCTCTTTCTCTGGCTCACCGGGGAATCCTTCAACTTGATGACGCTGGGAGGCCTCGCCGCCGCTATTGGACTCGTGATCGACGACGCCATCGTCGTGGTCGAAAACATCGTCGTCCATCGCGATGCTGGCGAAAACCGAATCCATGCTGTCCGCAAGGCGCTCAGCGAAATCACCCTGCCTCTGGTCGGTTCCACGATTACACCAGTCGTTGTCTTCTTGCCGCTCATTGCAGTCACCGGCGTCACCGGCAGCTTCTTTCGCGCGCTGGCCATCACCATGACCGCCGCACTGCTCACCTCCCTGATGCTGGCACTCACCTGGACCCCGGCGTTGTCTCTCTTCCTGTTGCGGACCAAACACGAAACCAGTGAAAGTTGCGGGCCAGACTCGAAAGCGACCCACATCCCTACAGGAAAGTTCATGAGCCGCGTACTCTCAGCCCATGCCAGTGCGCTTCATTGGGCGCTGGCCCGGCCCACCATGGTTGGTTTGCTCTGCCTGGGGCTCGTTTTAGGCGCTTACTTCGGCTATTCCGCTCTCGGCTCTGATCTGCTTCCAGCGATGGATGAGGGCGCCTTCATCCTCGACTACACCATGCCCGCCGGCAGTTCACTCACGGAAACCGAACGCGTACTCCAGCACGTGGAACGGATTCTTCACGAAACTCCAGAAGTCGATGTCACCTCGCGCAGGACTGGCCTGCAGATGGGCCTTGCCGCAGTCACCGAAGCAAATTATGGTGACTTCACTGTACGCCTCAAAGCCAAACGCTCCCGCCCGATCGACGAAATCATGGCCGATGTGCGCAGCGAAATCAAAAAGACCGAGCCCGAGCTGGACATCGAGTTTACCCAGGTTCTTCAGGACATGATTGGAGATCTCTCAAACGCTCCTGAGCCAATCCAGATCAAGCTTTTTTGCAACGACCAGGGAGTGCTCAACGCACTCGGCCCCAAGGTTCAGGATGCCATCGGGAAGATTCCCGGCGTAGTCGATACCCAGAACGGCATCGACAACACAATCAGCGGGCCAGCGACAATCTTCAACGTAAGCCCTCTTGCTGATAGTTTTGGCTTCACCCCTGCAGAAATTGCCCAGGACGCCACTGCAATTCTGGATGGCCTTCCGACCGCTGACCCCCTCATCGTCAATGGACGACCCTATACGATTCGTGTCCGGCTTCCGGAGTCGAATCGAGCGTCGTTGAACACCATTCAGAATACTGTCTTCAACTCGTCAAGCGGGCATACGGCGACCCTGGGCTCACTCGCACAGATCACGCAGTTGCCGCCGCAAAACGAGATCAGGCGCGAAAACCTGCAGCAGCTCATCGTAGTTACCGGCCGACTTGAAGGTTCGGATCTGGGTACCGCGATGACCAGGGTTCGGGCAACCGTTGAGGGACTTCATCTACCCTCCAACATCCGCGTTGAATACGGCGGTACCTATGAAGAGCAGCAAAAGTCATTCCGCGACCTCCTTCGCGTTCTCATCATGGCCTTGATTCTGGTCTTTGGCGTGTTGCTGGCGGAGTTCCGCAATTTTTCTGCACCCGTAGCCATCCTCACCAGCTCGATCTTGTCGATTGCCGGGGTGGTGCTCGCGCTGCTTGTAACCAATACGAGCTTCAATGTCGCCAGTTTCATGGGCGTAATCATGGTGATCGGGATTGTCGCCAAAAACGGCATTCTCCTTCTTGACGCCGATGAACGCCTGCGCGCAGCCGGTCTGCCTCCTGTCGAAGCCATGCTGCAGGCTGCCCAGCGCCGGCTCCGGCCCATCCTGATGACCGCCATTGCAGCAGTTTGCGGTATGTTGCCACTCGCATTTGCACTAGGCGCGGGCTCGCAAATGCTGCAACCGCTCGCGATTGCCGTCATTGGAGGCATCTTCCTGTCAGTCGGGCTGTCGCTCATCGTCACGCCCGTGGTCTACCACCTGCTCACCAGCCGCCGGAAGCACCGCACCGAAACTGCCTGACTCTGAATCACTCACGCATTTTCAGGAAGGCTACAGAGCGAAAAACGTTGCTTTCCTGATTTTTCATTAGGAAAAATTCAGCATCGCCAAAGCGAGAGCCTTCACGAAACCCCTGAAAATGCCTTGGCGTTGTCGGCAAATAGCTTCGCAAGCACCTGGGACCATGCGTCAAGCTCAGCCACTGGCACACACTCGCGGTCACTATGCGCGGTGCGCATGTCGCCCGGGCCAATCACGACTACCTCGTCGGCAATCCGCGCAACTCGGCTCGCCTCAGAACCAAAGCTGATTCCCGTGGGTTTCGCCGGCAGTAACTGCGCCAACTGACGACGCAGCGGGCCCGAATGCGCAGGCGAAAAGCCAGCCTCATCCCGGAGACCATCCACTGCAATCACAATGTGCGGCTGCTGGGCCTCAGCATAAACAGCCAGTTCGCGCAGACGCATCAATACAGACCCCGGCTCATCTTCCGGCACTGCCCGCCACTCCACCAAAAACGTGCAGCGGCCTGCGACGATATTCTTCGCCGACCCGCCCTCAATTGTGCCGATATTGACCGTCGTCCGGGGCGGATCAAAGAGCTCGTCGGCTGCTCCACCAAGGCTCAGCGCATCTTCAATCAGAGCAATCAGCCGCGCCGCCGCAGAAATTGCTGACACTCCCTGCCCCGGGAACGCTGAATGAGCCTCGCGGCCCATCACCGTGACCCGCGCCAAACCATACCCTTTCCCTGCAACTCCAGGATGCAGCGAGGTCGGCTCTGAAATGATTGCCGAGCCAACGCGCAGATGGATGCCGGCCAGCAAACGGTCCATTCCCTTGCAGCCAACCTCTTCATCCGCTGTGAGCATCAGCAATACATCCGACGCCGGGGCCACAGAAACCGCCTCCAGGAAGCAAGCCAGCGCACCCTTCACATCACAGGACCCACATCCATGCAAGTTCCCGTCGCGCTCCTCGAGCCGCAGCGCACCATCCCACGCAGCAGCAAACGGCACCGTGTCGGTATGGCAGACAAACGCCACAGCGAAGTGCTCCGGCAGCTCTCCTGCTCCTGAAGCAGGTCGGAGCCACGCCAACAGGTTCGCCTTTTTCACGCCAGCCTCATCCGTATACGGCAGAACTTGAATCAGCCACCCAAGCGGCCCAAGAAATTCAGAGACCCACTGAATCAGCGGCAAATTCGAGACCGTAGACGGAGTCGGAATCGCGACCAGCTCCCGCAAAATCTCCTCTGCCCTCATTGAGAAACCTCGACTCCAGCAATAAATACCCGAATCCTGACGGGCGCAGCAACGTTGTAAGCCAGTTCGCGATAGTCCTTGCACTCATGGACGAGAAAGTCCGCCGCCTTGCCCACCTCCAGCGATCCGACCTCGTCGCCCAATCCGAGGCTGTATGCCGCGTTCACCGTCGCCGCCACCAACGCCTCCGACGGCAGCATTCGCATCGCAATGCAGCTCAGGGCCATCGAAAACAGCATGGAAGGCGCAGGCGAAGACCCAGGATTGAAGTCCGTCGCCACCACCACCGGCAGGCCCATTTCGATCATCTGCCGGGCCGGCGGATACTGCGACCGACCCAGGCAGAAAACCGATGCTGGCAGCAGCACAGGTTGCACACCGGCTGCCTTCAAGTGCGAAAGCGTCTCCGTGGTCACCGTTTCTAGATGATCCACCGTCGCCGCGCCAAGCTCTGCTCCCAGGGCTGCGCCCGTGCCAGGGCGAAACTGCTCGGCGTGAATCCGCAGCCCCAGGCCATAGCGCTTCGCCGATTCAAGCACCCGCCGGGTCTCCGCAACGGTAAAGGCGTGGTCGTCACAGAATACGTCGCAATACCGCGCCAGCCGCGGATTCCCGTTGTGCCCCGCCACCTCTGGAATCAACTCATCGGCAATCCAGGCCAGGTACTCGCCGCGCCGATCAGCCATTTCGCGTGGCACCGTATGCGCCGCCAGCAGCGTCGGAACCATCCGCACCGGCCCTTCGGCCGCGAGTTGGGCGATCACCCGCAGCATCCTCAACTCCGTCTCACGGTTCAGCCCGTAGCCTGACTTGGCTTCAAGCGTCGTCGTGCCGCCGCGAAGCATCCAGTCGCGGTGCCGGCGCGCCTGCACCAGCAGCTCGTCCTCGGTCGCGGCCCGCGTCAGTGCCACCGTTGACTGGATTCCGCCGCCAGCAGCCGCAAGTTCCTGATACGTCGCGCCGGCGATACGCTGTTCAAACTCAGCAGCGCGATTGCCCGCAAAAACCAGGTGCGTATGCGCATCCACAAACCCCGGCGTCACCAAATGCCCGCCAGCGTCAATCACCGCGGTTTGCGAATCCGTCAGCGAACGCAATTCAGCGTAAGCGCCAACCGCCGTCACGCGCCCATCCTCAACCAACAGCGCGGCATCCCGCAGCAGCCCAAGCTCACGCATCTCCACGCCAACCCGAGCCCGCGCGGGCCCAGCCAGCGTCACCAACTGCCCGATATTCACTAAAAATACTGCGCTCAGCACACCCTCCAGCAACTTCGATTCGCTCTTCCCTATTCCCTATTCCCTCGTCCCTGGCCTTTAAGCATCGGCATCTTGATCTGCTTCTCCTGCGCCGTGCGCTGGGCAAGCTCGTAGCCAGCGTCCGCGTGCCGCACCACCCCGAGCCCGGGATCGTTATTCAGCACCCGGCTCAGCCTCAGTCGCGCATTCTCAGTACCATCAGCCACCGTCACCTGGCCGGCATGCAGTGAATATCCCATCCCGACACCACCGCCATGATGAAAACTCACCCAGCTCGCCCCGCTCGCGGTATTCAGCAGAGCATTCAGAATCGGCCAATCCGCAACCGCGTCTGAGCCGTCAAGCATCCGCTCGGTTTCCCGATAAGGGCTTGCGACCGACCCGGTATCCAGATGATCGCGGCCAATGGCGACGGGCGCAGACAATTCGCCCTTGCGCACGAGTTCGTTCAGAGCAAGACCCATCTCAGCTCGCTCGCCGTAGCTCAACCAACAGATCCGCGCAGGCAACCCCTGAAAAGCAAACCGCCCTCGCGCCAACCGCATCCATCGCGTCAAAATTTCGTTTCCTGGAAACAAATCGAGCGCCAACCGGTCCGTTCGTTCAATATCTGCGGGGTCGCCCGACAAAGCCACCCACCGAAACGGCCCATTCCCCTCGCAAAATAGAGGACGAATATACTCCGGCACAAAGCCGGGAATCTTGAACGCGTCAATGCACCCTGCATCCGCCGCGAACCGTCGGATATTGTTGCCGTAGTCAAACGCCACAGCCCCAGCCATCTGCAGATCGAGCATCGCGTTCACGTGAATCGCCATCGACGCCGTTGATAGCCGCGTATACTCAGCCTCATCACGCGCTCGCAGTTCGGCCGCCTGCGCCATCGTATAGCCTACGGGCACATACCCGTTCAGCGGGTCGTGCGCACTGGTCTGGTCAGTCACCACGTCGACGACAACGCCTCGCCTGACCAGTTCCGGCAGCACTTCGGCGCAGTTGCCTACCAGCCCAACCGAGAGCGCTCGGCCCTCCCGTTTTGCTGCCTCGCATAGCGCCAATGCCTCGTCGAGAGTTTCGCTCAGAACATCGCAGTAGCGGTCAGCCACGCGTCGCTCAATGCGCGTCCTGTCCACGTCAATCGCCAGGACAACGCCGTCATTCAGCGTCACCGCCAGCGGCTGCGCACCACCCATACCGCCTACGCCGCCCGTGACTACAAGCCGGCCACGCAGCGTCCCACCAAAATGAATATCAGCCAGCGAAGCGAACGTCTGGAAGGTACCCTGCACAATCCCCTGCGTGCCAATATAAATCCAGCTCCCGGCCGTCATCTGCCCATACATCATCAGGCCCTTGCGGTCGAGTTCGTGAAAGTGCTCCCAGTTTGCCCACTTCCCTACCAGATTCGAGTTCGCAAGAATCACGCGTGGTGCCATGTCGTGCGTCGGAAAAACCGCCACCGGCTTGCCCGACTGCACCAGCAACGTCTCTTCATTGCCGAGATTCTTGAGTTCACGCACAATTGCGTGGTAGCTCTCCCAGTTGCGCGCCGCTTTACCGATCCCGCCATAAACGACCAGGTCCTCCGGTCGCTCAGCGACTTCGGGGTCGAGATTGTTCATCAGGCAGCGCAGTGCACCCTCTTGCTGCCAGCCCTTGCAATTCAGCTTGCTGCCACGCGGCGCGCGAATCGAGCGATTCGCTCCAACCTTCTCTGCCAAAATCGTCATCCGCTTCTCCTAAATTGAACTTTCCAAATACCGGCGCTGCAGGTCGCGATAGCGCGCTTTAATCTCATCGCCGTGCTGGTGGTGCCCATTTTCAAGAATCATTCGCCCCTGCACCACCACCTCCCTCACAGCGCCCTTTGAAAACGCGAATACAGCCTGCGCCTCCAGCGACTCCGGGTCGACGCCGAGCAGGGACGAATCCCACAAATCGACGGTGAAAAAATCCGCCGGCTCACCCACTGCAAGCCTTCCTCCAGTCAAACCGAGCGCGGCGTAGCCGTTCGCTGAAGCCGCCCGAAACAGTCCAGCACCGATCAAATCACGCGTTACCCACCCATCCCGCGCCGCTCCATCCAATATTCCCCTTTGCCGATCTCGCAAACGCAGGTGATACTCCAGTTGTCGCGCGTCTTCCAGAATGTCTATCTGTGCCTGACTATCCGTCCCCAGAACCACCGGAATCCCCAGCTTCGCGGCCACGTCTGCCGGGAAAATGCCATCACCCAGGTTGCGCTCCGTCGTCGGGCACGAACAAATCGTCGTCCCTGCGGCAGCAACCGCACAATACTCCGATTCCGTCACATGAATCGCGTGTACCAGAGTCGTCTTTTCAGTCAACATCCCATGCTCGGTCAACAACGAGACCGGCGTCGCTCCGTACTCCGCCACGCAAGCCTCGTTCTCTCCAACCTGTTCAGAAATATGAAGATGCAGCGGCAACCGCCCCTCGGCCGCCCTGGCAATCTGCTTCAAATCCTCCAACGGAACAGCCCGAATGCTGTGCGGAGCGGCCCCAACCGTCACGCCTTGTACACCCGTATACGAGGCGACAAGCGACTGTAGATTGCGCAGGTATTCGCCAGGTAATTCGTAAAACCGCCGCTGTCCCGCATGCGGTTCTCGCTCAAATCCGGCGCGAAAGTACGCCGTCCGCAGCAGGCAAATCCTCAGCCCGACAGACTGCGCCGCGGATATCACCTGTTTGCTGAGAAGATTTGGATCCGCATAACCATTCCCATCAAAGTCTCGATGTATGTAATGAAATTCTCCAACGACTGTAATCCCTGCGGCCACCATCTCCAGAAAAGTCGCGCGCGCTACATCGTACAAATCCTCCGGCGCGCAAAATGCAGCAGCCTTGTACATCTGCTCCCGCCAGGTCCAGAAAGTGTCTCCACCGGCTGCCCGACCGCCTGTTCTCGATTCCGCCCGCCCCCGAAATAGCCGCTGAAAAGTATGGGAATGTGCGTTTGCCAGCCCGGGCAGCAGCGCCCGCCCCGGCAGCGGAACAATCGCCGCTCCCTGCGGCACAACATCCCGAGTCACCACTTTGGCTACATGGCCACCATCATCCACTAAAAGGCCAAGTCCGGCGTGTGCCCGGCCATCGGCGATCAACATGTCAGGCAAGTAAAAGACAGGCAAAGGAATCACTCCCTACACTGCCTCTCATCCTAGCCCCACAACCCACAAATCTAAAGTCAGGAAGCACGCTCATGTACATTGCGTACCGTGGATTGCCCTTGTATCCCAGCCGGTTGCAATAGAATCCACGGAACTGAACCAATTCGGGGTACTTCTTCCACCACCGAGTTCCGGTCCGTGGTTTCGCCAAAGGATAAGCTTTCTGTAACCGATTCCATGCTCGGCAGTCTGGCCGCAGCAACCCGGGAAGAGGGCTGCGATTGCAGGATGGGAAGGTGCAGGCGCGCATTTTGTGGATGCCCATAAACCCTGCAAAATCCTGGAAAGCAGCACACAAGTGCGGTCATTCCCAGTGTGCCCATGTCGGTCCAGAGCGTGGCTCGCTCCATGTACTCCAGCGAAATGCGTATCTTGTCCGGCGTCACCACGCCTTTGAAGTAGCGGATCGGATCCGGAGCCTTTTCTAGCAGACTCGCTTCGCACCGGTACTTCAGCGATGCGGGGTCCGTCATTCCAGGCCTGGCCCTCAAAAGAAGCCTGTAGTAGAACTGAAATTCCACCGTCAAATCAGGGATCACGGGCCGCGGACCCACCAAGCTCATCTCGCCGCGTAGCACATTCCATAACTGAGGTAACTCGTCGAGTTTGCTCCAGCGCAGCCATCTACCTACACGAGTGATCCGCGCATCGGGGCCCAGCGTAAAGGGCAGTCCTCCTTCAGCATGAGCCATCGTTCTGAATTTAAGAATTCTGAAAGTCTTGAATCCCCGCCCCATGCGCACCTGACGAAACAGCGCGGGCCCCGGAGAAGTGGCGCGAACAATCACCGCCACTGCGGCCATAATTGGCAAAAAAAACAGCAAGAGAGCAGTCGAAACCGCCAAATCGATACCACGCTTGACCACGGTCCCCCCGGCGCAACTCAGAGTTTGGGACTGCCAGGGTCAGACAAATCTGCCCGAACCCGTCAACGTGGGAGACTTCTGTCAACTGCGGCTCCCGGGGTATCTACCCGGAAAAGTTATATCCTCAGCCAGATTGAGTTTTTGATCTCTCTTGGCTGAAATTCCGCAAGCCAGACTCCACTTCCACCTTGATGTCAACGCACTAAACCCGCACAGCGGTTCTCATTGGGGATACATGGATCAATGCGATAAGAAAACACCTAGACTCTTTCCTTGTCAAGCAAGAAACTCCGTTAACTTAAAATAAATGTCAAAAATGAAGTTCGTGCTCCCAGGAACAGCCAGGACCATCCTCACCGTGCCTCTTTCAGCGAAGCATCAAGCAAGCAAATGCCCCACCTGCTCGAAAGCAGACGGGGCATCGAAGACAACTGGAAATTCCGCCGAACTACTTGATCTTGGCGAAGATGATGACCAGTGTGAACAGCGTGAGCGATTCGATAAAGGCGAGACCGAGAACGAGCAACAATTGAATGCCAGCGCGCGCGCCTGGATTCCGAGCCAGGGCTTCAACTGCACTGCCGGTTGCCTTGCCCTGGCCGAGCCCGCAAAGACCCGCAGCGAGTGCGATTCCAAGACCGGCACCAATCGGGGCCAGGTCCACTACGCCAGTTCCACTCTGAGCAAATGCCGGAACGGCAAAGCACAAAACCGAGAGCGTCATCAGTACAAATTGAAGCTTCTTCATGTATTTCTCCTGCTTCACAAAATTGATCGCCAGTGGGTGGTTGAGGCTCACCGTGCTGGCCCCCTCACACTTGCGACCATCCGTTGCTCCAGGGCAGAAGCCTCCCCAGCGGAATCTTAAATTTAGTGTGGAGTGTACTTGTGAGCGGCGTTTTTCGCACTCCACACTTCACACTAGCTTCCTAGTGCTCGTGCGCCACAGCCTGCGATAGATAAATCATCGCCAGCAGCATGAACACAAACGCCTGGATCACCGAAACCATCAAGTGCAACCCGAGAAAAATGACCGGAACACCCAGCGGCACCAGCGAAAAGAACACCAGCGTAACCAGCCCCCCGGCGAACATGTTCGCGTAGAGACGAATCGTCAGCGACATCACGCGGGCGCAATGCGAAATAATCTCAATAGGAAACAGCAGCCAGGAAATCCACCAGATTGGCCCGGCAAAGTGGCCCAGGTAGCCAATCACACCCTGCTCACGGAATCCGTGGAAGTTGTAATAGGCAAATGTCAGCAGCGCAATGCCCAGCGGGACAACCGGCGATTCAGTCGGTGCCGGAACGCCCGGAATCAGGCCAATCAGATTACACGAAAGGACGAACAGAAAGATCACGGTGACAAACGCCTGAAAGCGCTGATATCCGTGGCCGATAATCTGCTCTGCCTGGCCACCGGTAAATTCGTGAATCAGCTCGGCAAACTGCTGCACCGGCGCAGGCTTTTCCACGCTCAGCGAGGCGCGTACAACCAGGAAAAACCCGATCAGAATCACTGCAACCAGCAACTCCAGCGCGAAAGCATCAGAAATCGGCGCAGCCGCATCGGCCGGGTGCACGCCCACAGCACCAAGAAGCGCCGAAACCGGCCCGCCAAAAAACCCATTCAGAACCCGCGTAAGTCCAAGCGATTCAACCATCTGTGTCTAATCTTTCCCCTGCAGAAATCGTCTTTTTACTCAACTGCGCAACAACCGAAGCGCCTCCCAGACCAGCCCAACCACGGCTAAGCACAGTCCGCAAACCAGCACGATCGGCGAGCCTTGGAAACACTTCAGGCTACCATAAATCACCCCGGCAAAGAGAATCAGCCGTACCATAAACAGCCCAACAACCGTCACGGCTCCGCCCGGAGACTTCTGCTGGTCCAGTTTGGCATTGAAGAGGCGAATCAGTCGCCCCCACTCCCAGATACTCGCCGCCGAAATCCCCGCGCCCACCGCAAACAACGCGCCACTACCCCACCCCAGCGCCAGCCACAAAAAGATCGCAATCACCAGGCCCAACACCGCCGTCACCTGGATCGCCCGCCCAAACAAAGCCGCTAAATCCGCGTCCGTCATCTCAACAAGCGGGTGCACTGGCGGTGCTGGTGGAATGGAATTCACAGAGTTTTCCATTACTTGCCGCTCCGATTCGCAGGCGGTGCGCCAGCCGCCAGCGCCATCCTTACCACGCTTACCATGCCAGCCGCCATGCCTAGGATCAGCCCCGCAATCGTCGCCCAGTGCCAGTGAAAGTGGTGATCCACCCACCACCCGGCTCCCCAGCCAATCAGCAGCGCACACGGCAACACAAAGGCAATCTGCATCAGCCGTTCAGCCTGCACCAGCGTTGCCAGCCCGCCCTTGTCAGCGGGGCGGCTCCCAGCCTGGTTCTTGTCTTCGGGGATAGGATTGTGAAACGGCATCTTCCCAATTCTATACAGTCACCGCCCCCTTTTCTGGCAACCCGTCCCAATCCGAACAACGTTATACTGACCCTTGTAGTTCATCGAATCAGCAACTCAAGGAAACCCCGTGTTCGATTCCGAATTTGAGCGCAATCTATTTGAACTGCGCCAGCAAAAACTAAGAGACATTACGGAGCTCGGCCAGTCGGCCTATCCCAATCAATACAACGCCACCCACACCATTGCCGCCGTGCGCGGCACATGGGGCGAGACGACTGCTGAAGAGCTCAATGGCACTCCTGAAGCGCCGGCACCGCACATCCAGGTCTCCGTCGCCGGACGCATCATGGCTATTCGCGCCCAGGGCAAGGCCGGCTTTGCCACGCTGCAACAGGGCGGCCTGCGCCTGCAGATTTATGTGCGCCTCGACGCCGTGGGCGAACAGGGCTTTGCGATCTACAAGCTCCTCGACATGGGCGACCACGTCGGGGTTACCGGGTATCTCTTCCGCACCCGCACCGGAGAGCTGTCAATCCATGTCGATACCCTGACCTTCCTGGCCAAAGCCATGCTCGCAATGCCCGAGAAGTTCCATGGACTCTCCGACGTCGAGCTCCGCTACCGCCAGCGCTACGTCGATCTCTTCACCAACCTCGACTCCCGCGAAGTCTTCGTCAAGCGAGCCAAAATCCTCAAGGCTATCCGCAGCTTTTTTGATGCGCGCGACTATCTCGAAGTCGAAACCCCCATGATGCAGCCCATCGCCGGTGGAGCCGCCGCGCGCCCCTTCAAGACCCACCACAACGCCCTCGACACCGACCTTTACCTGCGCATAGCCCCTGAGCTTTACCTGAAGCGCCTGGTCGTCGGCGGCCTCGACCGCGTCTACGAAATCAATCGCAACTTCCGCAACGAGGGCGTCAGCACTCAGCACAATCCAGAATTCACCATGCTGGAGTTCTACCAGGCCTACGCCAACTATCACGACCTGATGCAGCTCACCGAAGAGCTCATCGCCTCCGTCGCGCAGCAGGTCAACGGCACGACAATTGTCGAATTCAACGGCAACACCATCGACCTCGCCCAGTGGCAGCGTCTCACCATGAAGGAAGCAATCTTGCAGTACTGGCCGGTCGAGATTGCCGGCCGGCCGGCCGCGTCTGATTTCGCCGACCAGGCTGCCCTCCTCCGCTGGCTCGAGCGAACCATTGAAATCCTCGAAGTGCCTGCGACCCACTCTTCAGAGGGCGCCCCGAACGAAGCTCGATTCATTGCCCACCTCGACGACGTCATCACCCGCTTCCGCAACAACCTCCTCGGCGGCGTGGCCACAGGCAAAAATGTCTATGAACTCTTCGAGCTGGTCGCCGAACCCAAGATCGTCCAGCCGACCATCATTTACGACTACCCGACCGAGGTTTCCCCGCTGTCCAAGGCCAAGCCCGATGATCCAGCAAACGTCGAGCGCTTCGAATTCTTCATTGGTGGCTTTGAAGTCGGCAACGCCTTCAGCGAGTTGAACGACCCCGTCGAGCAGCAACTGCGCTTTGAAGACCAGCTCGCCCAGCGCGCCGACGGCGACGATGAAGCGCACCAGATGGACGGAGACTATGTCCGCGCCCTCTCCTACGGCCTGCCTCCCACGGCTGGTGAAGGCATCGGCATTGACCGCCTCACCATGCTGCTCACCGGCAGCCGATCCATCCGCGACGTCATCCTCTTCCCCCTCATGCGCCCTGAAAGGCAAGTCGAAGCAGCCGAGTAATTCCGCATCAACCAAAAATGCGGTTGCCCCATCTCTCGCCTTTGAGTGTCAAGTCTCGGGACATGGGCTTCACAAAAACTCCGTGATCCATGGCTCGGCTTTTGCCGTTGGTCTTGCCCCTGCCGTTTTCGTCTTTCATTCCCCAAAGAGAATCTGCTGCTGCCTTGGCGTGCAGGCCGTCCTTCCCAAACAGAATCCAGCTCCGATGCAGAGAATTAACCCGGACTCAGGCACAATAGAAAATGCATCTCGATTTCAGAACTGAAAGCACCCGTATGGCAACCGCAACCCGTCTCATGCCCATGGCTCAAATATTGCAGATTGCGATAGAATTTCGCTTCCAACACCCCCCCCTCCCCCCCCTGTTTTCCCCCTTTCTTCGCCACTCGACGACGAGTTCTTCCCATTCGGCTAATCTCTATTCCCTGTTCCCTGTTCCCTGCGCCGTGAGGCGCCCATGAAAATCCTCTTCGTTGGAGACATCTTTGGTTCAGCCGGCCGACGAATCGTGCGCGAGCATCTCGCCCATGTTCGCAAAAGCCATGAAATCGACCTCACCATCATCAATGGAGAAAACGCTGCGGGCGGTTTTGGCATCACGCCCAGTCTTGCTGAGGAGCTTTTTGACCTCGGCGCAGACGTCATCACCACCGGCAATCATGTATGGGACAAGCGTGAACTGATCGAGTACATGAAGTCGGTTCCGGCCGATAGCCACGACCGCCCTCGCCGCATTCTGCGCCCCGCCAACCTGCAGCACGGCCTGCCCGGCTACGGCTATTACGAGGGTTCCATGGCAGACGGCCAGACCTATGCAGTCATTGACCTCATGGGTCGCGTGTTCATGAACGGCACCAATGACCCGTTTCACAAGGTCGATCAGATTCTGGCAGAAATTGCCAAATCCAGCGCTGCCAAAATCATCTTTGTGGACTTTCACGCCGAGGCCACGAGTGAAAAAGTGGCTATGGGCTGGCACCTCGATGGGCGCGTCACTGCTGTCATTGGCACCCACACACACATTCCAACGGCCGATGAGCGGGTGCTGCCGGGTGGCACTGCCTACCAGACCGATGTCGGCATGAGCGGACCGTACGACTCAGTCATCGGTGTCGAAAAAGAGCTGGTCCTTAACCGCTTTCTAACCGGAATGCCGGGTAAGTTTGAAGCGGCAACCGGTAACCCAAAAATGTGCGCAGCCATCATCAGCTGCGACCCAATGACCGGCAAAGCCTATAAGATTCAGCGCCTTGCGCTGGGGGAATAGCCTTCTCGCTCCTGGAAACTGCCATGCCCGAACACCAACACAACCTCTCTGAAACCGTGGCCCTTCTCACCCGTACCCCGGCAGTGCTCGATGCCCTCCTGCGCGGCCAACCTGCAATCTGGACTCAATGCAACGAAGGCGAAGGTACCTGGAGCGCATCGGATGTCCTGGGCCACCTCATCGAGGGTGAACGAACTGACTGGCTTCCACGCGCCAAAATGATTCTCGAATCCGGCGAAAGCGAGACCTTCAAACCGTTTGACCGCCTCGCACAGATGCGGAAACCCAACACAGGAACGGTCGATCAGCTTCTCGATGAATTCGCCAGCCTCCGCTCCTCAAACCTGCGCGCACTGGCAGCCTTGAATCTGCAGTCTGAAGACCTGTCCCTATGCGGCCAGCACCCGACCTTCGGCACCGTTACCCTCTCCCAGTTACTCGCGACCTGGGCGATGCACGACCTGACCCATCTGCACCAACTCACCCGTATCCTTGCCAGCCAATACCGCGAAACCGTTGGCCCGTGGAGCAGGTTCCTGGGCGTGATGCATTGCAACGGCCACAGCACTGACTAGCTAAACGCGGAAGAGCCCGGCTTATCGCCAGGCTTTTCACACTTCACGCTGCACACTTGTTCTTACAACTTTTCGTAAAATTCGCAGGCCGAGCAGGAGATGTAAACTCCGCCGGGGATGCCGCGTTCACGGTCTTTGACCCGCTTCACAATGCGGGTGGGTTTTGCACACTTGGGACAGTCGGTTGATTTCGACGTGTCCATCGCTTTCTTGCGGTCGCCTGTTTTTGCAATTTTAGCCATGGATCCTGATTTCTCTCCTTGAAGATTGTCTCTGCTCACACGGCCCTTTGCAGGCGCGGCTTCAACGTCGCGGCCAAGGCTCACGTTCCAGGGGTTAGCCCGGAATTCACATCAGTTCAAACTCTCAGGTGGGATGCACCGGGACTTGCACTGGCAGAAGGAACTTGTCGACTCGCTTTGGTCAGTTTACATGACCGAGGCGTCAGGGTCGAATCAACGCATCCCAGACGGTTGCAGTCGAAGTTGGACATGAGATTACTGGGGCGGTGGGGTGTCAGCCGGAACTGCGGACTTGGGCGCAACAGGCTGGGGTGCTTCATCAGCAGGTGGTGCAGGTGCCGGATGGGCCGGCACTGTATTGGCCGGATCCTTCGTCGTGTCCTTGGGGAAGATCACTGGCTTCATGGTTCGTTCGCGATTGCCTCCGGGCAAGGCACCGTCATTGTCCTTGTCCTGGGGCAGGGTCTCACCCTGGCCGCGCAGGGTTGGCGGGGCCGTTGGAGCCTGTGTGTCGGAGTCGCGATGCACGTCGCCGAGTTGAATCGTGTGGGTGTCATGTGCTGAGGCATCGGCCAATACCGGCCGCCCCTCAGTGGTCATCATGCCTTCAACTTCGTCTTTGGTAAAAATCTCGAGGGGCTGGCCAAGTTTGGCGACCTCGACGCGGATCACACGGTTTCCGTTGACGCGGACGAAATTCACATCCTGAGGCGGGTGCCCGTAGATCCATTCCTCAAAGGGCATCTGACCATCCATCTCGCGGGACTTGGCCTCGGGCTGGCCTAGGGCAAACAGGACCATGTCTGTTGTCATACCGACCATGACGTGGTGATTGAGGATGGCGTCCTTCAGACGGGGCGGCAACGTATCGGTATACGCCTGCACCGGCGTCTTCATGTCAAAGGAGATGAGCGGGCTGAGCAGCGCTTTGAGTTGTGCAGGCGTCACTTCCGGCACAAATTTAGAGAAAGCCAGTGTAATGCGGGCACCGGCAGGCTCCTCACCGTCGTCCTGGACAACGTTATGCATCTGTTGGCTTGAGCCGATCTGGATATGCCGCAGAAAATCATGGTGGTGCTCAGGGCCGCCGTTGATGTCGATGACGATGCGGTCACGGTCAATCTTGATGTTCGATAGCACCACCCGGTCACCGGGTTTGACGGAGAGTCCTTTTTCTGTAATTTCGCTGATATAGCCTTCGCCTGACGGAGTCAGCTTGCCATTGGCAACGAGCGACAGGCCCTTTTTGCCTTTGGGCAGAGGGCGCATGGCAAAGCCTTGCTCGGCGACCAGCGTGCGCAGAATCTCCTGATGACCACGAGCATCGATCTGGGCAGTCGGAAGAGAAACATTCGTTGGCTTGATCTGGGCGTATCGACGATCAATGCTGACGCCGGTGGTGTTTGCCGAATCAATGGTGATTGCCTGAGCAGGAGCCCACTGGGTCAGCCCGCACAAAAGTGCTGCACAGCCGAGAATACTGACCGCGCTCGAAGTCCAATTGCCTTGCATCGGGTTGGAAAGTGGCCGCGCCATAGGGGGAGAACTCCGCTGCATTCACCTTGAGCCAAAGCTTAGCCCTGTTCAAGTGAAATGTGCAAGTCGGGCTAAACTGGCTTCCATAATGGCAAATAAATCAGGTGTGCCGTTAACGCAAATCTCGGCCTCTTGTGGAAGAGTCTATTCCCGATTCAAGTCGATAGCGACGGGCGGCGGCGGCGCGACGGGCAAAATCTGAACGAGTGGCTTGATCTCAGGCGCCTCGGGGCGGGTGGCAGCCTCGTGCTGGCGGCGGGCAGCTGCGTCCATGTCTACCGCCAGGCCAGCAGGTTCAAGTACCGGCGCGTTGTAGATGAAGTCGAGTTCGCGCGTGACCGGATACAGGAAGGGGATGGAGATCAGCAATACTGCAAAGGAGAACCAGCTTCCGTCGAGACCAAACCCGGCGCCCGTAAGCGCAAATGAACCCATCGGATCGCCCTGCACCACCGGTGAATGGCTGGTGACACCGTAAATCGGCAGGCCAAACAGCAGCGCTCGCGAAGCCACCCAACCAAAGTGCAACCCCCAGGGCAGCCAGAGAGCGCGGGTGCGCAGGTAGGCCAGTGCGAGCAGCAACCCGAGAGCGATGCTGACGCCCATGCTCGCTCTGCCTGCGCCGGCAAGTCCGGCGTGCAAAATTCCGTAGAGTACGGCAAACAGCAGCGAGGCTGGCAGCTCGCCAATGGAGCGAATGGCAGCCTGAAATGGATATCCGCGAAAGGCCACCTGCATGGCCAGGGTGGCAAGGGAAAAATAGGCGATTTCGACCGCCAGCCAGCCAAAAGCGCCGAGGCTCCAGGCAAAACGAAGAGAAATGCCGCCGAAGACCATCAGCGGCAGCACGCAGGCCACGGCGACGGCCCAGCCAAAGGCAACTCCTACGCCAACTTCACCAAGCCAGCCAGCACGCGTATCCAGCCCCTGCTGGCTGATCGGCTTCAATTGACGGTCAAGCACCAAGCCAAAACCGGCATAGCCAAAGAGCAGCAGAAAGGCGAACATGGCTTGCTCGACTAGCGGCATCCAATCCTCTGAAACCAGGCCGCGAGCACCATGGGCTGCGAGCACTCGCGCCAGAAAGAAATACAGCGCAGCCAGGATGAAACGCCCAAACATGCGAACTGGGCCGGCTGGTTTGGAGGCGGTCAGCATCGCTCAGCCCTCCGTGTAGAACTGGGCGATATTGCGAAATTTAGCTTGCCGCTCAGCGAGGCGCTTTGTCGTCGAGAGCGCATTCAGTTGCTTCAAATGGAAGAGCAGGCACGAATCGAGCAGCGCAAAAGCTCCTTCACGATCCTCATGCGCACCGCCCTGGGGCTCAGGAACGATGTCATCGACACAGCCTAGTTCTTTCACTTCCCGGGCCGTGATGCGCATGGCCTCAGCTGCCCGCTCCTTGTTGGCCGCATCGCGCCACATGATGGCGGCACACGCCTCAGGAGTGATGACGAAGTAAAGCGCGTTTTCAAGAATCAGCACCCGGTCAGTGACGGCGAGCGCGAGCGCCCCGCCAGAGCCGCCCTCACCGGAGATGATGGAGATAGTCGGCACCTTGAGCTTGGCCATTTCAATCAGATTCCGGGCAATGGCCTCAGCCTGGCCGCGCTCTTTTGCGCCGAGGTCGGGAAATGCGCCGGGCAGGTCAATGAAGGTGATGATAGGCCGGTTGAATTTTTCGGCGATCTTCATTGCGCGCAAGGCCTTGCGGTATCCCTCGGGGTTCGGCATGCCAAAGTTGCGGCGAACACGCTCTTTGGTTGAGCCGCCCTTGCGATTGCCGATCACCAGCACTTCATGACCATGGAAACGGGCCATGCCACAGGCGATGGCTTCATCGTCGCCGAAGGCACGGTCGCCGTGAATCTCGCTGAAATCGGTAAAAAGCCGTTCGATGAAGTCCATGGGATAGGGGCGCTTAGGGTGCCGTGCGCGCTCGACTTTGGTCCATGCTGATGAAGACGCCTGCGAGTCAATACTAATTGCTTGGCCGACGGCTGGCGCGGTGCTTGGGTAGGTTTCGCTCATGAGGGGTAGGCAACACATCCGGGTCAGACTGGAACCCGGTCCAAGACGATTCTACGGGCATGAGGCGAAAGCGACAAATCTTTCACAATGGATTGGATTCACCAGAGCACAACATCGCCCAAAACTGCGTCGATGCGGGTGAGGGCTTCGGCGGGCAGCGCGATGCCACTGGCGGCGACGCTCGGGGCGAGCTGTTCGGGCCGTGAAGCTCCGACGATCGCCGATGAGACCTCAGGGCGTCGCAGGACCCACGCCAGGGCCATTTGACTCATCGTGAGGCCGAGGTCGGCGGCAATGGGCGCGAGTTGTGCTACAGCGGCCAGCAGATGGTCTGAGCGGAACTGGCGCCCCTTTGTCTCCATCGTGATATTCATGGCAGGGTTCGCGGCGCGGCTGCCCTCCGGCGGAGGCTGGCCGGGCTTGTACTTGCCGGTGAGCACGCCCTGGGCCAGCGGCGAATAGACGATGTTTCCCACTCCATGCTGGGAGCAGGCAGCAAAGACGGCTGCCTCAGGCTTGCGCCAGAGCATCGAATACTGCGGCTGGCTGCTGGTCATGGGAGTCCAGCCGCGGGCGGTGGAAATTTCAGCGGCGGCGATGACTTTGTCGGCTGGCCACTCGCTGACGCCGATGGCGCGTACTTTGCCAGACTGGACGGCGCGGTCCAGCGCTTCGAGCGTCTCCTCCAGTGGAGTCTCCTTGTCGTAGCGGTGGCACTGGTAGAGGTCAATATAGTCTGTGCCGAGGCGCCCAAGAGAGCGGTCAAGCTGTTTGACGACCTGCGCGGCTGAGCAGCCCTTGTCCGGCTCGTCGCCCACCTGATTGAAAAGTTTGGTGGCGATCAGGTACTCGTCGCGGGATTTGGACGACCTGCGGAGCGCTTCGCCGAGACAGCGCTCCGCCTCGCCCTCGCCGTACTGATTGGCCGTATCAAAGAGAGTGATCCCATGGTCGAGTGCGGCGTGGACGCAGACAATAGCCTGACTGCGCTCGACACCTCCGGCGACAGTGAGCCACGTGCCAAAGCTGATCTCCGAAACGGTGAGCGGACCTTGGCCGAGCTGGCGGTAGTTCATTCAATCCCCTCAATCAAAACTTGAATCGGCGGAATTGCAGCTTGCCCGTAGATGCCTAACTCAGCACCTGCACCGCGCCACGACCAAGAAACTCTTCAATTGACTCGACCCAGCCGCGGTCGGCTGCGACTTTCATCCCAGCCGGTTCGAGTATAACTTCGTAATTGCCTTTCTTTTGCAGATGCATCAAGAGTTTGCCGGGGCCGGGGGCAGCTTCGATCTTGTCTTTCAGCGCGGCAAACATCTCTTCGCTCGCAATGTCCAGGTTCAGCCGCAGTCGAATCGCCGCTGGCAGGCGCACCTGCACATCGTCGAGAGGCTGCAGGCCGCTAATGGCCAGCTTGGGCGCGGATTCCTCTTCGCCAATCAGCGTGCCGCGCACCAGCACGGCGGCTTCCGTCTTGAGCTGGTCAGCGAGCTTTTCGTAGTCCTTGGCAAAGCAGATTACTTCGATCTTGCCGTAGGAGTCTTCAATGTGACCCTGCGCGTACATCTTATCGTTGCGCTTGCTCTTGGCTGCACGCATGCCGACGAAGACGCCGGCAATCGAGATTTCG
>JANYDG010000082.1 GCA_025359885.1 Acidobacteriota bacterium
CAGAAAAGCGAACAAACAGCGCAAGCAGGGGGGGGGGAGGGGGGTACCTCTGACTTCTGGTTTCGATTATGGAGGATGGGGTGAAAATTATCGGCAAGCGGTTTGGGGTTAAGAGGCCCGCGGCTAAAGCCGTTTTCTTGCTGGCGGCTATTCAGGGGCATGAATGCCCCTGCTCCCTCCGGGTTCGCGCTTTGCGTGGATGAGTTTGTGGGGGTGGTGGATGCGGGATTTTATGGTTCCGATGCGCGAAGTACGCGGAATGGATGGGGATCGGGCGTGAGAGGCCCGCGGCTAAAGCCGTTTTCTTGTTGGGGGGCTATTCAGGGGCATGAATGCCCCTGCTTTGTCCGGGTTTCAGCTTTGCGCGGATGGGTTGGCGGGGCTGGTCAGGGGCATGAAGGCCCCTGCTCCCGCAGGGTTCGTGCTGCTCGGGATGACAAATGATTCGTGGTGAGGTGGTTGTGGTTTACCAGGTGAGGGTGAATTCGAGGGTTTGGTAGCCTTGGCCGGTTGGGAAGCAGACGGAAAACGGCATAGGGACGTTGATATCTGAAGAGGCAGCTGAGGAATATCCGATGTGGGGATTGTCTGGATCTTCTTCCTTGCATAAAGGCCCGTTGAATTTAGGGGTGACAGGTTTGTTGCGATGCAGCATCAAAGTGGATGCCGTTCCAGCAAGCCCTTCGACGACCAGGTGGGCGGTGTGGTCCGTCTCGTCAAACGAAACAAGCTTGACCTGAGAGGGGCGTGCGCCGGGCGTTGGCAGAGTGTGAGTGGAAAGGCTCAATTCGATTGCGGGTAGCGGAATGAAAACCTCGGCTGCGCTGAGAACAGGTTTGGCTGCGGCAGTGGCACCGGCCAAGTCACTTCTTAGCCGAACCGTAGTTGGTTGGTGATCGGAGCCACGCGCCTGGACGTGCAGCCTGCCTTTTTCTCGATCCATCGTCAGATCGAAGAGTTTGGCTCCGAGCCGGACGTTGCTCACTTCGGCTTTATCCCAGTTGGCGGGCAGATGAGGGTTGACGGTGATGGTGTTGGTGGCGGCGTCGAGCGAGATGCCGAAGAGACCGCGTAGTGTCGGGGTGAGGACCATGGCGCTGGACCAGAGCTGGTGAGAGGTTGAGCGACCGAAGGGGACGAAGGAATCGCCGGAGAGGAGTTCGGTGACGGCGCCGGGGTCCTGGGCGAGGGTGAGGTCTACGTTTTGCATGAGCATCTGTTCGCCGGCGAGGGGCTGGTTGCCGCGGTATTCGGCGAGGGCGGCCCAGCCGGTGAAGAGGGGCCAGACGGAGCCCTGGTGGTAGCTCATGCCGTCGTAGAAGGGCTCAGTGTTGGCAACGTCGCGCAGACCCCAATCCGTGGCGAGGGCGGGGCTGGCGAATTGGGACAGGCAGGATTCGGGGTGGGCGAGGGGTTGGTGATTCCCACCCATGTCACGATGAGGCTGTGACATGGATGGGGCACCCACATTGGTTGAGGACGGGGACGAATTGTCGTCCCACCAGGCGATTGCGGGGTAGACGGTCGAGGATTTGTCGGTTTCGCCGTTGGGGTCGTTGGGCAGGTTGTGGCTGAAGGCGTAGCAGCCTTTTTGCTTGTTGGAGTATTCCTGCTCGATGGTGGCGGCGATTTTCTGGGCGCGGGCGGCGGCGGTAGTGGAGTTTTCGTTGTTTCCGAGTGCGGAGGCGATCGCGCTGTAGGCGCGGCTGGCTTGTTCGTCGAGGAGGGCCAGGTAGACCTCCTGGTGGGGCATGGCGCCGTGGGGCCAGCTCTCGACCCAGCCGGTGCCCTGCGAATTGTCGTAGATGCCGTCGTGGTCGGTGTCGTGGGCGGGGTCGGTTTCAAAGGCCCAGGCTTTTTCGATGGCTTCGCGGTTTTTCTGGAGGAAGGCGAGGTCGCCGGAGGCGCGGTAGTAGTCGCGGACAGCCATGAGGAAGAGCGGAGTGGCGTCGGCGGCGGCGTACATATAGGGGAACTGTTTCCAGTCGACCGGGTTGCGAGAATCGGGGGCGTCGGCGGCGGTCTGGGAGTATTCATGCATGATTTTGCCGTCGGCGCGCTGGCGGGCGATGAGGAATTCAAGCTCGGCACGGGAGAGGGCAAAGTCGCCGAAGCCGTTGACGGCGTAGAGGGTGTAGAGGGCGTCGCGGCCAAAGAACCAGCCGAAGCCGGGTCGGGCCGAATCTCCGCTGGCGTAGTAGCCGGCGACGAGCGCGTCCTGATTGGAGGCGAATTCGTGGGTTTTCAGTTGTTCGATGGAGACGACGCCCCACTGGAAGGCCTGGTTGAGGGCTTTGTCGGGGGTTTCGATGGAGGTCGAGTCTGCGAGGAGCTTTTTGTAGTGTTGGGCGTGGGTGGCGTAGAGGGCGGGGATTGAGGAGTTCAACTGCTGGAGTTGCTGGCCGAGGGCGGCGTTTGAGGCTGCATCTTTGGTGGTGCCGACGGCCATGAGGAGGGGGAAGAACCTGGAGCCGTCGCGGGTGGGGTCGTAGTGGAGGTGGAGTTCGAGGGGGTGGACCTGGGGTCGCTCCTGATAGGGGGCGAGGATGCCGGGGGTGGCGGTGGGGATGGTGACGGCACCGGCGAGGTCGGGGTAATCCATGTGGAGGGTGTAGTAGCCGCCCGAGGTGGCCACCCACTCCGCGCCGGGAATGCCGTCGTTGCGTTTGGGCCACATCCAGCGCATTTCGGGGGTGAAGCGGAAGGTGAGGTCGAGGGGGCGGGGGGATTCGAACTGGAAGAGGACCACCGGACCAGTGGAAGGGGCAACGCTCGCATTGTCCGGCGAAAACATGATCTGGCGGATGGTGAAGCCGATGTGGCTGTAGGTGATGATGGTGCGGTCGGGGCGGACCTCGATATTGGCTGACTGGGGGTTGACCTCGATGGGGACAGAGTAGCCCTGGAGGCTGGCCTCGATGGTGAGGTGGGAGAGGAGCTTGACGGGCAAGACCCAGGATTCAAACTGGCCGTCCTGGGAGCCGACGAGGACTCCGCGGGGGCCGGCGACGGTGAAGGGCTGCTGGGGCTGGGTGGGGCGGGAGATGACGAGGCCTGAGTCTGTCATGGGGAAGGCGGGGGTTTGGGCGGAGGCGGCGAGGGGCGAGGCGAGGAGGAGGAGGGCGAGGCCGAAATTCTTCATGGGCCGTCAGTGTAGAGCATTTCTGCTGCGTTTGGGTACTGGCGGGGTGAGGCCGGAGGCGCTTGGGGGGCACCTCCGCAAAGAACGATGGGCTAGCGCCAGACGGCGAGGATGCCGCCGCTGAGCAGGAGGCCGATGAGCCAGTATCCGTTGTTGATGGCAAAGACCTTGAAGGAGCGGCGCTCGTAGATGCCCTGGGCAAAGTTGGGGGCGACGAAGAAGCCGAACCAGCAGAGGAATGCGACGAAGGCGCCGAAGGCAAAGCTGCCGGCGTGGGCCCACATGACCATGTGCCAGAGGACGAAGGAGAGGAAGATGTCTCCGACGAGCGAGGAGACCATGCCGACGATCATGCTGTTTCTTTTGGATGGGTCTGGGGTGATGCCGAGTTCCTTCATCCAAATTTTGGAGAAAAGCGCCGGGGAGTACCAGGCGGCCCCGAGCATCCACTGCAGGAAGGCGCAGGCGAAAATCGCCCAGTAGTTGACGTGGGAGAGATGTTGGACCGATGGTTCCATGAGCGTCTCCTCTTGAATCAGGATGGGTGGAGCGCCTGGGGTGTGCGCTGTTTTTGAAATTTGGGGGAAGACTTTATTTCGCAGGAGATTGCGACCTTGACTTTGAGGCAAGGGAGTGGGTTGCGTCAAGAGAATTGCGGAGGAGAGTGGGGGAAGAGGAAGGATTGTTGTCGCCCCCGGCAGACCGCGCGTGCATGTACAGAGGCGCGGTTTGCCGGAAAGACGATACCCGATGAGTGGCTATTTGGTGTCGGGTGCGACGACTACGATTTTGAAGCTGCCGGGGATTGCGGCACCACGCGACGCGCCCGGTTTCGGTGGCCCGAACTCAGCGGTGGGCATGTAGAGGGTTTCAGTGGAGGGATCGAGGCCCATGGTTTTGGCGCCGGGGAAGGTCTTGAGAGACTGGACGGTGGTGAACTTGCCGGGGGCGGTTTCGGCGACGATGGCGAGGGTGCCATCTCCGCAACTGGCAAGCGACTGGCCTTGGTGGGTGACGGTTGCATCGACGCCCATGCCGATGGGGAGGTCGGCGAGAACTTTTCCATCGACTGTGCTCATGACGATCATCTTTTGAGGTTTGCGACAGCCGATGAATATCTGATGTTTTGCCCTGTCGATGGACATGCCGACGGGCGCACCGCCGGGGGCGACGGGCCAGCGGGCGATGACTTTGCGGGCCTTGAGATCGACGGCGACCACTTCATTTTTGTCTTCGAGATTGATAAAGACTTTGCCAGCGCCGTCGGAGGCGAAGAATTCTGGGGCGCCACCGAGCTGGATGGGGGTTTCAATCTTGCCATTTTTGGGGTCGATGTCGGGGTTGATGGTGAGCAGAACGCCGCTATCGCCGGCGACGGAGAGGATGAGGCCGGTGAAAGCGTCATAGGCGATGCCGTCGGTGTCAGGTACGGTGGTGAGGGTGCCGAGGGTTTGGTTGGATTTGAGGTCAAAGATGGTGATGGAGCCGGTGCCGCCACCGTCCGAGATGAATCCGCGGCCGGATTTGGGTGCGAGGGCGACGCCGTGGGCGTTTTTCTGTCCAGCAATGTCGGCGACTACCTTGCCGGATGCGGGATCAATGACCTGGGTGTGGGTGCTGCGGGGGACGTAGAGGAGGTGGCTGGCGGGATCGACGGTGAGGTAATCCATGCCGCCGACGCCGCCGATGGGGATGGTTTTTACGACGTGCCATTGGGTGGTTGGCTCGGCGATGGCAGAAAGGGTCAAAGCTGCCGGAATCGTGAGGAAGGCTGCTACTAGGGGCAGAATTTTGGGTACGCGCATGATTGAGTTCCTTGGGTGAGGCAAATCCGTTGTGCTTTCACGGTACCGCCTGGGGATTAAGCCTGGCTTAAGGCGGGCACGTTGAATTGTGAATTCTCAGTGCAGTCTTTGGGGTTGAAGAGTTTTCAGACTAGCAATTGCATCGAGGGCGGCTTGAATTCAGGGTTGTGGCAAAAGCTGAGAAGAGGACGATGTGCGAGTATCGATTGCGAAATGAACGTGTCATTTTTGAAGTCCCAGCAAGGATTTGAAACTGGATCCCTCGATTGTTGTAGAACAACCGCGCATTTTTGAACGATAGTTATCTACAGTGGGGAAAGATACCGATGATTTCTGTTGCGATTGTGGGTTCCGGGCCGTACGCGTTGTCCTTGGCGGCTCACCTCAACCCGTTGGGGGTTGAATACCGTGTTTTTGGGCCGTGCATGGAGGCCTGGGATAAGCACATGCCGCCGCGCATGTTTTTGAAGTCGGATGGCTTTGCCTCTGATTTATATGCGCCGGGCGATGGCTATCGTCTTGAGGATTATTGCGCGGAGTACGGAGTGCCGTATGCGCCGGTGGGTCCGCCGGTGAAGCGCACGACTTTTGTGGACTATGGAATGGAGTTTCAACGACGGCTGGTGCCGCAGCTCGAGCAGACGATGATTGTGCGGGTGAGCCAGATTGCGGGTGGATTTGAACTTGAGACGGCTGAGGGCGAGTTGGTGCGGGCGCGGCGGGTGGTGCTGGCGGTCGGCATCAGCCACTTCCCTTACCTGCCCAAGGTGCTTTCGGGGCTTTCGCGGGATGCGGTGAGCCACACGTTTCACCATAGCGATTTCCTTCAATTTCGGGGCAAACATGTGCTGGTGATTGGGGGCGGGGCGTCGGCGGTGAACGCGTCAGTGGCTCTGAATGAAGATGGCGCGGAAACGGAACTGATGGCGCGAGCGAGCAAGATCAGCTTTCATGACCGGTCGCCGGATTTTCGCCCGCTGCTTGACCGGATCACGAATCCGCGCTCGGTGATCGGGCTGGGCTGGCGGTCAAAGATGGCGGTGGATCTGCCGCTGGTGTTTCACGCGATGCCAGAGAAGCTGCGTCACCGAGTGGTTTTGCGACACCTGGGCCCTGCGCCGGGTTGGTTTTCGCGGGATGGTTTTGAGGGTCATGTGACGCCGCATCTGGGCTGCGAACTGCAGGAAGTGACCGAAGTGGGTTCGAAGGTGAGGGTGCGCTATACCGACCAGTCGGGCGCTGCGCGAGAGATGCTGACGGACCATGTGGTGGCGGGAACGGGATTCCAGCCGCTGCTGAAGTCGTTGAAGTTTCTCGACGAGAAGCTGGCAGGCCAGGTAAAGACGGCTCGGCAGACGCCCGATCTTGACTCGAACTTTGAGTCGTCGGTTGCGGGGCTGCATATGACGGGACTGGCTTCGGCGAACAATTTTGGGCCGATGTGCCGCTTTGCATGCGGAGCGAAGTTTACGGCGAAGCGGTTGTCGGCGCACCTGGGGCGGGTGACGAAGCGGGACCCGAAGCGTGTGGGGGTTACTCCGGAGCTCCGGATTGCGGGTGGTTATGATGCGAAGCCAGAGCAGGAGCTGGAGACGGTTTCGCGGTAGGCGGATTGGGCTGGAGCCCGATTTTGTCTGGAAGAGGGAGGCGTGGGTTGAAACCCCGGCCTCCCTCTTCTTGTTTCCGGGCTGGCTATTTTTGTGGGTAGTCGACGCGGATGGTGAGGATCTCCCAGGGTGTGATGGGGGTTTTGATGACGTCACCGGTAATGGTGAGGGGCGCGCCTTCAGGGGTCTCCTGCATGTTGGTGATGGTGGCGGCTGTGGCTCCGGCGGGGATGTGGAACTCGGCGGTGGTTCCCTTCCCGGCTGACTCGTAGGCGCGGAAAACGAGCGAGTTGGTGTCTTCGGCCTTTTTGACGGCGGTGAGGACCACATTCTCTGGGCCAACAGAGGCGAAGGAGTGGCTTGCGGGCAGCGAACCGGGGTGGCTGGTGGTGACGACGGCCGTGAGTGGGTAGTTGTATTCCCAGCCGTGGCGGACGGTCTGGGCTTGCTGCCAGGTGCCAGCATGCGGATACAGGGCATAGCGGAAGTGGTGGTGGCCCATGTCGGCCTCGGCGTCGGGCCATTTGGGCGAGCGGAGCAGGGTGAGGCGCAGGACGTTTCCGGCGGCGTCGTAGGCGTACTTGGATTCGTTGAGGATGCTGAGACCGTGTTGGCCGTCTCCCAGGTCAGCCCAGCGCATGGCGGGGACTTCGAACTGGGCTTTTTCCCAACTGTTGGTGCGTTTGGTGGTGCGCTCGATGGCTCCGTAGGGGATTTCGTAGGTGGCGTGGTCGCTCTGGACGGCTAGCGGGAAGGCGGCCTTGAGGAGGATGTGGGATTCGTGCCAGTCGATTTCGTTGTCGATGTCGATCTGGTCTCCTGCGAGGGTGATCGTCTGCACGAACTTTGACTTCTGCCATGTGCGGGTTACGCGGATCGCCTTATCATCGTTTATCTTTTCCACTGAGTCAGCAGAGGTTAGTAGAGCTGGTGGTGCGTCAAGTGTTCCCGGATCGATGTTCCAAGCATCGTAGTCTTTCGGCGTGTCCTTGAATGCTTGCAATTCATTTCCGCAGGCACCATGGGCCAGCGTTTGAAATTTTGAGTTCAAGTCGAAAATGCTCGTAACGCAGCCAGTCTTTCGATCAACTTCTACTCGTAACGTATTGTTTTCCAAGATGAAGGCCATCGACGTATCTTTGGTCTTTTTAGCAAGAGTGCCTGACGCATCGGGAAGGGTACGAGGCTGGCTTACGCTCAGAACTTTGTATCCCATAGCGGGTACATGCGCGACTGGGATTAATAGTTCCGAAAGTCCCGTTTGCTTGTCATAAGAAACGGTGTTTATGGCTGCTTCATCAGAGCCGTCGCCCACGAATAGCATCTCTCCGGTTTTAGTCCCAGATCTTAGTTTGACCAGGATTTCCCCAGACCTTTCCCAACCAAGAGGATTGAAGACGACTACAGGAATATCGTCCTTTTGCTTGAATTTGGTATCGACGCGGTCTATGACGGTTTCGAGGGAGTTAGCTTTGATTTCGTTGGTGGACCAGCGGACTACGTCGTAGTCTTTTTGGGCGTCTTTGTAGATGACGCCGATGCCGGAGCCTGCCGCGAGATCGTGGAACTGGTTGAAGAGTACTTTTTTCCAGTCTTCGGTCAACTCAGCGCCGGGGTAGGGTTTGCCGTCTAACCAGGCGAGCGACGCCCATTTTTCTGCGTTGAGGACCTGCTCTTCGCTTTCGCGCATGTTGCGCTTGTGGTTAGCCTGGGTGGTCATGACGCCGCGATGGTATTCGAAGTAGAGCTCGGACTTCCAGGTCGGGATGGAGACTTTGCCCTCGACGGCAGGGGGGGCGGTATAGCCTTTGGCAATTGAGGTGTAGTCCCAGACGGGGCTGTTGTCGGCGAGCTGCTTTTCAACGGCAGAGAAGTAGGGCTGGGCGAGGCCAAACTCCATTTTTGGGTGGACGGTGTTGGTGGCGAGAGGGGAGTTAGCGGAGGTGGATGAGTCAGAAGGGGTCCAGTGGAAGCCCTCGTCGAGGACGTTGCGGGTGGGGCCGCCGCCGTGGTCGCCGATGCCGTAGAGATCCATGATGTCGGTCATGCCGGTGGAGCGAGTGCGGGCGGTGGCCAGATCTTCAGTGAGGCGGGTCTGGTGCAGGTTGTCGTTGGCGTAGTCGTGGGGGAAGTAGGCGAGGACCTTGCTGCCATCGGGCGACTGCCACCAGAAGAGCTTGAAGGGGAGCTGGTTGGTGTCGTTCCAGGTCATCTTTTGGGTGACGAAGTAGTCGACGCCGGACTTTTTGTAGATTTGCGGGAGCTGCCAGTTGTAGCCGAAGGAGTCGGGGTTCCAGCCGATGCGAACGTCGACGCCGTAAGCCTGCTTGTAGAAGCGCTTGCCGACGAGGAGCTGGCGAACGAGCGATTCGCCATCGGGCATGTTGAGGTCAGGCTCGACCCACATGCCGCCTACGATCTCCCAGCGGCCCTCTTTGATGCGACGGTTGATATCAGCGTTGAGGTCGGGATACTTGTCGGCCATCCACTCGTTGTAGGCGGCGGCGGACTGGGTGTAAGTGTATCGGGGGTACTCATACATGAGCTGGAGCGCGGTGCCGAAGGTGCGCTTGACGGCGTCAACGGTTTCAGTCCAGGGCCAGAGCCAGGCGGCGTCGATGTGGGAGTTGCCGGTGAGGTGGAGCGTGGCGGTCTGGAGGAGGGGCTTGAGGGCCTCGAGCTTGTGCTGGGCGGCGAGGACTGAGGCGTCAAACTTGGCTTGATCTTTTTGGTCAAGCGCGCTGAGGTCAACGGTCTGGATGGCTTCGGCGAGGGTGGCCATCTTTGACGCATCGCCGGGAGCGAGGGAAGGGACGAGCAGGGCTGCGGAGAGAAACTCTGTGCGCAGGTCGGCGGGGTTGGGACGGGTGCTCGGGAAATCGATCTTCATGGTCGCGCCGTGGAAGCCTTTGACGTCGACGGTGTGGAGGAGCTTGACGGCCACGGTGACCTGGTCGCCGGGGTGGGCCTCGTCGAGCAGGACGATGGGCTCGAGGTCGTCCCCCATGGCGACGCGGCGGCCGTTGAAGTAGAGGATGGTCGGCATGGGTCCGTTGGCGGAGGCGTGGAACTGGAACCAGATGCGGGAGCCGGTGAGGTCGTATCCGTTGAGGGTAGCGGGCACGGTGACGGTCTGGCGGAACCAGAGGGCGTCGTTGGAGGTTGGGGCTTCGAGGGCGACGGGCTGCCAGCCAGCTTCATCCAGATTCAGGGCTTCGCCGTGGGCGAGGTCGCCGGAGTGCATCTTCCACTGGCCGTCGGGAAGCTCACGCAGGTCAGAGAGACGGGTGATGACGGCCTTGGCGGGTACGGGCAGGGGTGCGGCCATGCGGGCGGCTTCTTTGGCGTCCTGGGCGTTGGCGAGCCTGGAAACGCTTCCAACAAAGAGACAAACAAAGGCGGCGGTGAGGAGGGCGACAGAACTCCAGAGATTTTTGAGCGGCAGGGGCCTTGCATTCGGGACGACATTCATGGGCGAAGAATCCTCCACCGCATAGTAATTGGGAGGAGCGCGGGCTGTCGTGTTTCATTACGAATGTGTCGTCAAAAGGCGATTCGTTGAGCGATGGCCTGGATGACGGGTAGGCACTCTGCTACGGATTGAGCAATGGCGTCGGCACCGGTGTGGAGAAGGGCAGCGCTGGCGGCCGCGAGGAGGCTTTGCTGCTGGCTGGGGGTGGTTCGGGCCCACTGGGCGAGGCTGAGGCCGACCATGTTGCCGGTGCGGGTGATGCCGATGGTGGCCATGCCGGCGTTGCGACCCTCGGCGATGTCGCTGGGGGTGTCGCCGATTTTGATGCATTCGTGGGGAGCGACGCCAAAGCGTCGGCAGATTTCAAGCACCATGGCGGGCGAGGGGCGGCCGGAGCCGACGTCTTCGGGGCTCATGGCTATTTCTGGCTGGTAGCCCTGGGTGGCTGCGTTGGCGGCGAGGGCATCGAGCATGGCGCGGGTGTAGCCGGTGGTGGAGCCGATGCGATAGCCGAGCTGGCGGAAGGACTCCATCGCTTGAGGCACGCCGGGAAGGACTGGGGAAGAATCGAGCAGGCATTCGGTCTGGAGCGGGAGGAAGGCGGCGTAGAGGGAGTCGGCGTCGGTTGTGGCAGGAGGACGGCCGTGGGCGGATTGCCAGGCAGCGATGGTTTCGGGCTCGGCAAGAATTCTGGCGATATGGTCGCGCTTGGCGAGGCCCATGTCGCGGCGGAGGACGGCGTGCGGGAGGGGGACACCGGCCCGGGCAAAGACGCGTTCAAGGGTGAGAACGGGGGCGAGGCTGCCGTGATCGACGGTGGTGCCTGCCCAATCGAAGATGAGCGCGCGTATGGCCATCAGGCTATTCCCAACTCTCGAATCATTTTTTCACCCAGTCCCATGGAAAGGGTCATGCCGGAGCCTCCAGGGGAGGCGATGATGCGGACGGTGGGTTCGGGGTCGATCCAGAGCAGGGTCTTGTCGGGATGTTTGGCGTAGACGCCGTACCAGCGTTCAGCGACGCGTGTTTCGGGGGCGCGCAGGAAGCTGTGCGTGTAGTTGAGGATCAGATCGTCAATTTCAGACTTGTTGAAGACATCGACGGCGAGGCCGTACTGGTGGGAGTCGCCGAGGGTGAGGGCCCCATCGGCGGTTTGAGAGACGAGGGCGTGGATGGCCCAGCGGTCGAATTCCGGCGTCTCGTGGGCGATACGGGCCTGGAGGGCGGGAAGGGTGGAACAGACGCCGAAAGCAGGGTAAAAGCGCAGGGTGAGGCCGGCGGCGAGGGATGGGCCGAGTTGCCAGCCTGTGGGTTGCGGGGCGGTGCGGAGCATTTGCAGCTTGCAGCGGGTGAGGCCGCTCGCGGCGAAGTGGTTGGGGTAGAGAGTTTCGAAGTCTTCTCCGCTGCAGATGAGGAATTGGCTGGCGTGCCAGCGGGCGGTGGCGGATTCAAGACAGGGTGGGTTGATGGCGCGGACGGCGGTGGAGAAATGGAACTGGACGCCGTAGCGTTGAGCGAGGAAGGCGGGGAGAGCGGCGAGGATTTGCCGGGGATCGACGGTGAGTTCGGTGTCGCTCCAGAGCGCGCCGAGGAGGCCCTGAGGCTGGACTGCCTGGGACTTTTCGAGGACTTGCGCCGGAGTGAGCCAGCGGCAGTTGTAGCCGAGGCCGGGAGCGATGCTTGCGAATTCCTGGGCGACTGCTGCTTCGTCGTGGCGATAGGTGAGGTGCAGGGAGCCGGTATTGAGGTAGGGGAGATGTGCGGCGGTGAGGATTTCGAGCCAGATGGCGCGGCTGCGCAGGGCGAGTTGAAGCAGTTCTCCTGAGGGCTGGCCGATGGGCCAGATCATGCCGAAGTTGCGGACGGAGGCCCCGGCGGCTTGCGGCGAGCGCTCGAAGACGACAACGCGCTTACCGGCTCTGGCAGCGGCATAGGCGTGGGCCAGGCCGAGAATGCCTGCGCCGACGATGGCGATATCCGCTGAGTGATTTTTCAAGGGGCCGCCTGCAATCGAGACTTCAGAACTAGGATATGCGAAGCGGGGAGGTTGGAGTGAGCGTGAGTGGAGCCCTCAGCCGCCGGAGATGGCACCAATCAGGAGCAGCGGTTCAGCGCCCGAGGCGATGGCTGCGGGCAGGGGCGCGTCCTGCGGGTCGTGGGAGATGTCTTCGCCGCAGGCAAAGAAGCGGAGAAAGGGGCGACGCTTGCGTGTAACGTGGTCGCGCATGGTGCCGGAGAGGGTGGGGTAACGGGCTTCAACGGCATCCATAACGGAATTGACGGTGGGCGGAGGGGTGACTTCAATCGTTAATTCACCGCCGGGCGCGTCCTTGATCCCCGCGAGGGTGCGAAGGTGGTAGGGAAGCTGAACCCGGATGGTTTGCGATGGGCCGAGGTTGGTCACGCCAGCGTCTGGACCTCGACCGACAGAACTGCGGGCAGATCGCGGACGATGGCGTTCCAGCTATCGCCCCCATCCGCGGAAGCGTAGACCTGGCCGCCGGTGGTGCCAAAGTAGACGCCGCACTCGCCCTTCTGATCAATGGAATCAACCGCCATGGCGTCGCGCAGGACGTTGACGAAGCAGTTCTCCTGGGGCAGGCCATGGGTGAGGGCTTCCCAGTCGTTGCCGCCGGTGCGGCTGCGGTAGACGCGGAGCTGACCGTCGAGCGGGTAGTGTTCACTGTCGCTTTTGATGGGGACGACGTAGATTGTGTCTGGCTGATGGGAGTGCACGTCGATGACGAAGCCGAAGTCGGTGGGGAGGTTGCCGCTGACTTCATGCCATAGGCCGCCGGCATTATCGCTTCGCATCACATCCCAGTGTTTTTGCATGAAGAGCACGTCGGGGCGGGAGGGATGCATGGCAATGTGATGGACGCAGTGGCCGATTTCAGCGGTGGGATCGGGAATGTGGGCTGAACGGAGGCCCTGATTGATGGGGAGCCATGTCTGGCCAGCATCGTCGGAACGGAAAGCGCCTGCGGCGGAGATGGCGACATAGATTCGGTCGGGATTGGTGGGGTCGAGGATGACGGTGTGCAGGCACATGCCACCTGCGCCCGGGGTCCACTGGGGGCCTGTTCCGTGGCCCCGCAGGCCGGAGAGCTCGTTCCAGGATTGGCCACCGTCCGCGGAGCGGAAGAGGGCTGCGTCCTCGGCACCGGCGTAGACGACTTCAGGGTCAGAGAGGGAGGGCTCGAGGTGCCAGACGCGTTTGAATTCCCATGGGTGAGGGGTGCCATCGTACCACTGATGGGTGCCGGGGATGCCATCGTAAAGGAACTTGTTGCCGACGGGCTGCCAGCTTTGGCCACCATCATCGGAGCGCTGCAGTACCTGTCCAAACCAGCCGCTGGATTGCGAGGCGTAGATCCGGTCAGGATTTACCGGGGAGCCTTTGACGTGATAAATCTCCCAGCCAGCGAGGTGAGGACCGGTGACTTGCCAGTGTTCGCGTTTGGCATCGGATGAAAGGATGAACGCGCCTTTGCGCGTTCCGACCAGAACTCTGACTCGACTCACGGGACCCCCAGAAGCGGATGGATGATGTTGCATCCACGGGGATGGACACGCAGACAAGAATAATCCAGAAATGAAGGGTGCGGGGCGAGGATTTTCGTCCTTGCGGGAGGTGGCTTGGATTTCAAATGGGGATTGGGGCGCCAGGGAAGAGAATTTGCGGTGTGGCTGAAGCCACGCCCCTTTGAAACATTGACCGAATCAGAGACTTTCTCAGGTGGATTTCTTTCGGAGATGCTCCATGGTGCCCCGGGGATAGGATGTCGATTCCCGGACGATGAGGGAAGTGGAGATATTGAATTCACGCTTGCCGATGAGTTGGTTGGGCGACTCAACCTGGGATTGGAGAGCGTCAAAGGCAGCTTTTGCGATTTCGAAGCGCGACATCTGGATGGTTGTGAGGGGGGGGATGGTCACTTCAGCGATGTGAATGTCATCGAAGCCGATGACGGAAATATCGTCAGGAACGCGGAGGCCCGTGCGGTAGAGCTTGTGCAGGACGCCGATGGCGGTCATGTCGTTGGAGCAGAGAACAGCGGTGGCCAGGTCGTCCTGTGCCAGGAGTTGTCCCATGGCCGCGACGCCACCCTCGAGGGTGTGATCGCCTTCGACAATCCAGCCTGGGTCGGGGACGATGCCGCACTCATGCATGGACTTGGTGTAAGCTGCGAGACGCGATTGTGCAGAGTGGAGCAGCTTGGGCCCTGAAACAAAGGCAATCCTGCGATGGCCCAGAGCAGCAAGATGCTGCACAGCCTGGCGAATGCCGTGGTGGTAATCCACCTTGAGGACGCTGATGCCGGGGCGGTCTGGACCAACATCGATGAAGACCAGGGGAACCTTACGCTTGGCGAGTTGCTCGAGGAGAGGTTCTTCGATGCCAAAGGTCATGATGGCGACGCCCTCGACTTTGCGCTCAAGCATGCGTCGAATGCAGTGGGACATGCGCTTGGGGTCGTGATTGGTGGAGCTGATGAGGATTTCATAGCCATGCTCGACGGCTATTTCTTCAAAGCCCTGGATGAGTTCAGGGAAGAAGGGGTTTGTGATTTCAGAGATGAGTAGACCAAAGAGCTTGCTGCGGCCGGAAACGAGTGCGCGGGCCTGGGTGTTGGGGACAAAATCGAGCTTTTCGATGACTTCCCAAACGCGCTTGGCCATTTTGGGGTTGACGGTGGAAACGCGATTGATGGTGCGCGAAACGGTGGCGATGGAGACGTTGGCGAGGCGCGCAATCGTACGTATGTCCATTCGCTCCGAAGCATCTTCGGGAGTCTGATTCGGTGGCGTTGGATCGTTGGTCATTTTGCCCTTTGGGAAAGCGTTTTCGTACGACCAAAATTCAGATTTCAGTCTATGTGATGTTGGGCGGGATGAATAGTTTCACTCTTGTCCAACACAAGATGATCCTGAAGTTCAGGATTGATTCCAGCGCAAGATGAGCCTGAAGGAGTCTGAGCGGTCAAGCTGAGGATTGAAGATCAGCGTGCACGAAGCCGAGAAGTTGAGTTTGGAGCAGATTCGTT
>JANYDG010000113.1 GCA_025359885.1 Acidobacteriota bacterium
CTCCGCTCAGCAAAGGCGCGAACCACAGAGGCGCTCGATCTGGCCATTGCAGAACTACTGCCGCTACTGACTCCGGCAGATGCAAAAGCATGGTTCAGGCTTCCATTCAAGACTCTACAGCAATAGGAGAGATGCTCTAAGCGCCATTGAAGTAACTCGCCCCCTCTAACTCTTTCCATGCGGCCCTCATTCCCGCCGGTTTGAGGGCTCACCCTTCTCGGCTATCTGGCTGAGTGCCCACCGGGCTGCCGTCCTCATGGCTTCCTCGCCTGCCCCTGCATCCCCGGGCAAGTCCACGCCAGAGGCCCAGCCACGCAGCCACGGCACATACCGCGAAAGCCCGCTGTTGCCCATGGCAATCGCCACATTCCTGCGCAGCCCCGCAAACCCCGCGCGCCGCACCGGCGAGCCATTGAAAAGCCGCTCAAAATCAGCCTCCTTCAACCCCGCCAGCCAATCCAGCTCAGGATTGATCAGCTCTCGCCGCGGCCCCAGATCAGAGTCCTCATCCACTCCAATCGGTGCCTTCCGGTTCCACGGGCATACGTCCTGGCAAATGTCGCAGCCAAAAACCTGCCGCCCCATCCCGCCCATCAGCTCCTCGCCAATCGCGCCCCGATGCTCAATCGTCAGGTAGCTGATGCACCGCGTCGCATCCATCTGGTACGGCTCCACCAGCGCCCCCGTTGGGCAGGCATCCAGGCACCTCCGGCAGCTACCGCATCGGTCCGGCACCGCCAGCCGCTCGGTCTCCTCCCCTACCGCCAGCGAAGTCACCAGCACCCCCAGAAAATTCCACGACCCCAGCTTCGGGTGTATCAGGCACGTATTCTTCCCCGTCCACCCCAATCCCGCCGCGCGCGCAATCGATCGCTCCACGACAGGCCCCGTATCCACATACGCCCGGCACTCAAACTCTCCATAGGCCGCGTGCATGGCAGCCTCCAGCCCGCGCAGCCGCTTCAGCAGCACCTTGTGATAGTCACTCGGCCGAACGCTCCCGTTCTGATCCTTTCGGCCCTGCTCTTTCCGGCCCTGCTCTTTCCGGCCTGACCACGCATAACGCGCAATCCACCCCGCCCCCGACCCCGCCGCATCCATCGACAGCGGAGCCTCGGCATGGTAACTCGCCAGGCACACCACCACCGACCGCGCCCACGGAAACGGAATCTGCACCCGGCTCCGCAACAGCTCACCCCCGCCATCTTCCCCGCTGCGTCGCGCCAGGTAGGCCATACTGCCGGCTCGGCCCTGCTCAATAAACGCTGCAAACCGCGCCGCATCCCGCTCCGTCTCCGCATGCGGCAGGCCAACCATCCCCGCTTCCGCGAAGCCCGCCGCATGCGCAATCCGGGTCAGTGAGTCCTCGGTCACCCCTGCCGCATCCAATAGCTCAGGGTCCCCCTCAGAAAGATTCCTTCTCTTCGATATGGAACTGGAAAGGGGCATCCATGCGTACTCATCTTTACCAAAGGAAATATCCACGGTCAGTCGGCATCCCAAAGCGTCGACGAAGCCGACCAACCTCGTCGAAAGGAACTCCTATGACTCTATCGCCTTTTTCAAATCTTCCTCAGCAATCTGATTCACATCCGAGCCTCATCGCCATCGATTACGAACTGGTGCGTGGCAGCGAAACCCAGCTGGTCAATGAACTCATGCACCGAGTCCTCGCCGGCTCAGTCTCGCTCGACCTCTCCGCCGTCGAGCGTATCGACGCTGCGGGCATCGCAGCCCTGATCACCCTCTATTGCAGCGCGATTCAGGCGGGCCATCGATTCTCTGTTGTCGCCCCCAGCGCCCACGTGCGCGACCTGCTCCGCATCGTCGGCCTTGAATCAATCCTCATCGCCCCGCCCCTCGTAAGCCTGTCCTTTGCAGCCGACTGCCACCCCGGCAGCTCCCTGGAAGACTGTCTCAATCGCGAGCCCGTCCTCACCGCAGCCTGAGCCGTCACTCGGTCGAGTAATACCCCTCGCGGGTCGTCACCACTACCTGATCGTCCTTGGCCTTCAGCACAATCTTGTGAAAGCCGTCCCCATCGTCCCGGGCTTTCGGCTTTTCCGGCGTGTACGTCAGCAGATACTGCCCGCGCAACTCCTCCGCAATCTGCCCGTACACCTCGTCAAACCCGTCCTTCTTCTTCACTTCAAAGATGCGCCCACCCGTCCGGAGCGCAATCTTCTCCAGCGTCTTCTTGCCATCCTGGCGAGATGCGCCGGTCTCCGTTGGCCTGCGCCTCTCGTCCGGATACCCCCCAGGGTAACCGCCGCCCGGGTACCCCCCTCCCGGGTACCCACCCCGGTCCATCCCAACACTGCCGTGGTCAAACTCTCCCCGCTCCTGCACTCCTTTGAAATAAACCGCGTACACCGAAACTCCAGCCCTCTCCGCCGCATCAACCGCGTCGTTCATTGATTTCCGGCTGCCACGGTCCGATCCGTCCGTCAGCACCACAAGCGCTTTCCGGCCCGCCTGGGGCTGCATCAACTCCGTCGAAGCGAGATAAAGCGCGTCATACAGCGCCGTCCCTCCCCCTCCCCGTTTCGCTTCCCCGCTCCCGCTCCGTCTGCTGCCATCTTTCGCGTCCCCATCCGGCGCACTCACACCTGCCACCCCTGCCTGCGGCCCTGCGCCAGTCGCCAGCGCATCCAGTTCTCGGTGTAGCTTGTCCTTGGAACCGGTAAAGTCCTGCAGCAGCTCAACATCCCGGTCAAAATGCAGCAGAAATGCCTTGTCCCCGGGCTGCATCAGCATCTGGTCCATAAACTTCCCGCTCGCCGTCCGTTCCCCTGGCAATGCCGCCTCCTGGCTGCGGCCCGTATCCACCACCACCCCCAATCGAAGCGGCAGCGTGGCCTCTCGCGAAAGACTCGTGATCGCCTGCACACTGCCGTCAACCTCCAGCGTCAAGTCAGCGGCTTTCACGTTGGGCACCACCTGGCCCTTCTTATCCCGCACCGTTACCGCCAGCACGACTGCTTTCATCTGCCCCTTCGCCGACTGCGCGGCCGCCCCGTCAGACGCCGCCTGCTGCGCCTTGCCTGTACCTGCGCTGGCAAGCACCAGCACCACCGAAAACCATAAAATCATCTGATTCTTCATCATTTTGTGTCGCAATCCATCCGCCCTTACCCCAGGCATGCCCCTTAGACGTGTCGCAGCTTCACAAGTTGACTCGATACAAAACAACTTTGCAGCCATCATTCGCATCTGCTCCTTTCCTTCTCCCGCATTTCGCGCTACGCTTGCTCCACACCAGTGCACGCCCCGTCTTCGGGAGACAACCCTTGCCCATTGAAACGCTCTTCCGCGTCCTTCCTGCCCTGCTCATCGCACTTGTCTTCCCCGTCTTGACCCTGCACGCCAGCGGTACCGGCAAACACTCCGGACCAACCTGTGCCCCCATCGCTACAATCCTACCCGCCGCCGATGCTCCGCAAATCAACCCGCCCCAGGCCAATCACGACACCTGCGTCCGCGCCCACGTCTATCAGATCGTCGAACTTAACGACGGCACCCGCTTCCTCGACGTCTGCCCCGCCGAAACCGCCGACCCGGAATGTCGCTTCATCCTCATGAGCCTCCGCGAAGATCGCGACGAAGTCGGCGACCTTCGCAAATTTCGCGACCGCGATGTTGAAGTCCGAGGCATCCTGCGACCTCTGCACGGTCGGCTCGGTATCCTTATCAGCCACGCCCGCCAATTCGAGGGTGGAACCGAAAAATTCAAACCCAACCCAAAACTGCTTCAGGGATTCAATGGCCAGTCGGACCACATGCCCGTCCACGACCCCAATCTCATCTCCACCGGCCATCACCGCAGCTTCATGAATCGCACCGAGCGCGAACCCCTGCCCGCCCCCAAACCCTGAGCACTACCAAGCCCTGGCCGCTATCAAGTCTTTGTTACCAGAATCGCCCCGCAGCCGCGCGCAATTCCCGCAGCGAATACAACGTCCCCCGCCAAACCACCCCGCCCCGACCCAACGCCAGCGCCGTCGAGCGCAGCAGCGCAAAGAGAAAAAGCCCCGCAGCCAGCGGATACACCAGCACATACCCGGGATTAACCCGTGTCACCTTTCGGCTGGCAAAATAAAGCCCCGCAATCGCCCCATACGTCGCCAGCCCAGCCACCCGAGCCCAGCCACCCGCCGCAATCGCCAGCAGCGGCCAGGCAATCTGCATCAGCAATCCAAACGCAGCCATCAGCGCAAGCGGCGTCTTATAGCGGTAAAGCGCAAACAGGTTCTTTTCCAGATTCCGTACCACGCCCCATGCGCTTCCCGCCCAGCGCACCGACGCCAGGCCCGGCCCAAGCACCACCCGCTGCCGGTAGCCAGCCCGCTTCAGCACCCACCCAAAGCGCAGATCCTCCAGCACCTCCATGCGCAGCAAAGCAAATCCGCCCAGCGCCTCATACGCACTCCGCCGCACCAGGTTAAACGCACCAACCCCCAGAAAATCCCGCGCCTTCGGGTCAGCCACCCGCCACAGCCGCAGCGTCCACGCAGAGAGCGCGTGAATTGCCCCATGCATCGCCCCCTCGCCGGCCGTGCCCACGACCCAGTCCGGCATCAGCACCAGGTGGTCTGCCCGCTCCGCAATCGCATACCGCAGCGCATAAGCAAGTGCTTCCGGCGCAAATCGCACATCCCCGTCCGTAAATAGAATCCACTCCGCCGAGGCCGTTCGCGCCGCAGTCGCCAGCGCATGCGGCTTCCCCAACCAACCCCCGGGCAGCTCTTCAATATGCAACACCTTCAACCGATGGCCAGCGAAACCTCCATCGTTCACCCGAGCGGCAACGCGCTCCATCATCGACCCCGTCTCGTCGGTCGAGCGGTCATCCACCGCCACAATCTCCAGCCGCAAACCCGTCGAGGCCAACAAGGAATTCAGCGTCACCTCAATCGATGCCGCCTCATTGCACGCTGGCACCACCACCGTAAGGTCCGCCGAACCAACCTCACGCAAAGGCGGCAGCGAAGCACCAATCTGCGTCAGATCCGCCATCTCACCAGAATGAAGAGCCCATTGGCTCCATTGCCAAAGCCAGCCAACCGCCAGCATCCAGCTCGAGCTCACGAAAAAAATACTCCAGATCTTTGCAGGATTCACTCTTCGATTATCGCCCGCACACACAGGTACGCCCCAGCCTGAGGCTGAGGCGCTTTCATCCGCCCGCAAATCCCTCCACCGTCTTACTCGGGCTGAGGCTGGGGCTGTTCGTTCACCTGGTTCTGCAACTGCTGCTGCATCAGCAACTGGCGCTGCTGTATCTCCTGCAGCATTTGTTGCGGATTCTGCGCTCCCGGGGGCTGCGGCGGTATCCCAAAAGGACGCTGCATCACCGGCTGTTCCTGCTGCTCCGGAGGCTCCGGGTCTTCAGGTGCATCTTCTTCCCCCCCCGCCATATCCTCTGTCGTGCCGTCCGCCTGTGGCTGTGCCGCCACCGTCTTCGGGGTCGCTCCGCCCCGCTTTGAAGTCAACACCAGCTCCCGAGGCGTGCCCTCACCCTGATCGCCAATCATCAGCACGTTATATCCAGAACCATCCAGCAAGCTGCTCAACACTTCGCGCGCCGCCGCGGGCCCATAGCTGCCGTAAATTCGCTGTTCCGCAGCCGCGCCCTGCACGGTATTCAGCCCTTCCACCTTCAACCCGGTTGCCGCCGAAACATCGCGCAATATCTGCTGCAGACTCGAATTTGTCGCTGCAATCCGCAACTGACGGCCATCCCAGTTCACCTGGGCATGCTCCGCCTTCGAATTCACCGGCCAGTTCGGTGCGGCCGGAGCTGCCTGCACCACCGCCTGCGCTTCCACCACAGGTGCCGGTGCGGCATTTTTTTTCGAAACACGCCGCCGCGCATGCGCAGACGCTGGCTGAGAGTTCTGTGCCTTCGACTGCGCTGCCCCGGCGGCATACCCGCCCGGGCCCTGAGCCGCCAGCGGCCACCCGCAACCCAGCCCGGCAAGCAGCGCAATAGACGCCGTTCCGTCTCGCAGCAATCGAGTCAAGCGTCCAAGTCTCTGTGCAGCCATCCGCATCATCCCCAACTCCCTGACCGACCAACTCGCAGAAAATCCAACTCCTGCACACACTGTACTAGACTAGCAACAGTGCGGAAACGTTCAACCGCCCGAACTACTCATCCCGAACTACGCACACGGAGCAGCCAGAATGACATCTGCGGCAAAACGAAACTCCGCTCGACCTGCCACCAACCCCCGCAGCACCTCCGGCCGTCTTCCTCGTCACTTCTCGCTGCCCCAGGCCATTCTTGCGGCAATCTTTCTCTGCACGGCAGTGCCCGCAGCAAATGCAGTCACCTGCAACACCCAGGCGCAAATGCAGCCCGCCGACCGCGAAGCACTCATCCTTGCCGCCAATCCCCTCGCAGCCGCAATCGCCGCGCAAAACCTTGACCTCCTTCAGGCTTCACTTCTCCCCGCCGTTATCGCCGATTGGGAGAGCCTCCGCGCCACAGCCCAAAGTGCCGCTCCCCTCTTCAAAGGCGGCGAATTTCACCTCCGCAACGGCTACATTCTCGATGCCACCAACCTGAAAGCTGCTGCAGACACTCAATTCTTCTGCACCAACGCCGACAGTTCCATGACTATTACTATCAATCTGCGCAGCCTTCCACCGGGCCGCTACGCCGTCGTCATTGGCGACTTTCCCGGCGCGCCCCTCGCCGGCCAACTCGCCCTAATCCTCGGCGCAGACAAATCCCCCGCTGGCGCCCCCTGGAAGCTCGGCGGCCTCTTCGCCCGCGAAGGAATCCTCGAAACCCACAACGGCGTCTGGTACTGGTCCCACGCCCGCGAACTCGCCCCAAAATCAGTCGGTCCCAACCCCAGTTGGGCTGCCTGGTTCTCCTACGACGCCGCACGCTGGCTCCTGCTCCCAGTCGATTTCCTCTCATCCCCCAATCTTGAAAAACTCAACGCAGAACAGATGCAGCTCAAATCCAGCCCCCTCGACGCCCTCCCCGTCACCGTCGCCAGCCCCGCAGACCCCACGAAAACCTGGCGCGTCACCGGCCTGCGCCTCGACGCCACTCTGCATCTCCCAGACCTCGCCCTCACCTACGAGGGCTCCGGCCTCACCGAACCACTCGCTGCCCGCGCCGAGGCCGTCACCGTCATGAGCGGCCTGCTCAAAATCCACCCCGAGCTTCGCGAATCCTTCCACGGCCTCTGGGCTTACGCTGAAAAAGACGGCAAGCGCAGCTACGCCATCGAACAAGCCATGCACGACATCCCCTGAGCAGCCGACCATGACCCAACGCGAATTTCCCACCACCCCACTCATCGGCGTTGGCGCGGTCATCATCGATACCCAGGGCCGGGTCCTCCTCGTCCAGCGCGGCTCTGAACCCCGAAAAGGCCACTGGTCAATCCCCGGAGGCCTCGTAGAACTGGGCGAATCTCTCCTCGACGCAGTCCGCCGCGAGGCCCTCGAAGAAACCGGCCTCACCGTCGAACCAGTCGCCCTGGTCGAAGTCGTAGACCGCATCTTCAAAGAAGACAACCGCGTCCGCTACCACTACGTCATCGTCGATTACTGGTGCCGCACCATAAGCGGTGAAGCAACCGCCGCCAGCGACGCCGCAGCCCTCCGCTGGGCCACGCGCGACCAATGGCAATCCGCCAATCCGCACAACCTCGAACCCATCACCATTCAGGTCATCGAAAAAGCCTGGCAGATGGCTCAGAGTGCAGACTCGTCAGCCTTCCAAATATAAGCGCCCGGCTGCGGCAACCCGATATGCGCCAGCACCCGGCACACAAACTGCCGCGCCATCTCCGTCGAATCAATCGGCCGGTTATAGAACGCCGGAATCACCGGAAAAATCACCGCCCCCGCATCCGAAGCCAGTTGCATATTCCGCAGATGAATCCGGTTAAACGGCGTCTCCCGCACACACAAAATCAGCGGCCGCCGCTCCTTCAGCGTCACATCCGCCGCCCGCGCAATCAACGTATCCGCCATGCCATTCGCAATCGAAGCCAGCGTCCCCATGCTGCACGGCAGCACAATCATCCCATTCGAGGGATAACTCCCGCTCGCAATCGAAGCCCCAATATCGCCCGCCGCATGCTGCACCGTCTTCGTCGCCGCGCACCCCAGCAGCTTCTCCACCAGGTTGTTGCGCCCACCAATCTCAAGCTCCTCCGCCAGCACCCGCAGCGAATTCTCCGAAGGCAAAAAATGCACCTTCGCCACCCGCTCATCCGCCTCCAGCGCGCACAACATCTCCCGCGCAAACACCGACCCAGAAGCCCCCGTCATCGCCAGTACAAGATTCATTCCGCTCCTCGATCCCGAATCGATACTAAGCTACCCAAGCCCACCCCACTCGACCTCCCCCACAATCAACACCATGAGGTCAAAACCGTCGCATCAAAATCCTCGAACCACCCTCGACCCGCGCCATAGGCGCAAATCCAGCGCCGTAGGCGCAAAGGCCAATAGCCCCGCGCTTCAGCGTGGGGATCAGATCGCCAACCCCGTACATAAATAAAACCCAACCACCTACGCAACTCCAGCGACCGACGCAATTCCCCGCGCCGTAGGCGCAAAGGCCACTAGCCCCGCGCTTCAGCGTGGGGACCCGTAGGGACGGCGCAACCCATCACCCAAACACAAACCGTTCGTCAAACTCAACCCCGCAACTGCGTAACAACGCAACAAACTCCTGCTCAAAATCCCGCTTCCGATGATGCTCTTCCTGATTTTGGATGTAACGTTTCACCACGTCCAACTGCGACGAACTCACACTGAACGCCCCATATCCCTCTTGCCACGAGAAACCGCTTCCCATCCACCTCGACGAACTGCCCTTGAGCTTCTGAACCGCGTGAGCCAAAGTGCAGGTCGCAGGTAACCCAAGCAGCAGATGAACATGATTGGCCGTTCCGCCCGCCGAGAGAAGCGTCAACCCCTCACCTCGCGCAATTCCACCCAGATACGAGTAAAGCTCATCAACACGAGCAGCAGAAATCAGCGGACGTCGGTCCTTCGTGCTGAAAACGCAATGAACATAGACACTCGCATAGGTATGCGCCATAACATGCAGCCCCCACAGAGCCCCCATCTTACATCCAAATCCCCGCGCCGTAGGCGCAAAGGCCAATAGCCCCGCGCTTCAGCGTGGGGATCGGATCCCCCAACCCAGTACAAGAACAAACCCAATCACCTACGCAATTCCAGCGACCGACGCAACTCCAGCGCCGTAGGCGCAAAGGCCACTAGCCCCGCGCTTCAGC
>JANYDG010000061.1 GCA_025359885.1 Acidobacteriota bacterium
CCTCGCCACCCTGCTCGAATCCCTCGCCCTCATCCGAGTCGAGGGTCAGGGCCTCAAGTGGCTCCGCTTCCTCTACGCCTATCCCAACAAGGTCACCACAAAGCTCCTCGAAACCATCGCCCGCCACGACAACATCGCCAAGTACCTCGACGTCCCCCTCCAGCACGCCTCCCCCGCCGTCCTCAAGCGCATGAAGCGCGGCGGCTCCGGCCCCATCTTCCTCAAAATGATCGAGAAAGCCCGTCGCATCATCCCCAACCTCGTCCTCCGCACCACCTTCATCGTCGGCTTCCCCGGCGAAACCGCTGAAGACTTCCAGCTCCTCCTCGACTTCGTTCAGGAAGCCAAAATCGACTGGCTCGGCGCCTTCCCCTACTCCGACGAAGAGGGCTCACCCGCCTACAACCTCGACAACAAGGTCCCCAAACGCACCATCGAGCCCCGCCGCAAAAAGCTCATGAAGCTCCAGCAGTCCATCAGCGCCCAGCGCCAGTCTGAATGGGTCGGCCGCCAGCTCGACCTACTCGTCGAAGGCATCAGCGAAGAATCAGACCTCCTCTGGCAGGGCCGCACCCTCCTCCACGCCCCGGAAATCGACGGCAAAGTCCTGATCAACGACTTCGGCCCGCATGAAACCCTGGTCCCAGGCACCTTCTACCGCTGCGAAATCACCGAATCCCACCACTACGACGTAGTAGCCCGCATCCTCGAATAACCAGAACCGACAGATTCCCGACGCCACGGAAGCAATGGTCGGGGTGCCCCCGGACTCGCCCTTGAGACCGGGGAACCGCAAAAGCCCGATAAGCCGTTGCCTTGCTTTTGGTTATGATTCGTGTGGAGAATCTGCAAATACCCATGCGGGATGCCTTGAACTTAAAGTCAGGTCTTCTCCATGAGTGTTGATGAAGTCCGCAAGCTGGTCCAGGAACAAAGCAAAGAGCACATGCCCATCGCGAGCCACTCGATCCACCAAACTGAGACGGATGGGCATCTTGCTCGACTCCAGTGGGCCGTAAGCCCGATCTACTGCCACGCGACGAAGTAGACGGTTCGCCAACGGGATGATTCTTAAAGACATCAAAACAGTTAAATCAATTCACCGCCAACAAGCCGGGAATAGCCTGAATCCGCGAGCAAATCTTACAATTCGTACCGAGACTTCGCGACACCACCCCACACATCCTGCAACAACCCCTCCACCGACCAATCCTCCCCAAACCGCTCCATCTCCGCCCCGGCAAGCGCGGAACTCAGCCGCACCGGCACCTTCATCCCTCGAAACGCCGGCACCGCATCCGTCCCCATCACCTGCGGCGAGCAAAACACCCGCATCCGGTCCACCAGCCCACCCGTCAGCAGCGCCGTATTCAGCCGCGACCCCGTCTCCGTCAGCAGCGTTAAAACCCCCTCCGCCCCCAGCCGATCCAAAACCAACCCCAGCGGCACCCGTCCAGGCAACGCACCTCCAGCGCCAGTTCCGTCCTCCGCCCCCAGCACCTCCACCCGCACCCCGCGCTCCCGCAGCGCCCGCGCCCTCGCCTCGTCTCGCGAAACCGTAAACACCACCACATCCTCTGCGGCCGTCGTCACCAGCCTCGCGTCCAGCGGCAACCGCAGCGCTGAATCCAGCACCACCCGCAGCAGCCGCCTCCGCCTCACCCGTCCGCTCCGGTCCGTCAGCAGCGGATCATCCGCAATCACCGTGTCTACCCCCGTCAGCGCTGCATCCGCCGCCCAGCGCATCGGCTGCACCGCCGCCCGCGCCGCCTCACCCGTAATCCAATACGCCTGCCGCGCCTTCTGCACCCCCGGTGCCGGAGCAATCCGCCCATCCAGCGTCATCGCCACCTTCATCAGCACCAACGGCCGCCGCGTTTGAATCCACCGCGCAAACCCCTCATTCAGCCGCCGCGCCGCCGCCTCGCCCACGCCCACCGTGACCGCCACTCCAGCCGCCCGCAGCGTCTCCAAACCCTGCCCGGCTACCAGCAGATTCGGGTCCACCGTCGCCGCCACCACCCGCGCCACCCCGGCCTCCACCAGCGCCGTAGAACAGGGCCCAGTCCGCCCCGTATGGTTGCAGGGCTCAAGAGTCACATACGCCGTCCCGCCCCGCGCCCGATTGTGCTCAGTGAAGGCCCCAGCCGCCCGCAGCGCCACAATTTCGGCGTGGTCCCGCCCGTCGTACTCGTGCCAGCCTTCCCCAGCAAGATTCCCCTCGCCGTCCAGCACCACGCACCCCACCACCGGGTTCGGCGAACACAGCCCTATCCCCCGACGCGCCAGCTCCAGCGCTCGCCCCATCCAGCGCTGGTCAGTCTCCGCATTCACCAAAATTGTCGCCACTTTCCCACCAGAAATAGTTCGGGCGCCCGCCGATATCCGACCGCGCCCATCATTCTCCGCTTCGCCGCCAACAGCCAGCTTCCGTACTAATCCAGCAGCGAATCCGCAAACGCCGCCGCGTCAAATTCCAGCAGGTCCCCAATCTTCTCACCCACACCCACATACCGCACCGGTAGCGCCAGTTCCCGCGCAATCGCCACCGCAATCCCGCCCTTCGCCGTCCCATCCAGCTTGGTCAGCACAATGCCCGTCACCCCGGAGGCCTCAGTGAACAGCCGCGCCTGCTGCAGTCCATTCTGCCCCGTCGTCGCGTCCATCACCAGCAGCACCTCATGCGGAGCCTCTGGAATCAGTCGTTTAGCCGTCCGCCGCATCTTCTCAAGCTCGTCCATCAGCCCGCCCTTGGTGTGCAGCCGTCCCGCCGTATCCACAATCAGAATCTGGGTCCCCCGCGCCTTTGCCGCAGAAATCGCGTCATACAGCACCGCCGCCGGGTCGCCCCCTTGCTTCGTCTTGATCATCTCCACGCCCGATCGGCTCGCCCACACCTCCAGCTGCTCAATCGCCGCCGCCCTGAACGTATCCGCCGCACACAGCAGAACGCTCTTGCTTTCAGCACGATACCACTGCGCCAGCTTGCCGCTCGTCGTCGTCTTGCCCGTCCCGTTCACACCCACCAGAAAGATCACTTTGGGCGGCGCCGCAGGCTCCGTCACCTCGACCCGCGGCCCCTCTAAAATGTTGCGAATCTGCGCCTTAAGCAGCTCCCGCAGCTCTTCGCCCCCCTCAATGTCCTGTCGCTTCGCTCGCTCCCGCAACTGCTCCAGAATCGCAGTCGTCGTCGGCAACCCCAGATCGCTCGTCAGTAACGCCGATTCAAGGTCTTCAAGCGCCGCCTCGTCCACCGTCCGGGTCAGCGTGAGCACCCCCTCAAGACGCGTCGAAAGCGACTCCCGCGTCCGCGTCACCGCCTGCTTCATCCGTTCAAAAAAGCCCGACTTTACCGGCTCCGGCGCAGTTGCAACCGCCTCCTCAGGCTCCTCGCCAACCTCCGGCTTTTTCCCGCCAAACAGTTTTGAAAACATACGTTTACCCGCTCCAAGTCTATCAGTCTTCTCGCTCAGAAACACCCATTCGCCTCAGGCCCCGCAGGCTGGCAGCAATGCAATCGGACGCTCGCAATCCGGTCGAAAAAAGCCCGGACGGCTCGAGCATTTTCAGCAATGGTGTAAAGTACAGCCGCTTCGCCGACTGGATTTTCTGTCAAGAAAAATCCATCCTCGCGAAAGCTGGACACTTCACAGAATTCCTGAAAACGCTCTAGTCCTCTTCATCCCGCATCGGCCGCAGCATCAGGTCCCGTATCGCCTGCATCGGGTCCTTTCCCGCGTC